>JBBQUB010000109.1:0-9673 GCA_038212865.1 Actinomycetales bacterium
GTGTTGCTCTAGGGAATGCTGCTGTCACTCAGCGTCCGGGTGAAGAGATGCTGATCCCGTGGGTCTTTGTGGCCTCGAGCAACCGTTGGTCGTAGGCCACCAACACGTCGGCGTCGACGAGAAGGGCTGACGCCAGATGGATCGCGTCCAGAGTCCGCAGCACCGGCGGGGTCAGCCGCCGGGCCAGCGCAACGACCTCCGCGCTCAGGGGTTTCTCGAGCACCCCCGACAGTGCGGTGTCTGCGAAGGACGTCACCTCAACCGGCCCGAGCGCGTCCGGGTAAGCGCGCAGGGCGCGCGAAACCTCGACCCAGGCCAGCGCAGAGGACACCAGGACCGAGCCCTCGTCGACGTGGGCTCGAAGTGCCAACGCGAGCGCTTCGGACTCGGCTTCGGCAAAGACCCGCTTGAGCAGAGCACTGCTGTCCACGTAGACGCGCATGGTCAGACTCGGTCCTCACGGTCCAGCATCCGCAGAGTGCTAGCCCCGTCGCGGAGCGGCAACAGTTCGGCGCTCTCGCGGAATCCGTGGCGCGCAGGCAGCACCCCCCCGGAAGCCAGCAGAGCACCGGCACTGGTGCGCGGAAGGGGCTCGGAGACCAGTCCCAGGTAGCGGTCGACAGCCTCGCGAATGAGTTCCTGTTGCGAACGTCCGGCGGCGGTTGCCCGGGTGCGTAATGCCACCTCGGCGTCAGGTCGAAGCCGCAGATTAGTAGCCATGCCCACTATGGTACCGCTAATGGTGCTGAAACGGTACTACCGATCGGTCGTGACGCTGGTCAATGATTCGTCGCCGAGACGAGCGATGGCAACGAAGGTGATGTCGTCGTCCGCCCACATCCGCTCAGCGGGGCTCAGGTCAGTCATGATCCCCGCTGCGCGCGTCTGCTGTGAGGAGGACTCAGCGCCGGGCTCGGCCGGTAGCGGCCGCCCGGGAAGGCGGAATCGAGCAGACGCAGCTGGGCGGCGATCACGTCGAAGCCGATCTCGGCGCCCCAGGCGATCGGGCCCTTGGGATAGTTCGTGCCCAGCTGCATTGCCGTGTCGACGTCCTCGGCGCTTGCCTCACCGCGCGCGACAAGGTCGACGGCCTCGTTGACGAGCATTGCCAGGGTTCGACCGAGAGGGTTCGTGACGATCGGCCCGGTGTTGAGTGTGGCGGCCAGCGCCCGGTCAGGCGAGGAATCCAGCGGCGGTCCGGCGCCGTCATACCGGAAAACGCCGCGGCCGGTCTTGCGGCCCAACCGGCCCTCAGCCACGAGCTGGCGCTGCAGATCCGTTGGGGCGTAACGCTGGTCGTGCCCGGTCTGCTCCCACACCGATGTCCCCACGTCGAGGTTCACGTCCTGTCCAATGAGATCGGTGAGCTCCAGCGGCCCCATTCTGAAACCGCCGCCGTCGCGGATGGCCAGGTCGATGGTCGCGGCATCGGCGACCTCAGCCTCGACCATGCGCTGGGCCTCGCCGTAGAACGGTCGGGCGACTCGGTTGACGATGAAGCCGGGGGTGGACGTGCACTGCACCGTTACCTTGCCCCATGCCTTCATGAGTTCCGTTGCGGCACCGAGGGATTCGGAGCTGGTCTCTTGGCCGTAGATCACCTCGACCAGTCGCATCAGCGGGGGCGGGTTGAAGAAGTGGAGTCCGAGCACCCTTTCGGGGTGGGGCAGTCCCCGCGCGATCGCGGTGATGTCCAGGCTCGAGGTGTTGCTGGCAAACAAGGTCCCGGCAGGCTGCGAATCGGCAAGTGCAGCGAACAGGTCTCGCTTGTCGACGAGGACCTCGCGGATCGCCTCGATGACCAACCCGCACGCCGGAAGGTCGGCTATGGACCCGGCGACGCGGAGGTTGGCGGTGGCGGAAGCCGCCTGGTCGAGCGTGATCTTGCCCTTGGCGGCGAGCCTGGCCAGCCTGGAGGCGAGGCCGTTCTTCGCCTCGGCCGCGGCGCCCTCGGCGGCGTCGACCAGGTGGACCTCATGGCCTGCCCGGGCCGCGATCTGGGCGATGCCCGATCCCATTGCGCCGACGCCGATGACGGCCACCCTCACACCAGAGCGAGG
This sequence comes from Actinomycetales bacterium, assembly GCA_038212865.1. Taxonomy (GTDB): domain Bacteria; phylum Actinomycetota; class Actinomycetes; order Actinomycetales; family Dermatophilaceae; genus UBA4719. Next base: position 2,061 of record JBBQUB010000109.1, read on the forward strand.
GGAGTCGGCACTCCCGTGACGCTTGCCTTCAGACGCGTGGCCAGCCGGTGATGCCATGAATAGGATTCTTGCGTGACAACAACCGACCCCACAACATCGGGACAGGCGACGCGCGACCTGGTACAAGCGCATCGAGAGAGCCTTCAGCAGGGGCGAGAGGCGCTCGCGTCGCGCGGGTACTTCTCGCGCTATCCGGAGTCGCCGTCGCCGCGCGTCTATGGCGAGAACGCAGCTCCGGACGGTCTGGTCGCCTTCGAGGCCCACCTCGCCGGCGACTTCTCCGCGTTGCGTGACCAGCCCACGGATGGGACGTTCGCTGGGAGCGAGGTGTCGCCATACGGGCCTGAGCTGCGGGTCCGCTATCCGCGACTGGATGTTGAACCGGGAATAGCGGCGGCGAAAGCGGCGATGCCGGGGTGGCGCGACGCGGGCGCGCTGACCCGCGCGGTCGTCTGTGTCGAGATCGTCGACGCCATCAACAAGCGGTCCTTCGAGATCGCCAACGCCGTGATGCACACCAGCGGGCAGCCGTTCGTCATGTCGTTCCAGGCGGCCGGGCCGCACGCCCAGGACCGAGCGTTCGAGTCGATTGTCAGCGCACTGGTCGAGCAGGAGCGGGTGCCGGAATCGGTGGTGTGGGAGAAGCCCGCCAAGGATGGGCTGATCCGGATGCGCAAGGACTTCCGCATCGTCGCGCGCGGCATCGCGCTCGTGATCGGCTGCAACACGTTCCCGACCTGGAACAGCTACCCCGGCCTCTTCGCCTCCCTGGCCACCGGCAACCCGGTCATCGTCAAACCGCACCCGCGGGCGGTTTTGCCCCTCGCCATCAGCGTCGAGATCGCCCGAAAGGTGTTGCGGGACAACGGTTTCGACCCAGCCCTGGTGCAGCTGGCGCCGGAGTCCGACGGCGAGGGGCTGGCCAAGACGCTCGCCGAACGGCCAGAGGTCGCGATCATCGACTACACCGGCGGCTCCGGGTTCGGTGGCTGGCTCGAGCGAGAGGGCGCTGCCGCCGGCAAGCTCGTCTACACCGAGAAGTCTGGCGTGAACTCGATCGTCGTGGACTCGACGGACGACCTGCGCGGGGTGATGGGCAACCTCGCGTTCTCGCTCTCGCTCTATTCCGGCCAGATGTGCACGACGCCGCAGAACATCTACGTTCCCCGAGACGGGATCGAGACCGATGAGGGCCACCTGTCCTTCGAGGAGTTCGGCGCCAAGCTCGGCGGGGCGCTCACCAGGTTCACTGGCGACGACGCCAAAGCGGTCGAGATCCTCGGCGCCATCGTCAACGCCGAGGTGCGATCGCGGGCGACCGACCTGCTCGGGCTGGCCGCCCGGCTCGGCGGCACGCTGGTGCTGGACGCTCGCAAGGTGAACCACCCGTCATACCCGGACGCAGTGGTGCGCGCCCCGGGACTGGTCGCGCTCGATGTCGCCAACGAGGCGGCCTACAGCCAGGAGTGTTTCGGACCCGTCACGTTCCTGATCGCGACCGACTCCACCGCCCAGTCGCTCGAGCGCATGCGCGAAACCATCCAGGAGCACGGCGCCATGACGGCCGCGGTCTACTCGACTTCTGAGAATGTCCTTGCTGACGCACGTGACGCGGCTGCCGAGGCCGGCGTCGCGCTGTCGGAGAACCTCACCGGACCAGTCTTCGTCAACCAGACCGCCGCGTTCAGCGACTATCACGGCACCGGCGCCAACCCGGCGGCCAACGCTGCGTACGTCGATGCGGCTTTCGTCGCCAACCGCTTCCGGGCGGTCACCTCTCGCCGCCACATCTGATTCCCCACCGAGGAGGTATGACGCACACGTCGCCTAGGGTGCCCACGTGAGTGCCAGCGACGTTCCTCCCCAGCCGACCCTGCGTGACGGCGACGTCAGCTTGCGGCGCCGCGACGACGCCGACTCGCGCAGCGTGGTGAGCTTCGTGGTCGAGCACCAAGGTCGGGTGGTCGGTGCCGTCGAGACCCGGCGCACAGGGGACGGCAACGGTGAGCTGTCGTGGGTCGTGTTCCCCGACGATCGCGGCCAGGGCGTGGGGACGCGTGCGGTGCGCCTGCTGATTCGCTACGCGTTCGACGAGCTCGGGCTGCACCGGCTCGCGGCATATGCGGAGCCCGCCGACGGGGCTTCGCTACGAATGGCCAGCCGTGCCGGGCTGCGCCGCGAGGGCCTCGTCCGGGGAGCTGTGGTTACCGCGACGGATTCGAGCGCTGATCGCCGGGACGGACACCGAGGTGACCAGCTCGACGAGCACCACGACGTCGTGCAGCTAGCGCGTCTGGCCACCGACCCTGAGCCCAGCTCCCGTGAGGGGTTCATCGGGCTGCTCAATGCCGGACTCCCGACCAAACGCCTCATCGCCCAGGGCCTGATCCGTAACAACGCCAATGAAATCCTCCTGTGTGAGCTGACCTATAAGCAGGAGTGGGACCTGCCGGGTGGGGTCGTCGACCCGCACGAGTCACCTGCCAACGCGGTCGTGCGGGAGATCCGCGAGGAGATGCAGGTCGACCTGTCCCCGCGGTCGCTGGTTGCCGTCAACTGGCTGCCGCCGTGGCACGGCTGGGACGACGCGATGCTGTTCGTGTTCAACCTGGGCGTCGACGATGACGTCATTGAACGGGCCCGACTCGAGCCCCGAGAGCTCCGGGCCGTTCACTGGTGCACCTTGGACGAGGTCGAGCGCCGGGCCGCTCCATACGTCACCCGGATGCTGAGGCGACTTGCGCAGCAGACGGACGGGACGGCATACCTCGAGGACAGCACCGACCCGCTCTGGTGACCGTCAGTCGTCGGGCAGGACCAGGCGCAGGAGCATCGACACGACCGTGATGATGATCGAGCCGAGCAAGGCGTCCCAGAAGAACTGGTCGACGTGGAACGCGAGGTCGAACTGGCCGGCGAACCACGAGGTCAGCGACAGCATCAGCGCATTGATGACCAGGGTGAAGAGCCCCAGAGTCAGGATGATGACTGGCAGCGAGAAGAACGACAGCACCGGCTTGATGACGGCGTTGATGAGGCCAAAGATCACGGCCACCCAGAGGATCGTCACCAGCTGGCTGGTCAGCGTGGCGCCCGCCGGGCCAAAGCTGATGCCGGTGAGCAGGAGCGCGGCGACCCACAGCGCTACACCGTTGACCAGGATCTTGATAGCGATCGACATCATGAGCCCATCGTGGCATGGACGACTGATTCGGTCAGGAGTCGGCGGGCCATAAGGTGCAGGTATGAGCCGCACCGTCCGCCTCCGCGAAGCACTGGCTGCCGTCCCCGCCTACAAGCCCGGCAAGCCCGCGGCAGCTCATGAGGGGCTCACGGCATACAAGATCAGCAGCAACGAGAACCCCTATCCGCCGTTGCCGAGTGTTCTCCAGGTTGTTCAGGACGGCGCCCTGGTGATGAACCGTTACCCGGACATGGCCGTGACGGAGCTGACCCTCGCCATCGCCCGGCACCTAGGCGTGCCGCCCGAGCACATCGCCACCGGCACCGGGAGCGTGGGCGTTCTGGGCCAGCTCATCGCCGCCTCCTGCGACCCCGGTGACGAGGTCATCTACGCCTGGCGTTCGTTCGAGGCCTATCCGATCGTCGTGGCAATCGCGGGCGCCACCTCGGTGCGGGTCCCGCTCGACGCGGAAGCTCGGCATGACCTCGCCGCCATGGCCGCAGCCGTCACCGACCGCACCAGGCTGATCCTGATCTGCACCCCCAACAACCCCACCGGCCCGGTGGTGCATCGAGGCGAGCTCGAGGCGTTCCTGGACAAGGTCCCCGGCGACGTCCTGGTGGTCATCGACGAGGCCTACCTCGAGTTCGTCACCGACGACCAGGCCCCCGACGGTCTCGCGACGTATGCCGGTCGGCCGAACGTCGCGATCCTGCGCACCTTCAGCAAGGCCTACGGCCTCGCCGGACTGCGGGTGGGGTATGCCGTTGCGCACGAGCCGGTGGCCGCGGCCCTGCGCAAGACGGCGTTGCCTTTCGGCGTGAGCACCATCGCTCAGCGGGCGGCGATCGCCAGCCTGGGCGTGTTCGACGAGCTGCAGGAGCGGGTTGACGCACTGGTCGCCGAACGTGAGCGGATGGTGGCTGGACTGCACCATCAGGGCTGGCACCTGCCAGAGACACAGGCCAACTTCGTCTGGTTGCCGCTGGGCGCCGACGCCGAAGCGTTCGCCGCTGCGGCCGATAAGGCCGGTCTGGTGGTGCGGTGCTTCCCCGGCGAGGGGGTCCGTTGCACCATCGCCGAGACCGAGGCCAACGACCGGCTGCTCGAGGTCGCCCGGGACTTCTTGGTCGCGCGCACGTTCTGACCTTGGGACGTCTGGCCGCAGATGACCGAGCATCTCCCCAGGCAGCATTTTGGCGAGGGCGATTTGTGCCGGACGGGCGTCCTGCCGGTAGCGTGTGCTGGCAAGGTCTGTGAGCGCAGCCACAGGCGTGCGTGAGTCCCCAGTCATGGCTCGCTCTGAACTGGCGGAGACCCCGCCGCGCGTCCATGGCCCGAGGCGATCCAGCGGTGATCCCGCGGGTTTCGCGAAGAAGGAGTGCCCGTGAGCGACATTGAAGCCGTCTTGTCGGAGAATGCGGTCCACGCCGCTGCCCTGGCAGCGCTGACTGCCCCGGTCCCCGAGACCATTGGGGACGGCGGACCTGAGCTGGTCCAGCTGCTCACCCCCGAGGGTGAGCGCGTCGACCACGTTGGCCATCCGGAATACTCGGCCTGCATCGATGAGCTCACCGACGAGGACCTGCGCGGCTTCTATCGTGACCACGTCCTCGTCCGCCGGGTCGATGCCGAAGCTACGGCCCTGCAACGACAGGGTGAGCTCGGCATCTGGGCCAGCCTGCTCGGCCAGGAGGCGGCACAGGTCGGCTCCGGTCGCGCGCTGCGCAAGCAGGACTATGCCTTCCCCACCTACCGCGAACACGGCGTCGCATGGTGTCGCGGGGTCAACCCGCTCAACCTGCTCGGGCTGTTCCGGGGGGTCAACCATGGCGGTTGGGACCCGAACGAGAACAACTTCCACCTCTACACCATCGTGATCGGCGCCCAGACCCTGCACGCCACCGGCTACGCGATGGGTATCCAGCATGACCACGCGGTGGGCACCGGTGACCCCGAGCGGGACGCGGCCGTCATCGCCTACTTCGGTGATGGTGCGACCGCTCAGGGCGACGTGAACGAGTCCTTCGTCTATGCGGCCTCCACCAACGCGCCGGTCGTCTTCTTCTGCCAGAACAACCAGTGGGCGATCTCCCAGCCGACGGAGAAACAGAGCCGGATCCCGATCTACAAGCGGGCCCGCGGCTTTGGCTTCCCCGGTATCCGGGTGGACGGCAACGACGTCCTGGCCGTGTATGCCGTGACGAAGGCCGCGCTGGACGCGGCCCGTAGCGGGCAGGGGCCGACGCTGATCGAGGCCTACACCTATCGGATGGGGGCGCACACGACCTCCGACGACCCGACGAAGTACCGCTTGTCCGCAGAGGTCGAGGTCTGGAAGCTGCGCGACCCGATCGCCCGGCTCAAGGCCTATCTGAGCTCCAGTGGCAAGGGAGACCAGGCGTTCTTCGAGGATGTCGAGCGCGAGGCCGACGAGCTCGCGACCACGGTTCGAGAGGGCTGTCTGTCGATGCCCGACCCGGAGCCGATGTCGATGTTCGACCATATCTACATCGAGGAACACCAGCTTCTTGAGGCAGAACGCGCCGAGTTCGCTGCCTACTCCGCGAGCTTCGAGGGAGGTCACTGATATGACGAAGCTGACCATCGGCAAGGCCCTCAACGCCGGCCTGCGACGGGCCATGGAGCGCGACCCCAAGGTCGTCATCATGGGTGAGGACATCGGCAAGCTCGGTGGCGTCTTCCGGGTGACCGAAGGCCTGCAGAAGGACTTCGGGGAGGACCGGGTCATCGACACCCCCCTGGCCGAGTCCGGCATCGTGGGCACGGCCATCGGGATGGCGCTTCGCGGCTACCGCCCGGTCGTCGAGATCCAGTTCGACGGGTTCGTCTATCCCGCGTTCGACCAGATCGTGTGTCAGGTCGCCAAGATGCGGGCCCGTTCGCTGGGAAAGATCAAGCTGCCCATGGTGATCCGGATCCCGGTCGGCGGTGGCATCGGCGCGGTTGAGCACCACAGCGAGTCCAACGAGGCCTACTTCGCCCACACCGCAGGGCTTTCGGTCGTCGCTTGCTCAAACCCCGAGGACGCCTACTGGATGCTCCAACAGGCCATCGAGTGCGACGACCCGGTCATCTACTACGAGCCCAAACGCCGCTATCACGAGAAGGGCGAGGTCGACCTGACGGCCACCGGGGCCACCCGTCCGCTCTTCGCGGCGAGCATCGCCCGGCCCGGCGAGCACGTGACCCTGGCGTCGTACGGCCCCATGGTCAAGGTGTGTCTGGATGCCGCCACCGCGGCCGCAGAGGAGGGCAAGTCGATCGAGGTCATCGATCTGCGCTCACTGTCCCCGTTGGACCTTGACGCGCTGGCGACGTCGGTGGAGAAGACAGGTCGGCTGGTCGTCACCCATGAGGCCTCCACGTTCCTCGGCATGGGCGCAGAGATAGCTGCGGCCATCTCCCAGCGCTGCTTCTACCACCTGGAGTCCCCGGTGATCCGGGTCGGCGGTTACAACCTGCCCTATCCGCCGAGCCGGCTCGAGGAAGAGTTCCTTCCCGACCTCGACCGCGTGCTCGACGGTGTCGACCGCGCGCTCGCCTACTGATACGGAAGGGACGAAAACCCATGGCTGTCAAGCATTTCAACCTCCCGGACCCTGGCGAAGGCCTGGTTGAGGCCGAGGTCGTGACCTGGAAGGTCAAGGTCGGCGACACCGTCAAGATCAACGACATCATCATCGAGATTGAGACGGCAAAGTCCCTGGTCGAGCTCCCCGTGCCGTATGCCGGCACGGTCACCGCGCTGCTTGTGGCCGAGGGCGAGACCGTGGAGGTTGGCACCCCGATCATTTCCGTGGACGACGGGCTCGGCGGTGAGGACGCCCCGGCGGCGGCCGCTCCCGCATCAACCTCCGCTCCGGCACCGGCCTCCGCTCCGGCGTCGACCTCGGATGACGACGAGATCGAGGCTGGCAAGATTGGTGGCGCGGCCCCTGGTGGTCGGGTCGCGGTGCTGGTCGGTTACGGCCCGCGGATGACCGAGGCCAAGCGTCGCCCCCGCAAGGGCGATGGCGGGCCGGCTGCGGCAGCCACCCAGGTCAACCAGGCATTCTCGCCCCACCCCATCGCGCCCGAAACCGTTGCGGCCGAAACCGTTGCGGCCGAAACCGTTGTGCCCGAACCTGTTGTGCCCGAACCTGTGGCGGCACAGCCGGTTTCGGCGCTTCCCGCTGTCGGCGGCAAGGCCTTGGCCAAGCCGCCCGTGCGCAAGCTCGCCAAGGATCTTGGCATTGACCTCTCCCAGGTCGCCGGTTCCGGCGGGAACGGCATCGTTACCCGAGCCGACCTCGAGGCTTACGCGGCCGGTGGTGCGTCAGCCGACCCGACCGCAGGCAGCGGCGCTGGCGCCGCGGCATACATTGCACCGGTCTTCGCAACCGCTGGCGAGCGGGAGGTGCGCATC
>JBBQUB010000110.1:0-9541 GCA_038212865.1 Actinomycetales bacterium
ATCCTCGGGCGATCAAGCGGTCCGGGCACAACAGCTACCCGGTAAAGAAGCCTCGACACACCGCGCACAAGCACGCCGCCACCCCCACGTTAATCCTCCTCAACCCGACAAGCCTCTAAGTTAGCGGTATTGACCCACGGAAGTGTCAGGAGAGCCTGAAATTTTCGGATTAGAACGCCCACGGCGCGGCACGTCCGGACGTTCTGGTCTCGGTCACTGACCCGCCTATCGCCGCGGCGGCGGCTCGGGGACGGCTATGTTGCGCCTCTATGGGGGGTCGCCTAGCGTTGCGCGCATGGATCCGATCGATCAGTCCGGTAAGTCGGCTGAGTCCGAGTCGTCACGGCGACGGACGACGAACATTTCGTACGGCATCATCGCCGGCCTCCTCTTGGGGGTCGTCATGGGCTCGCTGTTCGGCGGGTTGGCCCTCTGGATCGCAATCGGGGTGGCGATCGGCATCGCCTCCGGCGCGGTCATCGACTTTGAGTCGCTACTTGGCAGGCGCCGCCAGAACTAGCCTCACCCGTCGCCCACCCCGACAGTGCTCCAAACAACCCCTGCCTGAAAACACGACCGACCGAGGAACAGCCCCGCAAGGTGGGATCGTCGCCAGCGCCAACGATCTGGCGCGCTACATGCAGATGATGATGAACGGCGTGGATGATGTGTTGAGCGCCGAAGGCAAGGCGCTCATGATGCGCCCTGCCAGCGCAGCATCGCCCTACGGCTTCGGCTGGTTCGTGGATTCCGGCAGCGGAACTGTCTGGCATGACGGGACGAGCGTCGGTTTCGAAACGCTCGCGACGATGGCCCCCACCGAGAAGAAGGCGGTTGTCGTGCTGGTCAACGGCGGCAGTGGGCTGGGCTTCGGAGAAACGACCGAACTCCGCAACGGCATCACCGCCAGAGCACTAGACCTCGAGTACGAGGGTGAGGGGTCCCGGTGGTCCCAGAAGGCCCTGTTCATCGGCATGGTGCTCCTGCCGATCATCTACGTCCTCAGCATGACCTGTGCGTGGATTCGCCGGGCCAGGATCCGCGCCAAGTTGAAGTCAGACGCTTTTGGCCTGTTCAGCTTGTGGTTCCCGCTGCTCACCACCATTGTCGCGGCGTGGGCCATCTTCGGTCTGGTGCCGACCGTAGCGGGTGCGTCGCTCGGCACGATCATCCTGTTCCAGCCCGATTTCGGGTGGGCGCTGGTCACATCCGCAGTCGCTGGTGTTCTGTGGGCGATGTTCAGGCTTGGCGTGGCCTATACCGGTCGATCCGGCCACGCCTGATCTGAGATCTTGAGATGAGTTTCAGCATCACGTGGACTTCGTCGATGCCGATGTCAGCGAAGGCCCTCATCTGCTCCACGAAGGCAGCGCCGTCCGCGGCAAGCACCGGAACGCGCGGGAGCCACGCTGGGTCACACCACCCTCGCGGTCTTGACCCAAACGCCAAGACCGCCCGGCGTAGTCAGCCCGGGTGCAACGACATCTGCTGGTCGACGGTTTGCCGATTGACGCGCCGTCAGCCCTGACCTCGGCCCCAGCGGATTCACTCGTCGGTGCCCTGGCCGGCCGCGCCGCAGGCGGATCGCTATCGGAACAGCGCGAAGTCCGTGCCAAGTCCTCAAGTAGCCGGCAATGTCTACATCACCACTGCCGGAGTGTGGCGACGTCCGTGCGTCCTCGCGTGGAATTAGCCGGTGCTGCGTCGGTCCGTCTTGGAGGGACGCTTGCGTTCGACAACCTCCGCGGTTCGAGGCGGCAGTTGGATCGGCCCGAGATCGTCATCGGATCGGTTGAAGACGCCGTTGCGCATCCGGGCATCGGCTCCTTCGGCGTCGCCGGTGGCGCGCTCGACCTCGGCGCGGTCGAAGTTTGCGATGTCGTCGTACGGCGCTGCTGCGTTGGCGACCTGCGACGTGAAATCAGCGAGGTCGAGGTCGCCTTCAGCCATGGCGTGGGTGGTGACGATGTGCCCGACCTCCACGATCGCTGCGGTCATGATGTGGTCGAGGCGGTCGCCTTCGAGGAGCCAGCCCCATCCGTCCTTGCGGAGGTCGGTGAATGGTTCGCCGCTGACCAGGTGCAGCGCGGCGACCAGGTCGGGCATGCCCTCGGCGCCCCGACTCTGGCCGCGGGCGCGGAGCCGGCGGAAGAGGTCGAGATCGGTGAGGACGCCGTCCAGGGCGTAGGTCGCGGGAACCGCAGCCTCATCACGATTCGCACCAGTAGCCGCGGTGCGGGGCCGCTGAGAACCGGGGAACGACCTGGCGAAACGTCCGACATTCGGCATGAGCGCGAACACTGAGGTGCGTCTCATCGGCAGCCGCAAGTTCGCCCAGGTGGGTCGTGGCCGGGAGCTTCTGCCTATCGCCCACTCAACGCCGGCGCACGTGGCTGCGTTTCGCGGGTGGAAGGATTCATACGGCGTTCAGCCGACTCCTTTCCTCGTTCATGGACGACTGGCGATGATCAGTCCGTGCTCGTAAGCGGCGACTGCGGCCTGTGTTCGGTCGCGTAGTTCTAGCTTGGCGAGTATTCGTACGACATGTGTTTTCACGGTGGCCTCGGAGACGAAGAGCTCGGCTGCGATCTCGCTGTTGCTCAGGCCGCGCGCGACGAGGCGCAAGACGTCCAGCTCGCGGGGGGTGAGCACCGCCAACGGCCCGGGGATAGTGCCTTCGGGTAGCGATGCGGGGGTGGAGGCAAATCGGCGGATCAACCGTTGCGTCAGCTGGGAGGAGAGCATCGTCTCCCCGGCGTGGACCTCTCGTACGGCGGTCGGCAACAGGCGCGGCGGCGCAGTCTTCAGCAGGAAGCCGCTTGCTCCGATGCGTATCGCATCGAAGACGTACTCATCGAGGTCGAATGTCGTCACCATGATGACCTTGACCGGCCAGTCCGCTGTGGCGAGCAGCTGACCGGTGGCGCTGAGTCCGTCCATCCCCGGCATCCGTACGTCCATGATGACGACATCTGGGCGCAGGCTGCGAGCCGCGGCGAGGGCCTCTTGGCCTGTTCCCGCCTCTGCCACCACGGTGATGTCGGATTGGGCGTCGAGCATGATCCGCAGACCCTCCCGGACCGCTGCCTGGTCGTCGGCCAGCACAACGCGGATCATAAGGCGATTCCGGGTCGCGGGGGCGAGGCGGGATCGGTGCGGGTGGGTTGAGTGCGGGTGTCAAGGGGCAGCAGGGCTTGGACACGCCAGCTCGAGCCGTGCGGGCCTGCCTGCAAAGATCCGCCGACCAGGCGCACCCGTTCCTTCAGCCCGTACAGCCCGTGACCTGGGACACCGTCCTGTTCTTGAGCGGCGCTACCGCCTTGGTCGTCGACAGACACAGCCAGGACGCCATCCTCGGACCGGACCTTCACTGAAACCGCCGAACGTGAGCCGTGCTTGAGTGCGTTGGTCAGGCTCTCTTGCACGACGCGATAGGCCGTCGCCTGTATCCCGGGGGCGACTTCCTCAGCGGCCGTGGACGAGTCGAGCTCGGTACGCAGCCCGGCCGCCTGGACCCGTTCCAGGAGGTCGGGTAGGTCGGTCAGGCGTGGCTGGGGATCGAGCTCCGGATGTTCGCCGCCCCACAGGTCGAGCATCCGGCGCAGCTCGATGGACGACTGCTCACCGGTGCGCTGAACCTGATCGAGCAGGGAGGAAGCATGGTCGGGGTCTGTGTGAACCAGTTCCTGCGCGGCTCCCGCCTGCACGACCATCACCGCCACTCCGTGCGCAACGATGTCATGCAGTTCGCGCGTGAGACGTTGGTGCTCGAGGGCTCGGGCACTGGCCTCGGCGGCGACCCGTTCCGAGTCCAGCCTGGCCCCCAGACGCCGCATAACCTGCCCCGCGGCGGCGGCGGCACCAAAGATTGCCAGCACCCACAGCACGTCTGCGGGCTGCTGGCCTGGCGGAGCGGGCACGGCCGCGATCGCCACGACAATCGAACCGACGACCGCCAGGGTACCGAGCACCGCGGACCGCCAGGGGCGGTAGGCGTTGATGGCGTGGACCGCCACGAGCCAGGCGATGACGACAGCGAGCCCGTCCGTCTCGACGACAGGTTGATGGGCGAGTGGGAGCAGGTTCGCGGCGACGGCTCCGGCGACCGCGACATGGGGAGCCCGGCGACGCCAAGCGAGGGGCCCGGCCGAGAGCAGCGCTACCACGGTTCCAAGACCCCGAGGTCCATTCGCCGTGCCTGTCACCCACACTTCCGTGAGCGCCGCGACGAGGAGCCCGGCCGCGACCAGGATGTCGGCGACCGGCGGTCGTCCAGCCCCACCGAACCGCATACCCGTCAGGCTATCCGGGTCGGCCTCACTGGGCATCAACCTCCGGATGGACCCAGTGCTCCCGCGGGTTGACACGGGTCAGCAGAAGTCAACTCGCAGCACGACGCCACGGTGCCGCAACCTGCCTACCGTCAGGAACATGGTCACCTTCGGAGTCCCTGCCCAGCCCGTGTCGCACCGCCGACGCCTCGTCTTCTCCACCGTCGGCGGACTGGTCGCGCTCGCCTTCCTCACCTCGACCCCGAACGTTCTCGCGCCATGGATGGTTGTGAACGTGGAGGACCTCGTCGATCCACAACACATGCGGTGGGGCCTTGCCCTCGAAGGCGCCGTCGACCTTCTCGCGTTGGTGTGCCTGGTGGTCGCGCTGATACGGCCGCCCCGTTCGGCCCTCCTGGTGCAGTACCTGCTCTACGCGACGCTGGTGGCGGCAGCGGTGATCATCCCGTTCACCGGCCCGACCTTCCTCATCACGGTCGGAGTGTTCCTTCTTGTCCCCTTGACGTATCCGTATCCGCGCCAACTCTTCTCGCTCCGCTCCGAGCCGGGACCCTCCGCGGCGCTGTTGGGCGTGGCAGTCGTGGCCACCGCGGTGCTCTTGCCGCTCGCAGTGCAGGCGCTGCGGCTCCAGTCCACCCTCCCGCGCGGGAGTGGGTCGGACTTCAACGCTCTCGCCACCAACGCCGAGCACATGGCTCTGCTCGCTCTCGCGGGCCTGCTGGCTGCCACCCGCCGCCCAGGCTGGAAGGTGCTGGCGCTGGCAGTGGCGACAACTTTTGCCTACCTCGGCGTCGCCTCGATTCTGCTTCCAGACCAGCCATGCAGCTGGGCTCGTGCCGGCGGGGTTGCATCGCTGCTGGCAGCGGCGGCCTTCTTGATCGCGACAGCAGTGGCGGCACCCCGCCAAGGAACCGACAGCACCGAACCCCGGATGGCGCTCATCGCAAAGCAGCGGTGATGCGATGACGCCTCCGGGGCCGCGCGAGGCGCCTCCTCGGCCCGCCGAAAGTTCACCTCCTGAGGGCGGTACCGATCCCACCTTGAGCTGCGGGGCTACCGGCTTCTCCACCAGCGGACGGCCGAAGCGCTGCCGATGAGGCCTGGCCATAGCCACCAGCCGAACAGTGGAAGGAGGAAGGGGTCGATCTGGATGGAGGGGATCATCAGGGTGGTTGCAGTCAGGGCACCGACTGTGGCCATGGTGAAGCCGGTCCAGCAGACCCAGCGGGCGACCAGTTGGCAGCGGAGCGCCAGCCACGAGTAGGTGGCCACGAGTGCCATGCAGGGAACCAGGATGGTGAGCGTGTAGAGCCACTCCGCCACGGCGGTTAGCTCATAGATCGTCAGGACCGCTCGGTCTGCTGCGTCGTCGAGCTGGTCGGGCCTGGCAAAGATGGATGACACCGCGGTGAGGATCAAGGTCTGCATCGCGATGACGACGGCCAAACACAGCATCACTTGGGGCCCAGTGGATCCGGGCCGTACCTGTCGTACCTGTTGGGCGAGGGCAGCCACGAAGGTGACCAAGAGGATGAAGGAAGCCAGGGCTGCCAGCGTGTTGATCTGGATGGTGCCGGTGTTGTCGATGGCGAAGCGGCGGACGTCCGTCGCCGAGGCGGTGCCGGGGTCGGGCGCCGACTCCGGCGCGAACGTGGCCAGGCTGACCAGGAACAGTGCCAGGCCTAGAAGTGCTACGTGGCCGAGCAGTTTGCGGCTGCGCGTGGGACTGTCCTGCACTGCGAGAACGGGTCGTGGGGTCGTCGTCATCGGTGTTCCTCCTCGTGCTGAGCGGTCAGTCCACCGTGCTCCACGCCCTCGTCGCAGGGCGTCCACCTTGAGTCGCGATGCGGTCAGCCTCAGGTCGCGGTCCCGGTGGGATATCTACGCCCGGCCGTGGGGCCTGAGTACCGTCGTTGGGATGAACAGTTGGCGCGGTTTTCGTCCCACGCGAGCCGAGTCAGTGCTGGCGGCTGTGTTCTTGTGCGTGGCGCTGATCGAGGCGGTGTTCTCTGAAGAGCAGCCGGCTCCCACGCTGGTGCGCCTTCTTGCCGCGGTGGTGCCGGCGATCGCGGTCGCGTTCAGCCGGACCTGGCCCGAGGGCGCCGCAGCTGCCGTGGTCGGGGTGTTCCTTCTGGAGTCCCTTGTGCCGTCACCGGCCGGGACACTCGGTGCCGGACTCGCCTGGTTGGCCGTGGCGTTCGCGGTGGCGGCCTGGTCGCGTCAACCAGGGCCATGGCTCCTTGCGCTCCTGGTTGCCAGCACGACGCGTGACCTCCGCACCACCGACTTCGAGGCCTCGAACGTGATCGTCGACTGTGCCTTCTTCGCCTTCGCGGTCGGTGCTGGTCACCTCGTGCGACGCCGCACGATCCACGCCGAGATGCTGGCCAGCCGACTCGAGATCGCCGACGCCGAGATTGAGGCCCAGACCACGCAGGCGATCACCCGTGAGCGAGCCGCCATCGCCCGGGAGCTGCACGACGTCGTCGCGCACGCCGTGAGCCTGATGGTCCTCCAGGCCGGCACGGCAAGGCCGATGGCTCAGCGGGTGGACCAGGAGCTTTCCGACGTGCTGGAGACCATTGAGAGCACCGGGCGCGACGCCCTGACCGAGCTGCGCCGTCTCCTTCACGTCCTACGGACCACGGACGAGGCAGACATGGCGCCACTGCCGGACCTGAACCGGCTCGACGAGCTCGTCGACGGCATCCGCCGTGCCGGCGTCGAGGTCCGCAGCAGCCTCGCCTTCCCCTCCGATGTTCCCGCCGGCGTCGGGCTGTGCGCATACCGCACGGTCCAAGAAGGGCTGATCAACGCGATGCGCCATGCTGACGGGTCCGCGATCGACCTGGAGGTGAGTAGTGATCCCCGGACCCTGAAGGTGCGGGTCCACAGCAGCGGCCGCACGCAAACGGCCGAGGAGCTCGGGACCGGCACAGGTCTGATTGGCTTACGCGAACGGGTGTTGCTGTGCGGCGGACGTATGACCGCCGGCCCCGATGCCTCTGGGTACCTCCTCGACGTCACCTTGCCGCTATCCGCGGAATCGCTCCCGGCCGACGACCTGCGATCACCACCCCTCGGCGCGCCCTGATGATCCGGGTCCTGCTGGTCGACGACCAGCACCTGGTCCGAGAGGGCATCGCCCGACTGCTACGCGACGTCCCCGACATCGACGTCGTCGGCGAAGCCGCTGACGGCATCTCAGCCGTCAAGCAGTCGCTGCACACCCTGCCGGACCTGATCCTGATGGACGTGCGAATGCCGGGAATGGACGGCGTCGACGCCACCGCGCACATCGTCCACGACCGCCCCGACTCACGAGTACTCATCCTCACCACCTTTGACCTCGACGAGGCCGTCCACCGCGCCCTCCAAGCAGGAGCCAGCGGCTTCCTCCTCAAAGACACGCCCTACGACCAACTGCTCCACGCCATCCGAGTCGTCGCGGCCGGGGACTGCGTCCTCGCACCGTCGGTCACCCGTCGCCTGATCGAGCACTTCACCCCCAAACCCACCCTCACGGCGCTGGACGGCGCGCTCCTCGACCGGCTCACCGACCGCGAGCGAGAAGTCCTACGCCTCATCGCGCAGGGCCTGTCGAACGCCGAGATCGGTCGAGTGATCTTCCTCAGCGAGGCCACCGTCAAGACCCACGTCGGCCGAGTCCTAACCAAACTCGGTTGCCGAGACCGAGTCCAAGCCGCCATCTTCGCCCTGCGCACCGGCTTCACGGCACGGGCCTGAAGCCGGCCGAAGTGCCACAACGTTTGTGCCTCCGTCCTCGCAGACACCCACCGACCCCCGCCGAAATAGCCCCGCAGACCGCGCGAGCTAACATGCGTCACTTCGCCGCCTTGCGGACGCGGCGGCGACGACTGCAACGGGTTCACCGTCGATGAGTTCTAGATGCTTGGGCGCGATGGCGGCGGGCAAACTCCCGGATCTGTGGCGCGCAGGATGGAGCGTTCGACCTTGCCACTGTCGCCGGGGGACTTGAGCTGCCGGTCATGGTGATCCTGGTTGGTCGTCGAGGTGACCCAGCCGAGGTCAGATCGTCATCCTCCCGCTTCCAGACCGGGACGTCCACCCGGCCACGCAGCGCGGAGGCGGCGGCGGGGCTGCAGATGAGTACGCGTGCCGATGCCGAACGTGGCAGTGGTGCGGGATCTTGGAGGTGGCGGCGAGAGCGCTCAGACCCGGGCGGGGTTCCACCGCTGTGCCGCACGACGCCGCACGACGCCGCAGCCAACAACAAGGAGAGGTCATGACTGCTTCCAACGCAACAGTCAGCTCGTCCCGCACCACCGGCGATGGAAGGACCCCGGACCGCCTCACCAGGTCACTGCTGGGCTGGGGCGTGGTCGCCGGGCCCTTCTACGTCGCCGTCTCGGTGATCCTTGGGTTGACCCGTGACGGCTTCGACTTCACCCGGCACTACTGGAGCCTGCTGGCGAACGGGGACCTCGGCTGGGTCCAGATGGCGAACTACGTCCTGACCGGGCTCATGCTGGTCGCGTTCGCCGTGGGCCTGGGCCGCGCGATCCGCCCGGGGCTGGCCGATCGTTGGGCGCCGGCGCTGGTTGGCGTCTTCGGCGCAGGCCTGGTGGTTGCCGGCATCTTGCCCACTGATTCGTATGGCGACTTTCCGTACCTTCCTGCGGTTGACGGTGCCCACGGGACGAGCGGGCCCGGGCTGCTGCACGTCGCGGCCCTGTGCATCGGCTCCGCCGCCGTCGCGGCTGCCTGCTTCGCCTTGGCACGAAGGTTCGCGGCGGACGGCGCGACCTGGCTCGCCCGCTTCTCGGCAGTGACCGCAGTGGTGGTCCTGATCGGCCTGCTGCCCTTCATCGCCACGTTCCCGGGCAACGCCGTCAACAACGTGCGCTTCACGGTCGCCGTGGTCTTTGCCCTCGGGTGGATTGCGACGGTGGCCGCGCACCTGCACCACCGGTCCCTCGCCGACGCCAGGTGAATCACCCGGGGCCATGCCAGGGTGCGCACCGGGCTGTCCCAGATCGCGCGGTGCCGGCTGTCCACGGCGAGCGCGGAACCGGGGGGGTGACGGCGAAAGACTGCGGCAATTGTTGCCGTGTCGAAATTGGGTTAGCGCCCGGACCTGGTTCTTCTTGTCCACGCAAAGCACGACGGCGCTCTCTGGCGGGGTTACTGATGGGCGTCCGGTCAGGCGTCGATGGCCCTGCGCGCCCCCGAGGAGGGGGCGGGTGTCAGCGTGTGCTGAGCGCCTC
>JBBQUB010000111.1:0-9386 GCA_038212865.1 Actinomycetales bacterium
GCGGGCAATCCCGGGAAACCAGATCACGGCCGGGCTGGGCACCGAAGCCGCCGCGCTGACACCTGCACAGAGGACTGCGCTTGAGCAGTACTACGGTCTCGATCAGCCGCTCTTCGTTCAGTTCTTCTCCTGGATCGGCAACCTGTTCACCGGCAACCTTGGCTTCTCCTCGCGGGCTCAACAGAGTGTTCTTGACCTCACGATCCACTCGCTGCCGGTGACCCTTGAGCTTGCGGTGATCTCGATCGTGCTTTCCGTGCTGATCGGCATCCCTCTGGGCATGCTCTCTGCGTCGAAACCAAATTCCCCACGCGATGCGATCGGCCAAGTTTTCGGACTGGCCGGTCTCTCGATCCCTTCGTTTCTGCTGGCGACCACACTCCTGTCGGTCCTCGCCTCCTCCTTTGGATACAACCCGAACGGGCAGACGTTTGCCACCCTGTCCACGGACCCGCTCCTGAACCTGCAGCAGATGCTCATTCCCTCACTTGTTCTCGGGTTCGGAATCGCCGCTCCCATCATGCGCACCACCCGAACGGCTGTCCTCGAGATCAGCTCCAACGACTTCATTCGAACGGCGCGCGCCAAAGGCGTCCCGCCACGCCGTCTTCAGCGCAAGCACGTGCTTGGCAATGCGCTGGTCCCGATCGTGACCATGACCGGCTTGCAGTTCGGATACCTGCTCGGCGGGGCGGTCGTGGTCGAACAGATCTTCTCCATCCCCGGGATCGGGAGGCAGGTGCTGCTCGGTATTCAACAGAAGGAGTACGCGTTGGTGCAGAGCACCGTCTTGGTGATCGCCCTCGCGTTTGTCATCGTCAACCTGTTGACAGACCTTGCGTACCGCGTGATCGACCCACGGGTGCGTGCCTCATGACCGACGTCATCCAGACACCACAGCTTTCATCAGACGCCGCCGTCACAGGGCACCGCCTGCGCGCGGTGCTGAGAAGCCCCAGCGGGCTCGCCGGCCTGTGCATCATCACTGTCCTGGCGGTCCTCAGCGTGCTCTCCCTCCTTGCGCTCCTTCCCTACGATCCGGTGGCCCAGAACCCGCCGTCCAGGCTGCTCCCACCGTCGTGGTCACACGTCTTTGGCACGGACCAGTTCGGCCGGGACGTGTTCTCCCGCGTTGCGGCGGGAGTCGCGAACTCCGCACTCATCGCGATCGTGGCCGTTGCCTTCGCGACGGTTGTCGGCACGGCTGGAGGTCTCGTCGCCGGTTTCTTCCGGGGGATCCCCGACACGCTCATCGGAGGGGTCACCAACGTGCTGTTCGCCTTCCCGCCGCTGCTGCTCGCTCTCTCGTTGGCTTCCGTATTTGACCGAAACTGGTTCACGATCTCGGTGGCAATCGCCATCGTCTACGTACCGATCTTCATCCGAGTCACCCGCGGTCCGGTGCTCTCGTTGCGCGAGATCGAGTATGTGACCGCGGCGACCAGCACCGGCCAGAGCCGGACCATGGTGATGCTGCGTCATGTCCTGCCCAACATCACCTCGATCATCATCATCCAGGTCACCTTGTCCCTCTCGTGGGCCGTGCTCACAGAGGCCTCACTGAGCTTCCTCGGCCTCGGAGCTCCTCCGCCGACGCCGTCCCTGGGCTCGATGATCTTCGAGGCCCGCACGCTCATCCACATCGCGCCCTGGACGATGATCGCTCCGGGACTGATTATCGTGCTTCTCGTCGTCGGACTGAACCTGCTGGGCGACGGTCTGCGGGACGCACTCGACCCACGCAATCGAGGCAAGCGTTGAGCCTGAACGAGCCTCAGATGACGCAGTTGGCCGGGCTCACGACCGAAGCCGTCGACCCCCGCTACTGCGAGATCGACCGGATGTCGATTGGGCAGCTCGCCGCCGTGATGAACGAGGCGGACGCCACGGTCCCAGGAGCCGTTGCGCTCGCCCTTGGCACCATCGTGGTGGCAATCGAGGCTGCGACCGCGCGGATGAAGTCTGGCGGTCGGCTCATCTACGTTGGTGCGGGCACCCCCGGACGGATCGCAGTAGTCGACGCTTCGGAATGTCCGCCGACGTTCAGCACTCCTCCCGAGCAGGTCTTCGCGATCATCGCTGGTGGGCCACGGGCTATCACCTCCCCGTGCGAAGGGGCGGAGGACGACCCCGTTGCCGGTGCCCAAGCGATCGACCAGGCAGATGTGACATCGCTCGACACGGTCATCGGTATCGCCTCGAGCGGGCGCACCCCCTATGTGGTCGCTGCCGTTGGAAGGGCGCGTGAACGTGGTGCACTGAGCATCGGACTGTCCTGCAACGCGGGCACCGTTCTGAGTGCCACGGCCGAGCACGGCATCGAGGTTCTGGTCGGTCCGGAGCTGCTCAGCGGCTCGACCCGCCTGAAAGCCGGCACCGCTCAGAAGCTTGTGCTCAACATGTTCTCGACGATCGTCATGGTCCAGCTCGGCAAGACCTACGGGAACCTGATGGTTGATGTCAGACCGACGAACGTCAAGCTGCGTGAGCGCGCCGTCGGCATCGTCGCCATCATCGCCGACATCGGCCGCGAACAGGCCAGGAGCTCGCTCGAGCAGAACGACTACAACGTCAAGCAGGCGATTCTGATGCTCAGACTCGGGGTGAGCGCAGAACAAGCCACTGCGCGGCTCGCTCGCGCGGACGGACGCTTACGGAGCGCACTGGAGGAGGCGCAGTGAAGATACTCGGTATGATTTCCGGCACCTCCCATGACGGCGTCGACGCTGCGATTGTCGACTTCAGCTACGACGACGGCGCCTTGTCGGGTGACGTGCGGCACCGGAGCAGTACGCCATACGCAACTGCTTTGCGGTCCCGGTTGGTCGCGGCGCTGCCGCCCGCCCAGACCACCCTGGCCGAGGTCTGCGAGCTCGACACCTTGATAGGCCAGGCGTTCGCAGATGCTGCCTCCGCGGCGATCGACATGGACGGTCCCGTCGACCTCATCGTCTCGCACGGTCAGACGGTCTTCCACTGGGTCGACGGCGGGCACGCCCTGGGCACCCTTCAAATCGGCCAACCCGCCTGGATCGCTGAGCGCACCGGCGTGCCGGTGGTATCGGATGTACGGATCCGCGACATCACCGCAGGGGGACAAGGGGCGCCGTTGGTCTCCTTCCTCGATGCTCTCCTCCTCGCCGGCCAGCCGGGCACATCGGCTGCACTCAACCTCGGCGGCATCTCGAACATGACCGTGGTCCGCGGCCCCGGAGACCTCTTCGCCTACGACATCGGTCCAGCCAACGCATTGATCGACGCCGTCATCTCAGCGACCAGCGCGCACCCTCGGGGTTTTGACGAAGGAGGTCGCATCGCAGCTTCGGGGACTGTTGACGAGAAGCTCCTCGAGGTGCTCCTCGACGACCCTTACTATCGTCTGCCCCCGCCGAAGAGCACCGGAAAAGAGCATTTTCACGGTGGCTATGTGGATGCGGCTATCGCGCGGTCGGGAAGGGTGCCCACCACCCCGGATCTGGTGGCGACGCTGACCGAGCTGACAGTACGCACGGTGGCTCAGGATGTGCGCGCGGCCGGAGTCGATCTGCTGGTCGTCTCCGGCGGCGGATGCCGAAACCCCATCCTGCTGGCGGGAGTTCGCGACGCTCTGCCGGGCGTTCGAGTGGTGCCTTCTGACGAGTTCGGCGCTCCGGCAGACGACAAGGAAGCGATTGCTTTCGCCCTCGTCGGGTGGTGCAGCGCGCACGGGATTCCCGGCACTGAGCCATCCGGGACTGGAGCGCGCGAGGCGCGCATCCTCGGCACGATCACCCCGGGGCGTGGCCCTCTGATACTGCCTGTCCCGCTTGACGGGCCACTCCGCTCCCTCTCTCTGCGCACGAGCGACTGAGCGTCATGCCGATCAGGTTCCGGCCCGCGACGATGAACGACCTTGAGGACATCGTCGCGGTCTTCCTCCTGTGTTGGCGTGAGAGCTACCAGGGGGTGCTGCCGCAACGGCTGGTCGACGCGATGACGGACAAGGAGGCAAGCGACCTCTGGACCCGTGTGCTCCGCGAGTCCGAGCCAGGAGATGTCATCGTGGCCGAATCTGCTGAATCTGCCGAATCATCCGCCGCGACGATTCTTGGAGTGGCGCGGATCGCGGTGGGGACGGGCGGGCAAGGCTCAGTCCATTCGCTCTACGTCTCGCCACAGACCCAGGGCAGGGGAGTGGGGTCGCAGCTTCTGTGCACTGCCTGCGACGTACTTTCAGCGTCACGCGTCGAGACCGCCGGACTGTGGGTCTTCCAGGACAACGCGCCCTCCATCGCGTTCTACCGGCACCACGGTTGGCTACCCGACGGGCAGACCCGCGTGCAGGAAGCGTTCGGGGAACCCGAGATTCGCCTGGGCAAGACTCTTCGCGCGACTGCGGCCAAGGGAGCGACGCCATGAACCGGTCGAAGGCACAGTTGTGACATCGCGAGTCGAGCAGCTCAACGTGCACATCGTGCCGGTACCACTCGTGCGGCCGTTCGTCACGGCCGTTAGACGCGCCGACTCGATCGATGCCGTGCTCGTGGAGATCGTGGACAGCGACGGGCGGAGCGGCTGGGGTGAGGCGGCCGCCAGCTGGCGCGTAACGGGCGAGAGCCCCGCGAGCATCAGGGCAGCCGTGAACGGCCCGTTGGCCGACGTCGTCGTGGGCCGCGACCCAGCGGACGCTCCCATCCTGTCCGTCGAGCTGGTCCGCAGCGTGGTTCACAACGCTGCGGCCAGATCAGCCGTCGACTGTGCTCTGTACGACCTCGCGGCGCAAGGTGCGGGGGAGCCCTTGTCGTCATACCTCGGCGGGGGTGACGCACCGGTGCGAACCGACATGACGATATCCGCCGGTGGCGCCGACGAGCTCGTCCGAGCAGCCCTCGAGCACTGTCGGAACGGATTCGGGTCGCTGAAGGTCAAGGTCGGAGCCGGTCAGGACGATGCGTTCGCCGTCCTGGCCGTGCGCGAAGCCATCGGAGCCGAGGTCGTGCTCCGCGTGGACGCCAACCAGGGCTGGGACGCCCAGCAAGCCGTGCGGATCATCCGATTCTGGGAAGACCATGACGTCAATCTGGAGTTCGTCGAGCAGCCGGTGGCGGCCAGGTCTCTTGATGACCTTGCCGCTGTGACGAGGCGGGTGGACACGCCCGTACTGGCAGACGAATCCGTGTGGACGACGCACGACCTGAACGAGATCATTGCGCGGCGCGGCGCCGACATGATCAATGTGAAGCTGGCAAAGGCTGGTGGAATGACCGAGGCCCTGCGGCTGGTTGCCGCAGCCGCGGCGAACGACATGGGGGTCGTGGTCGGTTGCATGATGGAGAGCCACGTCGGGATCGCGTCGGCGGCTGCCCTCGTCAGCGCCCTTGCACCGGCGGACGTGGCTCGCGCCCAGGACCTTGACGCCGGCCTGTGGCTTCGCTCTTCGCCGGTGGTTGGTGGCGTCCGCTATCACCACGATACCGTCGTCCCGGCGCGGGGCCCGGGACTGGGCATCACCGGCCTTGCCCCCGGAAAGCCTGCACTGTGAGCAGTCCCAGCGGTCTCACCGACACCGCTCGACGGATGGTCTCGGGCGTGCCGAGGGGCTTGCCCAAGCACACCACACCGCCGGCAGGTGTTGCGCTGGCGCTTCGTGCACCCGGCCTGGACGAGACTGCGGCCGCCGGCTTCCGGGGCACGAGCGTCGACGGCGCTGAACCCGCCCCGCTGACCGTGGATACCCACCACGACCTGGCCTCGGTCACCAAGATCGTGGCGACAACCACCGCCCTGCTTCGCCTCGTCTCCGCAGGAGCCGTCGGCCTCGACGACGAGGTACGGCACTACCTTTCGGACTTCGGCGCGGGCAAGAAGGCGACCGTCACAGTCCGCGATCTGCTACTACACCGGGCCGGTTTGTCGGAGTGGTATCCGCTCTATCTGGCAGCCGATGATGCCGAGACCGCAACCGCCTTCCTGGATCGTATGCCGCTTCGCTACCCGCCACGCTCGGGCCGGCACTACTCCGATCTCGGCTTCATGATGCTTGGCCGAATCATCGCCCAGGTCGCTGCCGAGCCGCTCCAGGGGGCGATCGCCACCCTCGTGACCGGTCCACTGCAGATGTCGTCGACGCGCTTTGCCCGCCCCGCCGGGGATGAGGTCGCCACGAGCTCCTTCGGCGACCAGGTCGAGATCGCGATGATCGACACCGGGGTCCCGTACCCGACGCCATACCGCAGTGACGACTTCACCTCCTGGAGACGTTCACCGGTCGTCGGCACGGTCAACGACGGAAACGCCTTCCATGTGTTCGCCGGCACCTCGGGCCATGCTGGTCTGTTCTCCACGCTGGCGGACCTGGTCATGTTCGCCGATACTCTCGCGAGCTACGAGGAACATTCAGAACTCTGGAAGCCAGAGGTGGCAAGGGAGTTCTTTGCCCCCGGCCCCGATGCTGACCAGGCACTTGGGTTTCGCCGCTACTGCCTTGACCTCGGCAGTGAGCACGTCACCATGCTCGGTCATCCCGGTTTCGTGGGCTGTGCCGTCGGGTTCGTGCCGGGGCGAGGTATCGCGCTCGCTCTGGCCAGCAACCGCTTGCTCACCACCGGCGTTCCAGTTCCCACAGACGAGCTGTGGCAGCAGGCGCTGGTGGCCGCTGGAGCCACCATCGGGGAGCTGACGACATGAGAAGCCCTGCAGTGCTTAACAATTCGGCGGACCAGGCCAAGCCGACCCTTCCCCCTCGAAACAGCTGAGGTAACTGTGGAACATCCCACTCCCGTACTGGCAATTCGCAACCTGTCAGTCTCCTTTCGCACCCGTTCGGGAGACAACCTGGCGGTCAAGAATGTGTCGATCGACGTGATGCCGGGCCAGACGGTAGCCGTCGTCGGCGAGTCCGGGTCCGGAAAGTCGACGACCGCCGCTGCGATCAACGGACTGCTCCCAGGCAACGGTCGCCTGACGAATGGCGAGGTCTGGTTCGAAGGGCGCGACCTCACCCAGCTCGGTGAACGCGACCTGCAGTCGGTCCGCGGAGCGGGCATCGGACTCGTCCCGCAAGACCCCATGTCGAACCTCAACCCGCTGATGCGCATCGGCGAGCAAATCGCCGAAGCGCTTGAGGTGCACGGGATCGCCAAGGGCAAGTCGTCTAGGGCCCAGGTCATCCAGCTCCTCGAGATGGTGGGGATCCCGGACCCGCAGCACCGGGTGAACCAGTACCCGCACGAGTTCTCCGGTGGTATGCGCCAGCGGGCTCTCATCGCGATGGGTCTGGCCTGCCGCCCCAAGCTGCTGATCGCCGACGAGCCGACCTCCTCCCTGGACGTCACCGTCCAGCGGAGGGTCCTTGACCAGCTTGAGCACCTGACCACCACCATGGGAACATCGGTGTTCCTCATCACCCACGACCTGGGTCTGGCCGCCGAGCGGGCGGACATGATCATGGTGATGTTACGAGGTGAGATCGTGGAATCGGGTCGGGCGGCGGAGATTCTGGCCCACCCGCAGCACGAGTACACGCAGAGACTGCTCCAGGCGGCACCCAGCCTCTCGTCGGTCAGCATGGTCGACGAGGTGCCGGCTCGACCGGCAGCGTCGGCGTCAGCGTCAGCTTCGGTGCGGGCGTCGGCTTCGGTGCGGGCGTCAGTGTCGGCGCGGGCGACGAACAGTCAAGCTGAGCCGGAGGCGACCATCGGCAGCCTGGTTGAGGTGCGCGATCTATCCAAGGTCTTCCCCATCCGGGCCACTCGAAAGGGCCGGGCCTCCGAGTTCACCGCCGTGGATCAGGTGAGCTTCAGCATCCCGCGGGGCCGCACTGTCTCGATCGTCGGCGAGTCCGGTTCCGGCAAGTCGACAACCGCGAATCTCATTCTTGGCATCGAGCGCGCCACGTCCGGCAGCACCATGTTCGACGGTGCGGAGATGGCGGAGCTGGGCAAGCACGAGCTCTTCGCCTTCCGCCGCCGTGTTCAGCCCGTGTTCCAGAACCCTTACGCTTCTCTCGATCCTCGGTACACCGTTGAACGCTCGATCACCGAGCCACTTCGGGTCCACAAGATCGGTACCTCGTCGAGCCGTCGGCACAAGGTCAGCCAGCTCCTGGATCAGGTTGCCTTGCCCTCGTCGATGGCGGAACGCCTGCCGCACGAACTCTCCGGCGGCCAGCGCCAACGCGTGGCAATCGCGAGGGCGCTCGCCCTTGCACCAGAGCTGGTGGTCCTCGATGAGGCCGTCTCAGCCCTCGACGTACTCGTGCAGGCGCAGATACTGGAGCTGCTCGCCTCCCTGCAGCGGGATCTCGGGTTGAGCTACCTGTTCATCAGCCACGACCTCGCCGTCGTACGGATGATCTCCCATGAAGTTCATGTCATGCAGCGTGGGCGGATCGTCGAAAGTGGAACCCCCACTCAGATCTTCGAGAACCCGCAGGCCGAATACACCCGCGAGCTGCTCGACGCAATTCCCCGGGCTCGCTCGGCCGGAAAGGGATAGATCGTGCCCAAGAAGCTGATCGAACGACCAGACCCACGGACCGTGCTCGTACGAATCCGGGCCGCCATACCATCGCTTCGCCCTTCCGAGCGGCTGGTTGCATGGCTCTTCCTCGACAACCCGGCGGACGCCGCGAACCTGTCGATCTCGGAGGTGGCGACACAGTGTGGTACCTCGACTACCTCTGTCGTGCGGTTCTACAAGCGCATCGGCTACGCGCATTACAAGGACCTGCGCATTGATCTCACCAGGGAAGCGACTCGGGCGGATATGCAGCATGCGAACCTGCTGGCTGTCTCCGGTGACATCAACCGAGAAGACTCCCTCGATGACATCGTCTCCAAGGTTGCGCTCAACGAGACCATGTCGATCGCTGACACCGCCAAGATTCTCAACATCGGAGAGCTCACTCGGGCTGTCGCACTCGTGACAACGGCGCGACGTGTCGACAGTTTTGGCGTCGGCGCCAGTTCTTTCGTCGGACTCGACCTCCAGCAGAAACTCTCCCGCATCGGCCGCACGGCATTGAACTGGCCGGATCCGCACTCAGCCTGGACGGCGGCAGCAACGCTGGACGCCTCCTGCGTCGCTGTTGCGGTCTCCCACAGCGGCGCGACAGTGGATACTTTTGAGTTTCTCAGCCTCGCGCGTGATGCCGGAGCTGCCACCATCGCGGTGACGAACTTCAGTGACTCTCCTTTGGCCAGGGCGGCAGATGTTGTGCTTACCACAGCAGCGAGGGAAACTCGGTTCAGGTCAGGGGCGCTGGGCAGCCGGATCGCGCAACTCATGGTCGTGGACTGTCTCTTCACGGCAGTGGCTCAGGCGTCATTCGATGAATCGATGGCCGCCGTGCGGACGACATACTCCGCCGTCCACAGCCGCAGCATGAAGGGACTCTCATGAGATCT
>JBBQUB010000112.1:0-9345 GCA_038212865.1 Actinomycetales bacterium
CCGCCGTCGACGCAGGCTGGTACCCGCACACGAACCAGGTCGGCCAGACCGGCAAACAGGTGTCCCCTCAGCTCTATGTCGCGGCCGGCATCTCGGGCGCGATCCAGCACCGCGCCGGCATGCAGACGTCCAAGACCATCATCGCGATCAACAAGGACGACGAGGCCCCCATCTTCGAGCTGGTCGACTTCGGTGTCGTCGGCGACCTGTTCGCCGTTCTGCCCCAGGCCACGGAGGCGATCGAGGCCGCTAAGGCCTGAACACCCGAGTCCTCGCGCCAACGTAGACTCGGTGGGTGCGCGACTCCTTCGTCTACCTTGACCATGCCGCCAGCACGCCGATGCGGCCAGAGGCGATTGAGGCCATGAGCGCGCAGATGACGATGATCGGCAATGCCTCATCCCTGCACACGTCCGGCCGTGTTCTGCGTCGCACCGTGGAGGAGGCCCGAGAGAAGATTGCCCAAGCACTGGGCGCCCGCCCGTCCGAGGTGCTGTTCACGTCCGGTGGCACCGAGTCCGACAACCTGGCCATCAAGGGCACCTTCTGGGCCCGCCGGGACGCGGATCCCCGGAGAGTCCGGCTCCTGGTGAGCATGGTCGAACACCATGCCGTCCTGGACTGCGTCGAGTTCCTCGAAGCGCACGAAGGTGCCAAGGTCACCTGGCTCGAGGTGGACAACCTCGGGCGGGTGCACCCCGAGACGGTGCGAGCAGCCATCGAGACCGACCCCGACTCGGTCGCGCTGGTCAGCGTGATGTGGGCCAACAACGAGGTCGGCACGGTGCAGCCCATTGCCGAGATCACCGCAGTCGCGCACGAGTTCGGGATTCCGACGCACAGCGACGCGGTGCAGGCTGCTGGTCAGGTCGAGGTGGACTTCACTGGCAGCGGGCTCGACCTGATGAGCATCTCCGGCCACAAGGTGGGCGGTCCCCAGGGCGTGGGTGCGCTGTTGGCTCGACGCGATGCCACCCTCGTGCCACTGACTCACGGCGGCGGGCAGGAACGTCAGGTCCGAAGCGGCACCCTGGACGTCCCGGCGATTCGCGGATTTGCCGTGGCCCTGAGTCATGCCACGGCCAACCGGTCTGGAGAGGCCGAGCGGTTGGTTGCCCTGCGCGACAGGCTGATTCGTGGCGCTCAGGAAGCCGGCTTCGGCGTTCAGGTGACTGGCGACTGGGAGCCCGGTGACACCAAACGACGGCTGCCGAGCAATGCCCACCTGCTCGTTCCCGACTGCGACGGTGACTCTCTGCTCTACCTGCTGGACGCGGCGGGCGTTGAGTGCTCCACCGGCTCAGCCTGCCAGGCCGGCGTGCCTCAGCCCAGCCACGTTCTGCTGGCCATGGGAATGTCGGAGCACCAGGCCCGAGGCGCACTGCGGCTCACGCTCGGACACACCTCAACCGAGGCTGACGTCGATGCGTTCCTCGCCGCCTTGCCAGCGGCACTCGATCGTGCACAAAGGGCGCAGGTGGCCACGAGCACACCGAACACCAGCAAGCCGAAGACGCGCTGATGCGCGTCGTTGCCGCGATGAGCGGCGGCGTCGACTCGGCGGTGGCCGCGGCCCGCATGCTCGATGCGGGGCACGAGGTCGTCGGTGTCCATCTGGCGCTGAGCCACAACGCCGCCACCTTGCGCGAGAGCGCTCGCGGATGCTGCACCATCGAAGATGCCGGTGATGCCCGGCGAGTTGCCGACGTGCTGGGGATCCCGTTCTACGTCTGGGACATGGCTGCCCGGTTCAAGGCCGACGTGGTCGAGAACTTCGTAGCCGAGTACGCGGCAGGTCGAACCCCCAACCCGTGCCTGCGCTGTAACGAGAAGATCAAGTTTGCGGCGCTGTTGGACAAGGCTCTTGCACTGGGGTTCGACGCCGTGGCGACCGGCCACTATGCCCAGATCGTCGAAAGCGCTTCTGGCGCAAGGGAGCTGCACCGCGCTGTCGACATGTTCAAGGACCAGTCCTACGTCCTCGGTGTTCTCGATGAGGACCAGCTGGCCCGGTCGTTCTTTCCACTGGGTGACACCGCCAAGCCCCAGATCCGCGATGAAGCCGCCGCACGGGGGTTCTTCATCGCTGCCAAGCCCGACAGCCACGACATCTGTTTCATCCCCGATGGCGACACCCGCAAGTGGCTGACCGACCGCCTCGGGGAGCAGCGCGGCAGCATCGTCGACTCCGATGGAGCCACGGTTGGCGAGCACGCGGGTGCCTACGCGTTCACTGTCGGTCAGCGCCGTGGGCTTCATCTTGGCCAGCCGGCAGCCGGTGGCGAACCTCGCTACGTCGTCGAAGTGCAGCCGAGCACCAACACCGTCGTGGTCGGAGCCGCTGAGCTCCTGGGCGTCGATGCGATCACCGGGGGCCATGCGCGGTGGTGCGGCCCATCACCGCAGGGAGTGGTGTCGGTGGGCGCACAAGTTCGGGCCCACGGCGAGGAGGTTCCCGGGACGGCCTGGGCCATGGGGGAGCAGGTCGAGGTACGCCTGGAGCGCCGCATCCGAGGCGTCTCGCCAGGACAGTCCGTGGTGCTCTACGACGGAACCCGGGTGGTGGGGTCCGCCACGATCAGCAAGGCGGCGACCATCAGTGCGCAAACGGCCGGTTAGGCTCTCGCCGTGAGCAGAGCAAGCGGGGTCGGGTCATGGCCGGGCACCGACGTGGGCAAGGCGCTGTCCGAGGTTCGGGACCTACTCAGCGAGGAGGGACTGCCTTATCTGCCAGAGCTTCCCGCGCGAGGGCCCGGAGCCGACATGATCGGTCGGGGGGCGGGTCTGCTGGTTGACCTGGAGGTCGATCTGCAACCCATGGGGTGGCGGTTCGTGGACCGACCGGGGCGTGACGCTCATCGCACCTCCGCGCTCCTGCGCCAGGACCTCGATGAGCTTGCCGAGGCCTTCGACGACTACGAGGGCGACCTCAAGGTGCAGATCGCCGGGCCATGGACCCTGGCGTCCTCGATCTGGCTGCACCGTGGCGAACGTGCGGTGGTCGATGTCGGCGCCACCCGTGACCTGATCGCCTCGCTGGCTGAAGGACTGCGCGTGCACCTCGGCGAGCTCGCCAGGCTCGTCCCCGGGGCGAACCTGGTGGTTCAGATCGACGAACCCGGTCTGACCGTGGTGCTGTCGGGAGAGCTGCCGACGGCATCCGGTTTCGGCCGGATCCGTGCGGTGGATCCGACCACCGCGGCGGAGGGACTGCGCGACGTCGTCGCGGCAGCCGGCGACCGGCATACCGTGGTGCACTGCTGTGCGCCGGATGTGCCGTTGGCACTGTTGAGGAACACCGGTGTCAAGGCTGTGTCGCTGGACACCTCGCTGCTGGGCCCCAAGGGCTGGGAGTCAGTCGCTGCCACCGTCGAGTCAGGCGTGGACCTGTGGGCTGGCGTGGTTCCAACCGGCGAGTCCCGCGGCAAGGTCACCGAGGTCATCGCCCCGTTGGTCGAAGCGTGGCGCCGCGTGGGGCTGCCCATGTCGAAACTGTCCGGAGTGACCCTCACGCCGGCCTGCGGTCTGGCCGGGCTCACACCATCGGGGGCCAGCAGCGTTCAACGACTGGTCGTGGATGCGGCCCGGGCATTGACCGAGACCGCAGGAAGCTGACCTTCATGATTGCCAGGGACAACCAGACATGACAGCCACGACCAGGGGCCGTATCCCAGGCGCGACGGACACGATGAAAGTCACCCGCGTCCCATGGCAGATCAAGTTCACCGCATTGGCGTTCATCTGGGGATCGAGCTTTCTCCTGATGAAGATCGGCCTGAGGTCCCTTGCGCCGCTTCAGATCTCGGGCTTACGCATCTTCAGTGGTGCCACCGTTCTGCTGCTCCTGCTGACCGCCTCGCGGGGTCGGCTGCCCCGGGACCTGGGCACCTGGGGTCACCTGATGGTGACCGGCTTCTTCCTGGGGGCCCTGCCGTTCAGCCTCTTCGCGCTGGGCGAGGAAAGGGTCAGCTCGGCGCTCGCGGGCATCGGCAACTCGATCACTCCCATTGCCACCGTGCTGTTCAGCCTGATACTCCTTCGGTCCGACAAGATCGGTGGCCGCAAGATCTTCGGGGTGCTCATCGGCTTCCTCGGGGTCCTGGTGATCCTGCAGCCATGGAAGGCGCAGGGACGACCGGACCTTCTGGGCTTTGGCATCACGCTGGTGGCGGGTATGTCATACGGCGTGGGCTGGACCTACACCAGGCGATTCCTTGGCAAGGCGGACTTCGGCGGGCTCACCTTGCCCACAGCACAGATGCTGACCTCCGCCGGTCAGATGCTCGTTGCCCTGATGGTCTGGTGGCTCACCCAGCGCACCCGGCTGTCCCTGGTGGCGCCGTGGTCCTTGCACGCAAACACCGATGGAGGTTCGGTCCTCTGGCCAGTGCTCGCGGTTCTTGCACTGGGAATCGTCGGCACCGGCATCGCGATGTCCTTCCAGTACGACGTCGTCCGTGCCGCCGGTCCCACGGTTGGGACCTCGGTCACCTATCTGATCCCCGTGGTCTCGGTGGCCCTCGGAGTCCTGGTGCTGGGCGAGCGGCTGCAGTGGCCTCAGTTCGCCGGAGCGGCCGTTGTCCTGGGTGCCGCGGTGCTGATCGGGCGCTCGAAACGTCGGTGAGCTGTCGCGGTCGTGGGGCAAGATGAGTCCGTGACCGACCTCCCGACCGACGTTCCCGACGACGCTCGCCACGAGTGGACCGAGCTTGCCGAGCAGGTGCGCGCTCACCAGTTCAGCTACCACGTCAAGGATGCGCCGACCATCAGCGACGGTGAGTATGACGGGCTGATCCGCGAGCTGATCGCTCTCGAGGACCGCTACGCGGAGCTGCGCGCTCCCGACAGCCCCACCCAGCAGGTTGGCGCGGCGTTCTCCACGGACTTCGCATCGGTCGACCACCTCGAGCGGATGCTCAGCCTGGACAACGCGTTCAGCGCCCAGGAGCTCGCGGCCTGGGCGGCGCGGGTCGAACGAGACAATGCCTCCGATGGTGGCGGCGCGGCATACCACTTTCTTTGTGAGCTCAAGATCGACGGGCTGGCCATCAACCTGCTCTACGAACGTGGTCGGCTGGTCCGGGCTGCGACCCGGGGCGACGGCCGGACCGGCGAGGACGTCACCAACAACGTGCGCACGATCGAGGGCATCCCACGCCAGCTCGCCGGGTCCGATCACCCGCAGAGCATCGAGATCCGGGGTGAGGTGTTCTTCCCGGTTGAGGCTTTCACGGAGCTGAATGCGGCGCTCGTCGAGGCGGGCAAGGCGCCGTTTGCGAACCCGCGCAATGCGGCCGCAGGTTCGTTGCGCCAGAAGGACCCCCGCGTCACAGCCACTCGTCCGCTGCGGATGCTCGTTCACGGGATCGGTGCGCGGGAGGGCTTCGCGATGGAACGCCAGAGCCAGTCCTATGCCGTGCTACGCGACTGGGGCCTGCCGGTCTCCAGCTACTTCACGGTGCTCGACGACATCGAAGCAGTTCAGGGCTATATCGACCATTACGGGGAGCAGCGGCACTCGGTCGAGCACGAGCTGGACGGGATCGTCATCAAGATCGACGAGGTGGCGGTCCAGCGCCGTCTCGGTTCGACGTCGCGTGCGCCGCGCTGGGCCGTCGCTTACAAGTACCCACCTGAAGAGGTCACCACCAAACTGCTGGACATCCGGGTCAATGTCGGTCGGACCGGTCGGGTCACGCCCTACGGGGTGATGAAGCCGGTCAAGGTCGCCGGCTCGACGGTCGAGATGGCCACGCTGCACAACGCCCTCGAGGTCCTCCGCAAAGGTGTGCTGATCGGTGACACCATCGTCCTGCGCAAGGCGGGTGACGTCATCCCCGAGATCGTCGGGCCCGTCGTGGACCTGCGGGACGGGTCCGAGCGCGCCTTCGAGATGCCGACCCACTGCCCTGAGTGCGGCACCGCGCTGGCCGCGCAGAAAGAGGGCGACAAGGACATCCGCTGCCCCAACTCGCGATACTGCCCGGCTCAGTTGCGCGAGCGGCTGTTCGCCCTGGCATCCCGTGGCGCCTTCGACATCGAGGCCCTGGGCTGGGAGGGCGCCAACGCGCTGCTCGAGGCAAACGTCCTGGCCGACGAGGGCGACCTGTTCGACCTTGCGCCGGGACCCAACGGAGACACGAAACAGTCCGTGTTGCGACTCATCACCGTGCC
Source organism: Actinomycetales bacterium (assembly GCA_038212865.1). Taxonomy (GTDB): domain Bacteria; phylum Actinomycetota; class Actinomycetes; order Actinomycetales; family Dermatophilaceae; genus UBA4719. The sequence goes on from JBBQUB010000112.1 coordinate 6,175, forward strand.
GCTCTACACCCGCGCGGCCAAGAAGTCGGATCGGGAGGACGTCGTCGTCGACGGTCGAGTGCTCTCAGCCAATGGCGAGAAGCTGATCGCCAACCTAGCGACCGCCAAGACACAGCCACTGTGGAGAGTGCTGGTGGCGCTGTCGATTCGCCACGTCGGCCCGACAGCGGGCCGGGTGCTGGCCGGGCACTTCGGTTCGATGGCACTCATCCGGGCAGCCTCGCTGGATGAGCTCTCTGGTGCCGAGGGCGTCGGCCCCGTGATTGCCGAGGCACTGCAGGAGTGGTTTGCCGTGGACTGGCATATGGCGATCGTGGACAAGTGGACCGCCGCGGGGGTGCGCATGGCCGACGAGGTCGACGAGTCACGACCCAAGACGTTGGCCGGGCGCACGATCGTGGTCACCGGCTCCCTGGAGGGGTTCTCGCGCGACGAGGCCAAGGAAGCGATCCTGTCCCGAGGCGGGAAGGCAGCCGGCACGGTGTCGAAGAAGACCGACTACGTCGTGGTGGGGGAGAACGCCGGTTCCAAGGCCGAGAAGGCGCAGGAGCTCGGGCTGGTGATCCTGGACGAGGATGGCTTCCGCGACCTGCTGGAGAATGGGAGCCATGAGGCACCATGAGCATTGACCGGGATCGCGACGAAGGCGGTCGTCCGCGTAACGCCCGCCCCCGCGACGGACTTGGACGCCCCCTTCGCCGCGGAGAGTCTGGAGTGGTGGGTGTTCCCGACGATCTGGTCCTGGCGCCGCACGAAAGTCTGGTCGAAGCTCAGCGGCTGCTGGACGAGGGTCGTCCATTCCAGGCCCACGAGGTTCTGGAGGCCAGTTGGAAGGCTGCCCCGGATGCCGAACGTGACCTCTGGCAAGGGCTGGCGCAGCTTGCTGTCGGTCTGACCCATGCCCTTCGCGGGAACAAGGTCGGAGGCGCGGCCGTGCTTCGACGTGGGGCCGACCACATCTCTGGCTACGCCGACGCGCGGCCACATGGCGTTGACGTAGCGGGGTTGCTGGACTGGGCAAAAGCACTGGCCGGCCAGTTGGAGGACCCCTCCCACGACGTCGATCCGCCAGTCCCCCCGAAGCTGCTGGGTATCTGAACCTGGTCGCCTCAACGCCACGCTGAACCGTTGTGAGCTCAGACGACCGGTAGCTGCGCTCAGATGAGCGCGGGCACTTTGGATTCGTGGAAGGTGAGCCAGCTTGGGTCGAAGCTCTCGCCGGTGGGTCCGCGGTATGGCGGTGTTGGTGGTGGTAGTCCCGGCGATCCTGGTGGAGTTGGCGGCGTTGAACCCGGTGAGCCGGGTGAGCGGGGAGGGGAGGTGGGGGTGGTGAAGGTGGGTCCGGGCCGGATGGGCAGTCCAGTGCGGGTGGTGAAGGTGAGCCCGGCGGGGTCGTTGGCGTTGCCGGTGATGGTGAAGTCGCCGGTGTGGTGCCCGTCGTGGTGGAACGGGCACAGGCTAGCCAGGTTCGCGGTGTCGGTGGGTCCGCCGTCGACCCAGTGGATCAGATGGTGGCATTCGGTGCGGGTGCTGGTGCAGCCGGGGAATCGGCAGCCGCGGTCGCGGTCTTCGACCAGGCGGCGGGTGCGGGTGGGGACGATGCGTTGGGCGCGGCCGACGTTGACGGGGGCGCCTTGGGTGTGCCAGAGCGGTTGGGCGATGCCGTCGCACGTGAGCTTGTCGGCGATGTGCTGGGGCAGGCGGGGCCGGCCGGTGAGCCAGGCGCCCTCGGTATCGAGGTGGACGTAGGTGCGGTAGGAGTCGCGGCGGTTGATCGAGTTCACTGCGCCGATGGAGCGGCGGGCCATCTCGACGAGGGCGTCGGCGAGGGTGACCTGGAGTTGTCCGGCGTTGAAGAGGGCGTCTTTGGCTTCCTTGATCGCGGCTTCGACCAGTGCGCCGAGGTCGGCGGGGGCGGTGAACCGCAGGCTGAACCGGCTCCACTGGTCGTGGGACATGGATAGTTCGGCGGGTGCCTCCGAGCGGTCCTGTTCGAGGGCGTAGCCGTTCCAGGTGGGCGGGTCGCCGGCAGGTGTGGTTTCTGCTGACGGGTTGTCGCCAGCCACCGTTTCCCCAGCCCCAGCGCCTTCGGACCCGGTGTCTTCTAACGCAGTGTCTTCTAACGCAGCATCAGCGGAATCGGTGTCGTCAGCGGTGTCGTCAACCCAGGGCTCTCGGGTGGTGCTGCCCTGTTCGCAACCGTTTTCGGCGGGCGGGTCGAAGGAGTACTGGGACAGGGAGCGACGCAGCTGGGGGACCGAGGCGTTGACCGCGAACTCGGCCACCGAGGCCTCCACGTGGGCTGGCGCGTATCGGGCGACTACGGCCACCTGGTCGAAGGAGAGCTGACCGTCGGCGAACTGGGCCATCACCGTGGGCAGCTCATGACTGCGACGGGCGACCGTCACGACCGCTTTGGCCCGGAACGGGGAGAGCCCTGCTTTCATCGTCAACCAGTGCTCGGGGGAGCGGACCCCGGCGATGGCCCACGACTCGTCGACCAGGGCCTTGGCGACGATGGTGACCAGCCGCGCATACGACGCATTGAGCACCCCACACAGGCCGGAGAGCTCGCGCTCTGCTTCCACCTGCTCGGCTGTGATCATGCAATAATAGTACACCTGTTCGAATGTCCTAGCAAGTCAAATAGACACGAATCTTCCATGTTTTCAGCCCAGTTCGTTGCACGGGCATGCCACATCACTTGGTGGCGGGACGTCTGTGGGGAGCCTCTCCGCCTTCGAGCAGGTCGATCAGGATGGCCACCTCGCTGCATGACGGATCCTTGGTGGCGGTCAGCAGGGTCACCGTGTCACCGGTCGAGATCTCCCGCAGGTGGTCCAGTGCCACGGACTGCTCACCCTCGGCGAGCTCGACCTGGTAGCGACGAGCGAACTCCGCGAAACGCAAGGGATCGTGGCCGTACCACCGACGCAGCCCGGTGGTCGGTGCAACCTGCTTGCACCACTCATCCAGCGCGGCCTTGGCCTTGCTCATGCCGCGCGGCCACAGCCGATCTACCAGCACTCGTAGGCCGTCCGCCTCCCGTGGCGGGTCATAGATCCGTCCGGATCGCACGCTCATCGCACCACCTTCCTCCGGTTCATCGATACGTCGTGTCTGAGCGTATGCCGGGCGGCGGGCGCGACCCTGCTGGGCAGCTGAGCGCCC
>JBBQUB010000113.1:0-9192 GCA_038212865.1 Actinomycetales bacterium
CGAGGTCGACTCCCTGGGCGTCGTGTTCAACATGTGGTACCTCGGCTGGTGCGACGAGGCGATGAGCGCCTTCATGGAGTCGATCGGCTACGGATACGCCACCCTGCGGGCGCAGGGATACGACGCGGTGCTGCGCAAGGCCGAGCTCGAATGGCTCGACAGCCTGCAGGCGTTCCAGCAGGCCGAGATCGCGGTGCGGGTGGACCAGGTGGGGACGACGTCCTTCCGGCTCCTCTATGACATCGAGCGGATGGCTCAGGCGGGCGAAGCGGGTCAGAGGCGCACCCGGTGCGCGAGGGTGGCGATCACCTACGTGTGTGTTGCGATCGCCGCACGAAGCAAGGCGCCGATCCCATTAGGCCTACGCGATGCACTGGTGAAGGATCACAGCTGAGGTGGCCGACCCCGGAACCGTTACGGTTGCGTGTGGTTAAATATATCTTGACGTCAAGATAAAATCCGAAAGGAGCCGGCGTGAGCCAGCAGAGCATAGACAGTTTTGGTTCCAGGGGGACTCTGGAGGTCGGGGACGCGTCATACGACGTCTTCCGTCTCTCGGCGCTGGACGGCAGTGAAAAACTGCCCTTCAGCCTGAAGATCCTCCTGGAGAACCTCCTGCGGACCGAGGACGGCGCCAACATCACCGCGTCGCACATCCGCGCGCTCGCCGGCTGGGATCCCAACGCCGAGCCCGACACCGAGATCCAGTTCACCCCAGCGCGAGTGATCATGCAGGACTTCACGGGAGTGCCGTGCATCGTTGACCTCGCCGTGATGCGCGAGGCCTTCGTCGAGCTCGGAGGGGACCCGGCGCGGATCAACCCGCTGGCACCCGCCGAGATGGTCATCGACCACTCGGTGATCGCCGATGTGGCCGGTCGGGCCGACGCGTTCGAGCGCAACGTCGAGCTGGAGTACCAGCGCAACGGTGAGCGCTACCAGTTCCTGCGCTGGGGCCAGAGCGCCTTCAACGACTTCAAGGTCGTGCCGCCCGGCACCGGAATCGTGCACCAGGTCAACATCGAGCACCTCGCGCGGGTTGTCTTCGACCGCGACGGAATGGCCTATCCCGACACCTGCGTGGGCACCGACTCGCACACCACGATGGTCAACGGCCTGGGCGTCCTGGGCTGGGGCGTCGGCGGCATCGAGGCCGAGGCCGCCATGCTTGGCCAGCCGGTCTCGATGTTGATTCCACGTGTCGTCGGCTTCAAGCTGAGCGGCGAGATCCCCTCTGGCGCCACGGCAACGGACGTCGTCCTGACGATCACCGAGATGCTGCGTGCCCATGGGGTCGTTGGCAAGTTCGTCGAGTTCTATGGGCAGGGAGTCTCGGCGGTGCCGCTGGCCAACCGAGCCACGATCGGCAACATGAGCCCCGAGTTCGGCTCGACCGCCGCGATGTTCCCCATCGACAAGGTCACCTGCGACTACCTGCGCCTCACTGGTCGCAGCGACCAGCAGGTTGCCTTGATCGAGGCCTACAGCAAGGAGCAAGGCCTCTGGCATGACCCGTCGGCCGAGGCGGTCTACTCCGAGTACCTCGAGCTGGACCTGTCGACGGTCGTCCCCTCGATCGCGGGCCCCAAACGACCCCAGGACCGCATCTCGCTGACCGACGCCAAGGAGTCCTTCCACACGGCGCTGGTGGACTACGTCGACGACGACGAGGACCGCAACACCGTGGTGGATGAAGCTGGCAAGGAGTCCTTTCCGGCCAGCGACGCCCCCGAGTACCACCCCAACGGACAGACCGAGGCCCAGCGACAGGCGGATCTACCCCACGGTGCAACGGTGTTGGCAAAGTCGGCCCGGGCCACAAACAAGGTGCCCCTCACGCTGGCCGACGGCACCCATACCGAGATGGACCACGGGCACGTCGCCATCGCTTCGATCACCTCGTGCACCAACACGTCCAACCCCTCGGTCATGGTGGCGGCTGCCATGCTGGCCAAGAACGCGGTGGAGCGGGGTCTGAGCGCCAAACCCTGGGTCAAGACCTCGATGGCTCCCGGTTCCAAGGTCGTCACCGACTACTACGAAAAGGCGGGTCTCTGGCCCTACCTGGAGAAGCTCGGCTTCCACCTGGTCGGTTATGGCTGCACAACCTGCATCGGGAACTCCGGCCCGCTGGCCGACGAGGTCTCGGCTGCGGTCCAGGAACACGACCTCAGCGTCGTCTCGGTGCTGTCTGGCAACCGCAACTTCGAAGGCCGGATCAACCCCGACATCAAGATGAACTACCTCGCCTCGCCGCCGCTGGTCGTGGCCTACGCACTGGCAGGCACCATGGACTGGGACCCGGAGACAGAGCCGATCGGCACCGACCCCGAGGGCGCCGAGGTCTTCCTGCGCGAGATCTGGCCGGATGCGGCCGACGTCGCACGGGTGGTCGAGTCCTCCATCACCAAGGAGATGTTCAGCAGCGACTATGCCGATGTCTTCGCCGGTGATGAGCGTTGGCGTTCGCTGCCGACGCCCGAGGGCAAGATCTTCGACTGGGCGCCGGACTCGACCTACGTGCGCAAGCCCCCCTACTTCGAGGGCATGCAGCGTGAGCCGAGCCCTGTTGTCGACATCACCGGCGCGCGGGTGCTGGCCAAGCTTGGCGACTCGGTCACGACCGACCACATCAGTCCGGCCGGCCAGTTCAAGGCGGACAGCCCAGCAGGCGTCTATCTCGCGTCCCATGGTGTGGACCGCAAGGACTTCAACTCCTACGGTTCGCGCCGTGGCAACCACGAGGTCATGATCCGCGGGACGTTCGCCAACATCCGGCTGCGTAACCAGCTGCTGGACGACGTCCAGGGCGGCTTCACGAGGGACTTCACCGCAGAGGGCGCGCAGTCGACCATCTATGACGCCGCGCAGAACTATGCGGCGGCCGGCATACCGCTGGTCGTCCTGGCAGGCAAGGAGTATGGCTCGGGATCGTCGCGTGACTGGGCGGCCAAGGGCACTCGCCTGCTGGGGGTCAAGGCGGTCGTCGCCCAGTCCTACGAGCGCATCCACCGTTCCAACCTGATCGGTATGGGTGTGTTGCCGCTCCAGTACCCTGCGGGCGAGAACGCCGCCTCGCTCGGGCTGGATGGCACCGAGACGTTCGACATCACCGGCGTCACCGGACTCAACGAGGGCTCAACGCCAAAGACGTTGCACGTCAAGGCGACCTCGACCCAGGGCTCGGTTGTCGAGTTCGATGCCGTGCTGCGGATCGACACTCCCGCCGAGGCGGACTACTACCGCCACGACGGCATTCTGCAGTACGTCCTGCGCTCGCTCGTCAAGAGCTGACCGAGCCACCCGGCATACAGCAACAGCCGCTGGGGGCCTGAGTCTTCGCCAGCCAACGGCGCAGACTCGGGCCTTTGGCCTGTTGGCGATGGCTGGGGGGAATCGGCTGCCTGAACGACCCAGACCTCACCGCCATTGCCAGCGAGGGTGCGTGTCGGGGCGGGTTGACAGACTGGGGCAGTGAGCTCATCGTCGCGTACGCCCCCTGGGTGGCCACCGTCCGTGCCTCCTCCCGACTCACCCGGATGGCAGCTGCCTGCGATGTCCTGGCTGCTGGACCACTGCCCGGCCGACTATCGCGGTTATGCCGGGTGGCGCAAGAACCCGGTCGCCCTTGCGTGGGTGGCGGTCAGACATATCGATGCCCAGCTCGAGGCGATGCGTCAGGCCTATCGTGAGGTTCGCACGGACCTCGGCGACCTGGTCAGCACCGAGGCCCTGACAGAGATCCAGTCTGATCTCGAGGCAGAGGGCTTGCGGTTGCGGGGGTCCGCCCGCGGCGCCCAACTGCTGTATGACGCCCTGCAGGGAAAGCGCTACGTCCCGCGACTGTAGGCACCCCCCTGCGGGCGTAGCGTCCAGACCATGAGCAAGAACCTGCAGGCTGGCCTGGGCGTACTGCTTGTCCTGATGGGTCTGGTCTGGACGCTTCAGGGGCTGGGCTACCTGGCAGGCAGTGCGATGACGGGCGTGACCTTCTGGGCGATCATCGGCCCGATCATGGCCATTGTCGGTGTCCTCGTGGTGGCAAGGGCCGTCCGCAGAATGGAAAGCTAATAGGCGTGGGGCCGCCGTTGGGGTTCGGCAGGCGGGCTCGGGTCGACGTCTCGGTCGTCGAGCCGGCCAACGGCATAGAATCGAACGTCCGAGACAGTCGGAAACCTGAGTCCTTTGAAAGGATGCCCGAGCCGCGTGCAACTTCTGGATTCGATCAATGGCCCCGAGGACCTCAAGGCGCTCGACGCAGCGCAGATGCCCGCGCTGGCCAAGGAGATCCGCGAGTTTCTGGTCGACTCGGTCTCCAAGACGGGCGGGCACCTGGGACCCAACCTTGGCGTGGTCGAGCTGACCATCGCCTTGCACCGGGTCTTCGACTCCCCGCGGGACGCGATCGTCTTCGACACCGGCCATCAGTCCTACGTCCACAAGCTGCTCACGGGGCGCCGGGACGACTTCACCAACCTGCGCAAGAGGGACGGGCTTTCGGGCTACCCCAGTCGCGCCGAGTCCGAGCACGACGTCGTGGAGAACTCCCATGCGTCCACGGCGTTGTCCTGGGCCGACGGGATTGCCAAGGCGCGGCGTCTACAGGGGCAGCGCCATCGCTATACCGTTGCGGTCATTGGGGATGGGGCACTCACAGGGGGGATGGCCTGGGAGGCGATCAACAATATCTCGGCCGACAAGGACCTCCCGCTGGTCATCGTCGTCAACGACAACGAGCGCTCCTATGCCGTGACCACGGGTGGGCTGGCGGACTACCTGGCGACCCTACGGGTGACTCGTGGCTACGAACGATTCCTGGACTGGGGCAAGAACACTTTGGCTCGCACCCCGGTCGTCGGCTCGGCGATGTACGAGACGCTGCATGGGATGAAGAAGGGCCTGAAGGACATCGTCGCACCGCAAGGCATGTTCGAGGATCTGGGCCTGAAGTATCTCGGCCCGGTTGACGGGCATGACGAGCAGGCGCTGGAGTCCGCGCTACGCAGGGCTCGAGCATTCGGTGGCCCGGTGCTGGTCCACGTGATCACCCAGAAGGGCCGCGGATACGCCCCCGCGCGCGAGAATGAGGCCGACCAGTTCCACGCGGTGGGAGTCATCAACCCTGAGACGGGTCTGCCGTTTGCCGAGGGCGGACGGATCTGGACCGATGAGTTCAGCGAGGAGATGTGCGAGATCGGCGCAGAGAGGCCCGATGTTGTTGCGCTGACCGCCGCGATGTTGATCCCGGTCGGTCTGGACACGTTCGCAGCGCGGTTCCCGGACCGGGTCTTTGACGTGGGAATCGCCGAACAACATGCGATGACAATGGCATCGGGGCTCGCCTTTGGCGGTCTGCATCCAGTGGTGGCCGTCTATGCCACGTTCCTCAACCGGGCCTTCGACCAGCTGCTGATGGACGCCGGCCTGCACAAGGCCGGTGTGACCGTGGTGCTTGACCGCGCCGGAGTAACGGGCACAGATGGTGCGTCCCACAACGGCATGTGGGACATGACGATCAGTTCCATAGTCCCCGGTCTGCGCCTGGCCGCGCCCCGCGACGGCGTTCAGGTACGACGCCAGCTACGCGAAGCGGTCGAGGTCTCGGATGGCCCAACGGTGCTGCGGTTCCCTAAGGGAGACGTCGCGCACCCCATTGACCGGGTGCGCGCCCTCGACAGTCTCGACGTCTTGCATGAGACCGATGATGGCACAGTGGATCTGCTGATCGTGGGCGTCGGCGCCATGGCGGCAACGTCGGTGAGTGTGGCCGAAAAGCTCGAAGCACAAGGACTCTCAGTGCGTGTGGTTGATCCCCGATGGGTGTTGCCGGTCAGCCCCGACCTCATCCGCGCAGCCGGTCAGGTGGGGGCCGTCGCGGTCATCGAGGACAACCTGGTGTCGGGAGGCATCGGATCGGCGGTGACTCTGGCGATGCGTGAGGCCGGACGGGCAGTGCCGGTGCACTGTTACGGCATACCCAAGGAGTTCTTGCGTCATGGCTCTCGCAGCCAGGTCTTGGAACAGATCGGGCTGACCCCCGACGCCATCGCGACCTCCCTCGGCAACGAGCTTCGACGCGGCGACGTCGGTATCGTGGGCGCTTAGCCAGTTTGTTTCAGGAACCAAGGCCGCCCGAACGGGCATGGGCGAAACCATCCGGCCAACGCCCACAAGGTCAGGCCAGCGGGCTCAGATGTCGCGGAAGGTCTCAACGGTTGCCCCGAGCGCGTTGAGTCTTTGTGCCAGATCCTCGTAGCCGCGGTTGATCACGTAGACGTTTCGCAGGACCGACCGTCCCGGGGCCGCGAGCATCGCCAGGAGGATGACCACTGCAGGCCGCAGGGCGGGAGGGCAGATGACCTCGGCTGCGCGCCAGCGGGTCAGCCCCTCGATCAGGACCCGGTGCGGGTCGAGCAGCTGAACCTTGGCGCCGAGCTTGGTGAGCTCGGTGAGATAGATCGCCCGGTTGTCATAGACCCAGTCGTGGATCATCGTGGTGCCGGTCGCGCTTGCCGCGATGATGGCAAAGAACGGCAGATTGTCGATGTTCAGACCCGGAAACGGCATCGGGTGGATCTTGTCGGTGGGCGCTGTCAGGGGACCTGGGATCGTGGTCAGGTCGACCAGGCGGGTGAAACCGTTCGCTGACTTGTACTCGTCGGTCATCTGGTACTTCATACCCATGCCTTCGAGCAGGGCTAGCTCAATCTCGAGGAACTCGATGGGCACCCGACGGATGGTGATGATCGAATCGGTGACCACTGCCGCAGCTAACAGGCTCATCGCCTCGATCGGGTCCTCAGAGGGCGAGAACTCGACGTCGACCTCGATGTTGCGCCGTCCGTGGATGGTCAGCGTGGTGCTGCCGATCCCCTCGATGGTCACGCCGAGCGCCCCCAGGAAGAAGCACAGGTCCTGGACCATGTAGTTCGGGCTGGCATTGCGGATCACGGTGACGCCGTCGTGCCGCGCCGCGGCCATCAGGGCATTCTCGGTGACGGTGTCGCCGCGCTCGGTCAGGACGATAGCCGCCCGCGGGGTGACCAAGCGGTCGACCTTGACCTCGTAGAAGCCGGTCGTGGCAGTGACATGGAGGCCGAACGGTCGCAGGGCGTGCAAGTGCGGTTCCACCGTGCGGTTGCCGAGGTCACATCCCCCGACGTAGGGCAGGCGGAACTCGTCGAACTCGTGCAGGAGTGGGCCCAGAAACATGATCACGGTCCGGGTGCGGCGCGCAGCCTCGAGGTCCATCGTCGCGAGGTTGAGGCGGGCCGGAGGGGTGATCTCCAGGTCGTTGCTGTCCGGGAGCCAGCGGGTCCGGACGCCGATGCTGGTCAACACCTCGATGATGCGGTTGACCTCTTCGATACGGGCGAGGTTGCGCAAGGTGGTGCGGCCGCGGTTCAGCAACGACGCGCACAACAGCGCAACGGCTGCGTTCTTGCTGGTCTTGATGTCAATCGTGCCGGACAGCTTGGTTCCGCCTACGATCCGCAGGTGCTGGGGCCCGGAGTGCCCCAGAGAGACGAACTCGGAGTCCAGGCTTCCGCCAATCCGGGCGAGCATGTCAAGGCTGAGATTCTGTTTGCCCTGCTCGATCCGGGCTATGGCGCTCTGGCTGGTGCCCAGGGAATCCGCAAGATCGTTCTGGGTCATCCCCTGGTGACGCCTGGCGTCCCGGATGAGCGTGCCGATCCGGGCCAGGTAGTTCTCCCTCATGACCGCGACTATAGATCACATGTGAGATAGAGGTGTTACTCAGGCGCCATGGGTGTGTCGCACCGTCTTCGGTCAGGTGCCGGCACGGGCGCGACCAGGCCGTCATACCTGGTACGTCTTCGGTCACGTGCCGGCAAACGTGCGCGACCAGCCCGTCATCCCCCCGTATGGCGACGGGCGCGGTCAGGCTGGGACGCTGGCAACGCCCTGGGGCAGGAAGCGTTTTCCGTTGACTTTCTCGGAGATCCCTGTGCGATCCAGCAGCGGCGTGAGCCCGCCGTTCCAGAAGGCGAACCCGGCGCCGGTGATCATGGCGAGGTCGATGTCCATCGGGGCCGCGACGACTCCTTCGTCGAGCATCAGCCTGGCCTCTTGCGCCAGCGCAGAGAGGACCTGTTCGCGGACCTGTGCTGAGTCCAAGACCACAGGGTCAGCCGGCGCCTCAAGCAAGGGTGCGACCTCGGGGTCGAGGACCGGCTTGCCTTCGGGGTAGATATAGAACCCGGGCTTGCCGGCGGCAACCACACGGCGCAGGCTCTCGGACACGTAGAACCGGTCGGGGAACGCGTCGTACAGGCTCTCGTTGTTGTGCAACGCGATCGCGGGACCGACCAGACCCAACAGGACGAAGGGCGGCATAGGGGCGAATCCGGCAAAGGCGCGGTCCGCGACGTGCAACGGGGTGCCCTCGTCCACGATGCGACCGACCTCGCCCATGAACCTCCCCAGCAGGCGGTTGGCGATGAACGATGGGGAGTCCTTGGCCAGGATCGACGTCTTCTTCAGCTTCTTGCCGGTGGCGAAGGCCGTCGCCAGGGTGGCTTCGTCGGTTGCCTCACCCCGGATGATCTCCAGCAACGGCATCACCGCGACCGGGTTGAAGAAGTGGAAGCCAACGACCCGTTCGGGGTTCTTCAGGTCCGCGGCCATCTCGGTGATGGACAGCGATGAGGTGTTCGTAGCCAGGACGCATTCGGCCGACACCACGGCCTCGACCTCGGCAAACACCTGCTTCTTGATGGTGATCTCCTCGAAGACCGCCTCGATGACGAAGTCAACATTGTTGGAGCCGGCGAATGCCCGTTTATCGATCGAACCACTGACCAGCGACTTGAGCCGGTTGGCCCGGTCCGGGCTGAGCCGCCCTCGCCCAAGCAGCTTGTCGATCTCGGCGTGGACGTAGCCCACGCCCTTGTCAACGCGACCTTGGTCGAGGTCGGTCATCACGATCGGGACCTCGAGCCGCTGGGCGAACAGCATTGCCAGCTGACTTGCCATCAGCCCGGCGCCGATGATTCCGACCTTGGTCACGGGGCGTGCCAGCGATGAGTCAGGAGCACCCGCCGGTCGCTTGGCCCGCTTTTGCACCAGCTCGAATGAGTAGAGACTGCTACGTAGCTCGTCGCCCATCAACAGGTCTGCCAGGGCGTCGTCCTCGGCGGCGTACGCCTCTTCGCGGGTGGTGGTTCGGGC
>JBBQUB010000114.1:0-9105 GCA_038212865.1 Actinomycetales bacterium
CCGAGATCCTCCCGGAAGTCCCGCATCAGCTTCTCGAAGTCCCGCTTGCCGCCCCGACGCTGGTCGACGTAGCTGCCGAGCATCATCATCGGCGACATGATGACAAAGATCAGCGAGTAGGGGCTGCGGGTGAAGGCGAACATGCCCACGCCCATGAGCGCGGGAAACATCATGGCCAGCCAGGGCATCCTCGAGGGCTTGGGGCGCTCGGGCAGGGCCGGCAGGTCGAACTCGCGGCCCTCATACAACGGGGCGATCCTCGGCGACCTGGAAAAGGCCAGGCAAGCGGTGTCGGCGGCCGCCTCGCCCAGACCGTTCTCCAGCAGCCGCACCTCGACCTCGGTATCGCCGAGCCGGACACGGTCACCAGCCTTGAGTAGCGCTCGCGGCACCTCGGCACCACCCACCGAGATCCCGTTGGCCGAACCGAGGTCCATCACCTCTGGGACTGCCGTGAGCCCCGCCACCAGAAGCTTCGCGTGACGACGCGAGACCGAAGAGTCGCTCAGCTGGACCTCACAGCCGTGGGCACGACCGACGTATGCCGTGCCGCGCGGCAGCGCGAACTCCTTGCCCTCGTCCGGGCCCGCGACGACGGTGGCCACCGCAACCGGGCGACCGATGTCCACGAAGGACTCCCTGCCGCTGACCAGCGTCACCGTGACACCGGAGCGCAGGCCGCTCTCGGGGACCGTCGAGCGGGCGTCGACTGCGCGGGGTTGCTGCTCGACCAGCGCCAACGTGAGGTTGCCCTCGTCCGGCCCGGGCGAGTTCGGGCGCCCGGGGTCAGCGCGCGCGAGGTAGGTCGCCAGGTCCCCGACGGTCGCCGTGGAGCCGAGGGTGGCGACCAGATCCCGGCTGTCCTGGCCGACCGACTGCAGCGTGAACTTCAGCCTCACGGCTTGATGGCCGAACGCGGTGAAACGCTGCGCTCCAACAACAACAGGTCGGGAGCGGTCACCAAGCGCGTCGAAAGGGCGTGTTCGACCAGCCGAGACTTGCGGTTGCTGGCCAGCTCGCCGATCCGGCCGTGCAGCCCGCGCGTGCCGGCGTCGGCCAGCTTCTGGCATACGTTGTCCAGCTTGCGGTTGAACCGCGTGATCGTCCAGCCGATTCGGGCTGCGGCCACCGCCGAGGAGGGGATCGCGCTCGTGCCTGGATAGCTGCGGGACAGGGAGCTCTCGCACAGCGCAACCATCAAGAGTTTCTGGTCCGCCGTGAACGAGACGCGGCCGACGGTCATCTCCCCGGAGTGGTCCTGACCCACGGGCTCCGAGGCCACCGAGGCCACCGAGGCGAAGGCTGGGTTGTCGACGACGATCTCGAAGTCATAGGTGGTCGGCCCGGCAGTGAACCAGACCAGGAGCCGGCGAAGGGCCAAGGGGATCCGGGCACCGGGCGCAAGCCACGCCTGGAAGCGCCCCAAGTCATCGGCAACCGTAGCCGTCAGCACCGAACCGACGTTGGACAGCCACCACAGTCCGCCCTCTTCCAGCACCACGAGGAAGCTGCGGTGCAGGTAAGGGTTGTCGTCGATCTCGACGTCGCCGGAGCGCCCGATCGTCAGCGGGCGCCCTGCCACCGCCGGGAACTCCTCACCACAGAACAGAATCTTTACCCCTGTATCGGCCATCTCCGCATGCTGGCACGCGGGATCAGCTGACCCACCGACTTATCCACAGCCCGCCGCCGCCCCTTGCCCCGCGAGCAGTACCCACGCGGGCAGAACCCACGCGGGCAGAACCCACGCGGGCAGAACCAAACGGCCGGACCTTCTGGCGGCACGTGTCCGAAGCCGTCCCGGTCGGGTCAGGTCGAGATGGTCAGGTCAGGTCGAGGTTGCCCGACTCGGGCTGATCCGCCCACCAGGTTCTTAGGGCCTGCACCGCAGCCTCGCGACCAATCGGTCCCTGGTCCATGCGGACGGCAAGCAGATGCTTGTATGCGCGGCCCAACACCGGTCCCGGAGCGATCCCGAGAACCTCGGCGATCTCGTTGCCGTCCAGCTCGGGACGCACTGCATCGAGCTGCTCCTGCTCCAACAAGTGTGCGATACGGGTCTCGAGGTCGTCATAGATGCGCGACAGACTCTGCGCCTTGCGCACGTTGCGCGTGGTGCAGTCCGAGCGGGTCAAGCGGTGCAGTCGGGGCAGCAGCGGCCCGGCGTCGGTGATGTATCGGCGCACGGCCGAGTCCGTCCACTCCCCGCCGCCGTAACCATGGAAGCGCAGGTGCAGCTCGATCAGCCGGGACACCGCCTTGGTCGTGTTCTTGTCGAAGCGCATCGCCTTGAGCCGTCGCGCGGCCAGCTTCGCGCCGACCATCTCGTGGTGATGGAAGCTCACGCCCCCGTCGTCCTCGAAGCGCCGGGTCGCGGGTTTGCCGATGTCGTGCAGCAACGCGGCCAGACGCAGGACGAGGTCGGGTCCGGGCACGGAGGAGGGCGGTCCATCGGCCGGGCTTTCAAGGGCGATGGCCTGCTCGAGGACGATCAGCGAGTGCTCGTAGACGTCCTTGTGCCGGTGGTGCTCATCGACCTCGAGCTTGAGCGCCGGCAGCTCGGGCAGGACCTGGGCGGCCAGGCCCGTCTCGACGAACAACGCGAGCCCCTGACGCGGTGAGGAACCCAGCATGAGCTTGGTGAACTCGTCACGGATCCGCTCGGCGGACACGATCTCCAGCGACGGCGCCATCTCGGTCATCGCCGCCACGACCTCGGGTGTCACCGTGAAGCCGAGCTGGGACACGAAGCGTGCGGCCCGCATCATCCGCAGCGGGTCGTCGGCAAAGGAAACCTCGGCAGCGCCGGGTGTGCGCAGGACCCGGGCCGCCAGATCGGCCAGCCCGTCGTGGGGGTCGACGAACTCCAGCGAGGGGAGCCGCAGCGCCATGGCGTTGACTGCGAAGTCGCGGCGGAGCAGGTCGTCCAAGAGGTTGTCGCCGAAGGCGACCACGGGCTTTCGGCTGGTGCGGTCATAGGCGTCCGCGCGATACGTCGTCACCTCGACGACGTGGCTGCGCTTGCGGGCGCCGATCGTCCCGAACGCCCGACCTACGTCCCAATGCGTGTCCGCCCAGCCGGCCAGGATCGCCTCGGTCTGCTCCGGGCTGGCCGAGGTGGTCAGGTCCAGGTCCGGCGACACCCGACCCAGGAAGGCGTCGCGCACCGGTCCACCCACCAGCGCGAGCTCGTGACCGGCGTCCTCAAAGCGGGAGCCGAGGTCGCTCAGCAGCGGCAGCAGCGGAGCCAACCGGCGGACCGCCTCGCGAAGGAGGGCACTGGTCGGATCGGAGGCAGCCACGGTAGCCAAGGGTAGGTGACGGGGCCGAAAGCCCCGAGCCGCCGTCCACCCGCACGCCCCAGGCAGGTCCGGGCAGGTCGGGCAGGTCCGGGCAGGTCAAGGCAGGTCCGCCGCTCCGGCTGGATACAGTGAGGCAGTGACTTCCCCCGCCCCACGGCCGACCCGGCTGCCACGCCGACTGCCGGCGGTGGAGGAGACCTCCGCAGGCGGGGTGGTCATCGATGTCCACGACGGGGTCGCCCGGATTGCGGTCATCGCGCGCCGCAACCGAGCCGGCCGGGTCGAATGGTGCCTGCCCAAGGGACACATCGAGAACAACGAGACCCTGGAAGAGACAGCGGTGCGCGAGGTTGCCGAGGAGACGGGCATCATCGGACGCGTCCTGGCCTCGCTGGGCATCATCGACTACTGGTTCTCCACGTCGGACAAGGTCGTGCACAAGGTCGTCCACCACTACCTGCTGGAGGCGACCGGCGGCGAGCTCAGCATCGAGGGCGACCCGGATGCCGAAGCCATCGACGTGGCGTGGTTCCCGTTGCTCGACGTCCACTCGCACCTCACCTTCCCCAACGAACGTCGGATTGCCCAGGTGGCGTGGGAGCGACTGGCGGGCGGGACGTGAGCGGACACCGCCTCCCCAGGCAGGTATGCCGGATGGTCGCCTCCGCCGCACTGCTCGCGCTCTGCATGCTCCCAGCCGTCCCCTCCGCCCCCAGCGCCTGGGCAAAGACCGAAGTACCCTCGGTGGCCGCCGCAAGCACCGCGGTGAGCAGCGCTGACACCATCCGCACCACACCGGCCGCAGCAGATGAGCCCGTGACCGTGTCTCTGAAGAGCATCACGCCGTCGATCGTGGTTCCCAAGGCTGCGGTCACCATCTCCGGGACCGTCCGCAACGTCGGCTCGGTGCCGATCGCCTCTGCTTTGGCGCGCGTCTTCATCGGGGAGGGGCCGCTGGTCGGTCGTGAAGCGGTGTCCGAATGGGCCACCGCCACCGGGGAGCGGTCGGTGACGGAGGTCGCACGGACGTCGCTCGGGCCCGAGCTGGCACCAGGGGCAGTAGCGAACTTCACTCTCACCGTGCCGGCGCTGAGGATCTCCCATCGTGAGTCGTTCGCCATCCTGCCGGTGCGCGTCGACGTGGTCGGGACAACCTCCGATGGGACGCACGATCTGGCCAGCGTGCACACCTTCCTGCCGACCCTGTCCTCCATCAAGGCGTACGAACCGTTTGCCATCGCCTGGCTGGTGCCCCTCACCCTCGATCCCGACCCTGCCCTGCACGGCATGGACAGCCTTGCGAGGACCGCCGCCTGGACCAGCGCCATCGGGACGGGATCGCGCCTTGACCGGCTGATCCAGGGGACCGACAGCTCAAAGATCACCTGGGCGATCGATCCCGCGATTCTGGGCCCGCCCCGAGTGCCGGAGCCGGAGGCTGGGTCCACGGCGCCGAGCCCCGCCCCCAGCCCCTCGACAACCCCCACGCAGGGCGGCGCCGCACCACCTGCTGACCCAGTGGCGGACGCGACCACAGCGCTAGCGGCCCGGCTCAGGGCCGCGGCGCCGCGGCATACCCTCTGGGCTTTGCCCTATGCCGACCTCGACCTCGCCGCGATCCTCCCCCTCCCCTCCGGCAACCGCGCGCTGACACCACTGATCACCCGAGGCTCCACGCTCAATGCCACCGTCGGCTCCGCGCGCAGCGACATCGCGTGGCCCGTCACCGGAAAGCTGCCCGCAGGGGGCGAGGAAGAGCTGAAGGCGGCCTTCTCCTCCCCCGGGCTGGGCGCCGCAGTCATCTCGGCCTCGACCCTGAGCAGCGACAGCGGATCGACGCAGAACGCGAGCCGGAAGTCCGGCCAAGGACTGCCCCTGCTGGCCTACGACGAGGCCCTGAGCAGCACCTTCGCCCAGACGTCCTCGAGGTCTGCCGGCGCCATCACCATCCAACGATTCCTGGCGGACTCCATGGCCCTGCTCGGGGAACGACCTGGCACCCAGAACCGGTCAGTGCTGGTGGCGGCGCCCAGGACCTTCGCCGGTGACCCCTCGGTGCTGACCTCCTTCTTCGCGGCCATCGCCCAGGCGAAGTGGCTCATCCCCACGTCGACCGACCAGCTTCTCGCCGCAAGCGGGACAGCGACCCCCGAGGCCCCTGGCCCGAGCACGACCGTGTCGCCGCCCTCGCCAACGCCCTCGCCAACGGCCGCTCCCACGGCCGCTCCCACGGGTTCTCCCGCGGCCAGGGACCCGTTGAGCCCCCCCGCCTCCCCGCTGACGGCGCCCCAGCTCGAACGCATCCCGATGACGAAGTCCGCCATCATCGGCGTCGCGAGCATCCGTGACGACGCTCAGCTCTTCCAGGAGCGCTGGACCGACGCCCAGAACCAGGTCCTGTCCGTGCGCTGGCGTGGCCACGGCCCCGGGCTCGTCGAGCTCGACAGAGCCACGCAAGTAGCGATCAGCACGGTCAGCCGGGGCGTCAGCGTGTCGCCGAGCTCGGTGAACTTCTTTGCCGACAAAGGCGTTCTGCAGATCACGGTGGTCAACGACCTCGCGGTGCCGGTCCACGACGTGCACCTGACCCTGACCCCGGGCCAACCCCGGCTGCGGATCGAGGAACAGCCGGGGCCGCTGAGAATCGGCGCGAAGAGCCGCACCAATGTGCCGCTGCGCGTGACGGCCATCGCCGCCGGACTGGTCCCGATCTCAGCTGTCCTCACCTCAGCCAACGGCACACCGCTGGGGCAGAACGCCCGCGTCGACGTTCGCGTGCAACCCACGAGCACCTGGATGTACTGGGTGCTGGGCGGTGTGGCCGGCGTCATCCTCGTGCTCGGCTCCTATCGCTCCCTGCGGCGCGGTTCCACCCGCGCAACCCGACCCGCCCCGCAGGAGGTCCCCCTCGATGTCTGAGGCCGTGGAAGAGGGCAACGCTACCGGCAGCTCACTGGCCCGATCGACTGCGGGTATGGCGGCCGGCACCGTCGCCTCAAAGGTCCTGGGCGTGGTGCGGGCCAGCCTGCAGCTCGCCGTGGTGGGAACGGCGCTGTCAGGTGACGCCTGGGACGTCGCCAACACCCTCCCGAACATCGTCTACCTGCTCCTCGCCGGCGGCGTCCTCAACGCGGTCCTGGTCCCGCAGATCACCCGCGCCGCCAGCCATGCCGACGGTGGTCGCGAGTACATCGACCGCCTGCTCACGGTCGCGCTCATCGGTATCGCCGTCGTTGCCGTGGTGTTCACGCTGGGGGCCGGGTTGCTGGTCAGGCTCTACAGCACCTCGAACTGGAACGCGGATGTGCGATCGCTGAGCACCGCATTCGCGCTGATCTGCATGCCGCAGATCTTGTTCTACGGGCTCTACACACTGCTCGGCCAGGTGCTCAACGCCCGCAGCCACTTCGCGGCATACATGTGGGCACCAGCGCTCGCGAACATCGTCGCCATCGCCGGGATGGCCTACTTCCTGGTGACCTACCAGCACCAGCTCGAGCCCGCCGACTGGACCTCGCCGATGATCTGGGTGCTCGCCGGAAGCGCCACGGCCGGAGTCGCCGCCCAGGCGCTCGTGCTGATCGTGCCGCTGTGGCGTTCGGGGTTCCGATACTCGCCACGGTGGGGATTTCGCGGCGTCGGCCTGCGCACGGCATCCACGGTGGCTCTGTGGACCTTCGCCGCCCTCGCTGTCTCGACGGTGGGCTTCATCATCACCTCCCAGGTCCTGACCTATGCCGGTGAGGCAGGGGACAGCGCGGGCCTCAACGTGCCGGGCAAGATCTCGTACACCAACGCCTTCCTGATCTTCATGCTCCCGCACTCGCTAGTCACCGTGTCGCTGGTGACCGCCCTGTTCACCCGGTTGTCCAGGGCCGCCGGCGCCGGAGACCTCGGCGAGGTCCGCGCCGACGTCCGCAGAGGCATGCGGCTGACCGCCGTGGCTACCGTGCCGGCCACGGTGGGCGCGTTCGTCCTCGGGTTTGTTGCGACGGCCACGTTGTACCAGGGCAGCAGCGAGGCCAGCACCCGTGGAATCGCCGTGGTCATGATGGCGATGATGGTGGGCTTGGTGCCCTTCGGTGTCTTTTACCTGCTTCAACGGGTCTTCTATGCCTTCGAGGACGCCAAGACGCCGTTCCGGCTGCAGATCGTGGTCACGCTCGTTGCCACGACTGCCAACCTGGCCAGCCTGCTGCTCCCCTTGCAGTGGATCGGTGTGGGCGTTGGCGCTGGTCAGGCGCTCAGCAACATCGCCGGTATGGCGGTCGGTCTGGTGCTGGCGCGTCGTCGGCTCGGGACCCTGCCGCTGGGTGACGTGCTCAGAACCTACGTGCGACTGGGGGTCGCGTCGCTGGTTGCCGGCGCGGCGGCATACCTCGTCCTCGTGGGCCTGGGGCAGGTCCTCCAGGGGAAGCTTTACAACCTGGTGGCCCTGCTGGCCGGCGCTCTGGTGTTCGCCGCGATCTATGTGGCGACGGCTCGCAGACTGCGCGTCCGTGAGATCGATGACCTGATCTCGCCCGTTCTGCAGCGCGCGCGCCGACTCCTTCCCGGGCGCTGAGCGCGGCCTAGGATGAGGGCTCGAACCAGACTCGGGCGTGGCACAGACAAGGAGCCAGGGTGCACGGCGTAGGCCCAGGAACGATCCTCGGAGGTCGATACTCCCTGCGCGGACGCCTCAGCCTGTCACGTGACGTCGAGCGTTGGTCCGCCCACGACACCACGCTCGAGCGCGCGATCACGTTGACCATCGTGGATGCCGAGCACCCCAACCGCGCCGGCATCCTGGATGCCGCCCGGCGCGCAGCAGGGGTGGAGGACACCCGGCTGGTCCGCATCCTGGACGTCGGCACCCAGGACGGCAACTCCTATTTCGTCGAGGAGGCACTGGTCGGTGCCGAGTCGCTGGCAGCGATCCTGGCCCGGGGCGCGCTGCCCGCCGAAGAGGCGCGTCGCATCGTCGGCGAAGTGGCCAGCGCCCTCGAGACTGCGCGGCAGCGTGGGCTGCACCACCTACGGCTCACACCGCACCGGGTGCTGCGCGCCCAGGACGGTTCGATCAAGGTCACCGGCGTGGCCGTCGCGGTGGCGATCGAAGGGCCCGACCGTGAGCCGGACCCCGTTGCCGCCTCGCGTCAAGACACCGTCTCTGTGGTGGCGGTGGCCTATGCCGCACTGACCAGTCGCTGGCCGTTGGACGAGCACGTTCCGGGCATCGAGCCCGCGCCGCGGGTGGTTGGCGGAGTGGCCGCGCCGTCCGAGATCGCCGCCGGAGTCCCCGGTGATCTCGATGCGCTGTGTCGGATGACCCTCAACGAGGACACCGGTCCCCTGACGCCCGGCGACTTCGCCAGCCAGATCGCCCCGTGGTCGCGAGAACGGGTGCACCGCGTGAACCTCGAACAGACCGTCGTCCTCGACCTGGCCGACCCCGGCGACGACGTCATCACGCACGAGGTCCCCGCCCAAGCCGTCACCAGCCCGGACCGGTCGACCGATGCCACGCTCCCGGCCGATAGCCCGGCACCCGAGGCGGGCCAGAGAGCCGGGGAGAAGACCATCGCGGCCGGAGCCGCCGCCACCAAGGCTGTCGACACCGCCGTTGCCGAGGCGGGCGCCGTCGTGGGTGTCGTCGTTGGAAAGGTGGGCTCCTTCGCCTGGGCGGCGGCCGACAAGGCGGCCGCCCTGGCGGCGACCCGGACGGACACCGCCCTTGACGATGAGCGGATGTCGCTGCGAGAGGCTCTCTCGGCCCACTCACAGAATGCCGAACCGCCGTTGCCGATGCTCCCGGCCTGGA
>JBBQUB010000115.1:0-9090 GCA_038212865.1 Actinomycetales bacterium
ACATAGAGCTGAGGGGACACCTGTTTGCCGGTCTGGCCGACCTGGTTCGTGTGCGGGTACCAGCCTGCGTCGACGGCGGCCCGCGAAGCTCCGACAGCCGCGCCGAGGGAGTCGGCGAACTCCTCGACCTTGGAGAAGTCACCGGCAGTGCCACGACCGCCTGAGACCACAATCGCGGCCTCGGTCAGCTCGGGACGGCCGGTGGAAGCCCTGGGCTGACGGTCGGTGATCCTGGCCGCCTTGGCACCCTCGGAGATCGAGACCTCGACGATCTGGTCAGCCGCCGCACCCGGAACCGCTTCGGGGGCAGCGGAGTTCGGCTTGACCGTCACGATCGGCGTGCCCTTGGTGACCGTGGCCTGCACCGTGTATTCACCCGCGAACACGGACTGTGTCGTGCGCACTGCACCGCCCTCGCCGGCCTGCACGTCGACCGCGTCGGTGATCAGGCCGGACCCGGTCTTGATCGCGAGACGAGCCGCGATCTCCTTGCCCTCGGCGGATGAGGAGATCAGGACTGCGCCAGGGGATACAGAGGCGACGAGCTGCTCGAGAACCTCGGCCCTGGGCGCCACGAGGTAGTCGGTGACATCGGCGGACTCCACCCGGTAGACCTTCTCGGCGCCATACTGCGCGAGGGTCTCCTTGGCGGCCTCGAACCCGGCACCGATGAAGACCGCTGACGGCTCACCGAGGCGGCGGGCGATCGTCAGCAGCTCGGACGTGGTCTTGCGGACCGCACCGTCGAGGTGGTCGACCAGGACGAGAACTTCAGTCATGTGTTACTCCAAATCTGTCTGTTCGAGTGAGCAGCCTGGTCGGGTCAGACGAACTTCTGCGCGGACAGGAACTCGGCAAGCTTGGTGCCGCCGTCCCCTTCATCGGTGACGATCTGACCTTGTGCCCGCGGCGGGCGCTGGGCGAACGACTCGACCTTCGTCCAGCCGCCGGCCAGGCCCACCGATCCGGCGTCGAGGCCCAGGTCAGCCAAGGACCATGTCTCGACGGGCTTCTTCTTGGCGGCCATGATGCCCTTGAAGGACGGGTAGCGCGGCTCGTTGAGCTGGTCCGTGACCGACACGAGAGCAGGCAGCGAAGCGACGATGGTCTCGGAGGCTGCGTCACCGTCACGCCGGATGGTCACGGTGCCGCCCTCGATGGTCAGCTCGGAGGCCAGGGTCACCTGGGGCAGGCCCAGACGCTCGGCGAGCATGGCCGGAACCACGCCCATCGCGGCGTCCGTGGACGCCATACCGGTAAGGATCAGGTCGACGTTGCCGATCTTCTTCACGGCCTCGGCCAGGATCAGCGAGGTCGCGACGGCGTCAGACCCGTGGATCGCTTCGTCGTTGACGTGGACGCCAGCGTGGGCACCCATCTGAAGGGACTTCTTGATGGCATCAGCTGCCCTGTCGGGGCCAACGGTCAGGACGGTGACCCTGCTCTCATCGGCACCCTCGCTCTCGCCAGAGGCACTCTCGACCAACGTGAGACCAGCCTCGACCGCGTACTCGTCAAGCTCCGAGAGGAGACCGTCAACGCCCACCCGGTCGGTGGTGTTGTCCGACGCGCTGAACGTGCGGTCCGACTGCGCGTCGGGCACGTGCTTGACACAGACGACGATGTTCATCGCAGGCTCGTCCTCTTTCGTAGGGTGTGCTGCAGGGGGTGTGATGACACGTTCTGGAACATCCTGACAGCCCGGGCTCTCGGAGCGTACCCGGGTGGACCGTGATGCCGGACACCCTCGCTCCCGCCTAGACCGGCCAGAACCTAGCGACCTTCGAACTGCGCCTTGCCCGGGCCCCGCTCGACGAACGAGGCCATGCCGATCTCACGGTCACGGGTTGCGAACAGCCCGGCGAACTGCATCCGCTCGATCTCCAGGCCCGTCTCCAGGTCGACCTCGAGGCCATGGTCAATGGCCTCCTTGGCCGCCCTGATGGCGTATGCCGGACCGCCGACGTAGCGCTCGACGCGCCGACGTGCCGCGGCGTAAACGTCCTCGGGAGCGACAACCTCGTCCACGAGACCGATCTGCAGGGCTTCCTGAGCAGAGACGAAGCGTCCGGTGAAGATGATGTCTTTCGCTCGGGAAGGACCGATCAGGCGTGAAAGGCGTTGGGTGCCACCGCCACCCGGGATGACGCCGAGCAGCACCTCCGGCTGGCCAAACTGGGCGTTGTCGCCAGCCACCCGGAAGTCGCAGGTGAGTGCGAGCTCGCAACCGCCGCCCAGCGCGTAACCCGTCACAGCGGCCACGGTGGGCTTGGGGATGCGGGCGACCGCAGTGAAGGCGGCCTGCAACGCCGCCGAGCGGTCGACCATGTCTGTATAGGACATGGTCTGCATCTCCTTGATGTCAGCGCCCGCCGCGAAGACTCTGTCGCCGCCGTAGATGATGACGGCAGAGACGTCGCGGCGCGCCGCAGCCTCGCTGGCGGCGACGTGCAGGGCGTCCTGGATCTCGACGTTCAACGCGTTCATGGGGGGGCGTTCCAGTCGGATGGTGCCGATGCCGCCCTCGACCTCGAGCCGGACGAACTCGCTCATGCCTGCTCCGGTCCCGCGCCATCGCCCTGCGTCCGGCCCATGATCGTCTCGTGCCACAGATGGACCGCCGACAGCAGCAGCTGGGTTGTCACGACGAGCAGTCCCTTGACGTCGGTTTCCTCGCCGATGACGTGCTCGCCGGTCACGACCAGAGTCTCATTTGCGATGCCGGTCTTGACCACGTTCAGGCTCAGGGTGAGCTCGTTGCAGGCCTGGAGCTGGGTCAGAGCATCCTGCGGGACGTCGGCGCCGATCTGCCACTGGCCGAAGACGCGCATGACGCTGAAGTCGCCCTCCATACAGCGGACGAACAGCTGCTGGTCCTGCATCGTGAAAGCCACATCGCCGTCGTCGTCGATGTTGGGCTCAAAGCCTTCGTCGATCAGCGCATCGAGCACCCGGCCACGCAGGGGGCGCTCACTGGGCGGCGGGGGAAAGTTCGGCAGAGAGGTCGGTTCGGTCATGTGCCTAACGTTAACGACTGCCTACGCTTGCTGCCATGCGCCCCTCTCCCGATCTCCCGCCCCCGCTCGGGGCCACTTTGACGCGCGATGGTGTGGACTTCGCTGTCTATGCCGGGCACGCGAAGGCAGTTGAGATCTGCCTGTTCGAGGCCGGCGACACCACCGGAGCCAGTGAGCGCAGGATCCCCCTGACCGATCGCGCTCATGGGACGTGGTTCGGCTCGGTTCCCGGGCTCGGCGCCGGACAGCGGTATGCCGTGCGGGCGCACGGCCCGTGGCAGCCCTCGCAGGGCCTGCGGTACAACGCCGCAAAACTGCTTCTGGATCCCTACGCCCGGGCGATCGAGGGGCAGGTGACCTGGCGCCCCGAGGTGTTCGGCCACGTCGTGGACACCCGGCTACAGGGCGACCCCGACGTCATGGACGAACGCAACAGCGCGGCCTACGTGCCCCGGGCTGTTGTCGTCGAAGACCGCTTCGACTGGGGTGACGATGTCTCGCCTCAGGTCCCGTGGGCGGGAACCATCATCTACGAGACCCACGTCCGCAATCTCACAAAGCGCCACCCCGAGATCCCAGCGCGGCTGCAAGGGACGTATGCCGCCATGGCACACCCGGTCACTATCGGGCACCTACAGACCCTGGGGGTGACCACGGTCGAGCTGATGCCGGTCCATGCGTTCACGCACGAGTACAACCTTGTGCAAAAGGGACTGGTAAACCACTGGGGTTACAACACTTTGGGATTCTCATCGCCCCAGGCGACGTATGCCGCATCGACCGATCCGCAAGGCCAGCTCGACGAGTTCAAGGGCATGGTCAAGCTGCTCCATGCCGCCGGTATAGAAGTGATCCTGGACGTCGTCTACAACCACACCTGTGAGCAGGGTCGTGACGGCGCCACGCTTTCGTGGCGGGGGCTGGACAACCGCGCCTACTACCGCCTCGACGAACGCGGACGTGACATCGATGTGACGGGCTGTGGCAACACCCTCGACCTGCGCCACCCGATGGTCGTCAAGATGGTTCTGGACTCTCTGCGGTACTGGGTCGGGCAGTGCCATGTCGACGGCTTCCGGTTCGACCTGGCCGTGTCGCTGGGCCGTGGTCGAAACGATGGATACCACCCGGACCACCCGTTTCTGGTCGCGCTCCGGACCGACCCTGTCCTCTCTCGGGTCAAGCTGATCGCCGAGCCGTGGGACCTCGGCGTGCACGGTTGGCGCACCGGCCAGTTCCCTCCACCCTTCGCTGAGTGGAACGACCGCTTCCGTGACACGGTCCGCACGTTCTGGCTGCCGGACGTCGAACGCTCGGCCCGTCAGGAGCCGGGCCATGGAGTACGTGACCTGGCAACACGTCTCGCGGGCTCGCAGGACCTCTTCGCCGCACACGACCGTGGCCCGATCGCGTCGATCAACTACGTCGCAGCGCACGACGGTTTCACCCTGGCCGACACCACCACCTACGGACACAAGCACAACGACGCCAACGGTGAGGGCAACCGCGACGGACAAGATGACAGTCGCTCATGGAACCACGGGGCGGAGGGGCCGGGCGCGGACGCGCCCCTGCTGGCCGCGCGTCGACGCTCGATCCGAAACCTGCTCGCCACCGAGCTTCTTTCCAGCGGTGTGCCGATGATCAACGCCGGCGACGAGCTCGGACGTACCCAGCGTGGCAACAACAACGCCTACTGCCAGGACAACGACGTGTCGTGGGTCGACTGGGATCTCGAACCATGGCAAGGCGACCTGCTGGCCACGACGCGCTTTCTGACCAGGCTGCGGGCGTCCAATCCGGTTCTGGGACAACGGTCTTTCTTCGGTGGGCGCCCGGCGCCCGAGGACGGTTTGGCCGACCTCCTGTGGTTCGCAGCGGACGGCCAGCCGATGAGCAACGGCACGTGGGACGACTCTCACACCCGGACGCTGACCATGTTCCTTGACGGCACCCACGTGGGTGGCGAGTCGCTGTTGGTCATCTTCCATGGCGGCGCCCAGAGCGCCGAGGTGGTCCTCCCGGCGCTGGGCGAGGGCGCGGCATACCGCTTGCTCTGGGACAGTGTGTGGGAGCGGCCGGGTGCGCCCACGGAGATGGTGGACGCGGGACCGACCACCCTCACCGCGGCCTCGCTTCGGATCTACGCCGTTGGTTGACAACGATCAGGCGTTGGCGACCAGACCCATCTCCGTCGCATTGGCGATGCCGGCGTGCTTGGGCAGGACCCTGACGGTGTAACCGAAGACACCGGTGCGGGTCAGCACGAGTTCGCCCTCGAAGCGGTGTCGGCCCCCCTCGTAGGACTCGGCGATGCCCAATGGTGCTGCCTCGATGTCACGCAGCTCGTCGGACTCCGAGGCACGACCGTGCACCACCTGCACGTCGACCTCGTCGGGGTCCAGGTCACCCAGGGACACGAACGCGCGCACGTGAAGTGTGTCGCCCACCTGGGGAGAGTCCGAGACGCCGGAGGACTCGACGTGATCCACCCGCACCCCGGCCCAACCGGATCGGACCTTGGCCTTGTATGCCGCAAGGTCTCGAGCACCTGCCCAGGTGGGCCCGTCCATGGCCCAGCCTGCGCGGGCAGCAGGTCCGTAAAGGTCGATGGTGTACTCGCGAACCTGACGGGATGCCAGCACCTTCGGGCCCAGCGTGGACAGGGTGTGCTTGATCATCGACAGCCACCGCTGGGGCAGGCCGTCGTCGTCGACGTCGTAGAAGCGCGGAGCCACGGAGCCTTCGATCAGGTCATAGAGCGCAGCCGCCTCAAGGTCGTCACGGCGATCCGGGTCCTGGACGCCATCAGCCGTCGGGATGGCCCAGCCGTTCTCACCGTCGTACCACTCGTCCCACCAGCCGTCGAGGATCGAGAGGTTGAGGCCACCGTTGAGCGCGGACTTCATGCCGGATGTGCCGCACGCCTCGAAGGGGCGCAGCGGGTTGTTCAGCCATACGTCGCAGCCCGGGTAGAGGTACTTGGCCATCCCGATGTCGTAGTTCGGCAGGAACACGACCCGGTGACGCACCGAGGGGTCGTCTGCGAACTTCACGAGAAGCTGGATGAGCTTCTTGCCCGTGTCGTCAGCAGGGTGGCTCTTGCCCGCGATGACGAGCTGCACCGGACGCTCGGGGTCCAGCAGTATCTTCTTCAGCCGTACGGGATCGCTCAGCATGAGGGTGAGCCGTTTGTAGGTCGGCACTCGTCGGGCGAAGCCAATGGTGAGCACATCAGGATCCAGGATGTCCTCGATCCAGCCAAGCTCGGCAGGGCTGGCGCCACGCTTGAGCCAGCTCGACTTCATCCGGCGACGCGCCTCGAGAACCAGCTGCTCGCGCATCTCTCTCTTGGTGGCCCAGATCTCGTCACCGGGTATGTCGACAATGCCCCCCCACGCCTCGTGCTCGGCTACCTCGGTGGTCCCCAGGTGCTTGGCTGCGAGGTCATAAACCCTGCGGTCGACCCAGGTCGGAGCATGAACACCGTTGGTAATACTTGTGATCGGGACCTCGGTGTCGTCGAAGCCAGGCCACAGACCGTCAAACATATGACGGCTGACGACTCCGTGCAGCTTGGAGACCCCGTTGGCCCGCTGGGCAAGGCGCAGTCCCATCACCGCCATGTTGAAGACACCAGTCTCGCCGCCGGTGTAGTCCTCGGAACCCAGCGCCAGAAGGCTCTCGACGGGTACGCCGGGGATGGCGTTGTCACCACCGAAGTAGAGCTGGATCTGGTCGGCGCCAAAACGGTCGATGCCCGCCGGGACCGGAGTATGCGTGGTGAAGACGGTGCCCGCCCGCACCGCCTCGAGGGCCTCGTCGAAGCCCATGGCGTGCTCGGCGGTCAACTCCCGGATCCGCTCGACCCCCAGGAAACCGGCGTGACCCTCATTGGTGTGAAAGACATCTGGCGCCGGCGCGCCGGACAGTCGTGACCACAGGCGCAGCGCGCGAACGCCACCGATGCCGAGGAGCAGCTCCTGCTGCAGACGCAGCTCACCCGTGCCGCCGTAGAGCCGGTCGGTGATCCCGCGGGCTCCGTCATCGTTGTCGCGCACGTCGGAGTCGAGCAGTAGCAAGGGAACCCGGCCAACCTGTGCCTTCCACACATGTGCACGCAGCACCCGACCGCCGGGAAGGCCGATGGTGATCACGCAGGGCGTTCCGTCGGCCTCGCGCAGGAGGGCCAGCGGCAGGCCGTCCGGGTCGAGGACCGGGTAGGTCTCCTGCTGCCAGCCATCGAGGTTCAGCGACTGCTTGAAATAGCCGGTCTTGTAGAACAGGCCAACCCCAACGATAGGCACACCCAGATCCGAGGCGGCCTTGAGGTGGTCGCCTGCCAGGATGCCGAGGCCGCCGGAGTACTGCGGCAGCGCCTCGGTAATGCCGTACTCAGGACTGAAGTAGGCGATAGCTGCCGGGGCGCCACCTTCTACCTGGGCGGCCCAACCTTGGTACCACCGGGGCTCACTCAGGTACACCGCGAGATCCTGGATCGCTGCATTAACGGTGGCCACGTAGGCCTCGTTCGCGGCGAGGGTCCGGAGCTCGTCGGCCGACAAGGCAGAGAGCATGGCAACAGGGTCCTTGCGGACCCTGACCCAGCGATCGGGGTCGATCTCGGAGAACAGATCCTGCGTTGGAGGGTGCCAGGACCAGCGCAAATTGCTGGCCAGCTCTCCCAACGCGGCGATCGGCTCGGGCAGGACGGTGCGGACGCTGAAGCGACGGATAGCCTTCACGGTCGAAAAGCATAGGCGACGTCCAACCGAGGGAACGAGTAGCGTCAAGCGAGTGACAGGCCGCCCTCTCCCCCCTACCGCCCCCACCCTCAGCCCCGCCGCCCGTGCTCTCGGCCGTATTCCGGTCTTTGAGGTTGCCCCCTGCATCGAGCTTGGCGCTTTCCCCGCCAAGTCGGTGTCAGGCGAGCAGTTCGATGTCACCGCAACGGTCTTTCGCGAAGGGCACGATGCGGTCAACGCGACGGTGGTGCTGACCGACCCGGACGGCGGCGAGCGGCAACTGCCGATGATGCTGGTCGAGCCAGGCCTCGATCACTGGTCAGCCACGATCTCCGCAGACCGGACGGGGCACTGGTCCTACCGCGTGGAGGGCTGGTCAGACCCCTTTGGCACCTGGGAGCACGACGCGACCATCAAGGTCGCGGCCGACGTTGACACCGAGCTGATGCTCGAAGAGGGCGCGCGCGTTCTGGAGCGCGCACTTTCGGAGGTCGAACGTACACCGGATCAGGCGAAACCGATCGCGGATGCCATATCTGCGCTGCGGGACATGACCCGCCCCCCCCAAGCACGCCTGCGGGCGGGGGTGGCCCCCGAGGTTCGTGCGGAGATGTCAGACCGGCCGCTGCGCGACTACGTGAGCCCCAGCGGGGAGTACGGATGGCTGGTGGAACGTGAACTGGCCCTGTATGGCGCGTGGTACGAGATCTTCCCGCGATCCGAAGGCGCGACCCAGGACCCCAGGACGGGACTGTGGACCTCCGGGACGTTGGCGACTGCCGCCCGGCGTCTGCCGGCCATCGCGGACATGGGGTTCGACGTCGTCTATCTGACCCCGGTCCACCCGATCGGCACGGTCAACCGCAAAGGCCCGAACAACACCACGAACGCCAGACCGCTGGACCCCGGCTCCCCTTATGCCATTGGTTCGGTCGAAGGCGGCCACGATGCCATCGCCCCCGAGCTGGGGACTTTCGCCGACTTCGACTCCTTTGTGGCAGAGGCGAATCGGCTCGGCCTCGAGATCGCGCTGGACTTTGCCCTGCAGTGCGCGCCGGACCACCCCTGGGTCAGCAGTCACCCGGAGTGGTTCACGACGCGGGCCGATGGGAGCATCGCCTTCGCGGAGAACCCACCCAAAAAGTACGAGGACATCTATCCCCTCAACTTCGACAACGACCCGGCCGGCATCTATGCCGAGGTCCGGCGGGTGGCCCAGGTCTGGATCGACCACGGCGTCACGATCTTCCGGGTCGACAACCCGCACACCAAGCCCCTGGAGTTCTGGCGATGGCTGATAGCCGATGTGGCCCTGGACCATCCAGACG
>JBBQUB010000116.1:0-9083 GCA_038212865.1 Actinomycetales bacterium
ACCCTCCCCGCGGGCAGCTACGAGGTAAAGGTCAAAGACGCATCGGCGATTCACAACTTCCACCTGACCGGCCCAGGAGTAGAGGAGAAGACCACCGTTCCGGAGGTGACGGACGCGACCTGGAAGGTCACGCTGTCGGCAGGCAGCTACACCTTCAAATGCGACCCGCACGCCAAGATGACGGGATCATTCACCGTCACGTGAACCAGACGGCAGTTCGCGTTCGGACCAGATGTGCGGCAGGTCCGGTCACGGTCATGGTCACTCATGTCATGGTCCCCTCATAGAGTGAAGGTGTGGCCGACCCGTCGTCATACCGCCCCGGACCGGGGGAGATCCCCGTCGACCCCGGGGTCTACCGCTTTCGCGACGCCGATGGCCGGGTCATCTACGTCGGTAAGGCCAAGTCGCTACGCTCGCGGCTCTCGTCCTACTTTCAGGACCTCGCCGCGCTGCATCCGCGCACGCGCTCCATGGTCACGACAGGTGTCAGCGTTGAGTGGACCGTCGTGGCTAACGAGGTCGAGGCGTTGCAGCTTGAGTACTCGTGGATCAAGGAGTTCGACCCGCGTTTCAACGTCAAGTACCGCGACGACAAGTCCTACCCATACCTCGCTGTCACCTTGGGTGAGGAGTTTCCCCGCGCTCAGGTCATGCGTGGAGCCAAACGCAAAGGGACGCGATACTTCGGTCCTTATGCCCATGCCTGGGCGATCCGCGAGACGCTCGACCAGCTGTTGCGCGTCTTCCCCATGCGCACCTGCAGCAGCGGTGTCTTCAGACGTGCCGGACAGGTCGGTCGGCCGTGTCTGCTCGGTTACATAGACAAGTGCTCCGCACCCTGTGTGGGTCGGGTCGGCGTCGAGGAGCACCGAGCGATCGCGGAGGACTTCTGCGACTTCATGACCGGTAACACCGACAAGTTCGTCAGCCGGCTGGACGCACGGATGAAGGCTGCGGCGGCCGAGCTCGACTACGAGCAGGCTGCCCGCCTCCGCGACGATATCGGGGCGCTCACAAGGGCGCTGGAGAAGTCAGCCGTAGTCCTTCCCGATGCCACCGACGCCGACGTGTTCGCCCTTGCGGACGATGAGCTCGAGGCTGCGGTCCAGGTTTTTCACGTACGCGGCGGACGGGTCCGTGGTCAGCGTGGCTGGGTGGTCGAGCGTGGTTCGGAGGACTCCGCAGAGTTGTCATCAGTCGTCGAACACCTCCTCCAGCAGGTCTACGGAGGAGAGTCTCCGGAGGGGGTTCCGCGCGAGGTCCTGGTCCCCGTCCTGCCGCCGGATCCGGTGCACATGGCGCAGTGGCTCACCAGGTTGCGCGGCGCCCAGGTCGACCTGAGGGTCCCGCGGCGCGGCGACAAGCGTGCGCTCATGGAGACAGTCAGGCGCAACGCGGACCAGGCGCTGGTGCGTCACAAGGTGTCCCGGGCTGGCGACCTGACGACCCGAAGCCTGGCGCTGCAGGAGCTCCAGGACGGACTTGACCTGTCCAGCGCGCCACTGCGCATTGAGTGCTTCGACGTCAGCCACGTGCAGGGCACGAACGTCGTGGCGTCCATGGTGGTCTTCGAGGACGGCCTGCCACGTAAGGGCGAGTACCGCCGGTTCATCGTCAAGGGGGCAGTGGGCCAGTCAGGTGAGGCCACCCCACAGATTGACGACACGGCAGCCATGCACGAGGTGCTGACCCGGCGTTTCAAGCGTTATCTCGACGACCGGGCCGACGCCAGCGACATCGAAGGCATGGCGCTCGAGGACTCGGTCGACGCTGCGGCTGACCAAGCCCTGACGTCGGTGGGTGCCGCCGAGCCGGGACCATCCCGGATCGATCCCGACACCGGCAAACCCCGACGATTCGCCTATCCGCCCAACCTGGTCGTGGTCGACGGTGGCCTTCCCCAGGTGAACGCGGCGAGATCGGCATTGGCCGAACTGGGGATCGACGACGTCGCCCTGGTGGGGCTGGCCAAGCGGCTGGAGGAGGTCTGGCTCCCCGGTCAGGAGTTCCCGATGATTCTTCCACGCACCAGCGAAGGTCTCTACCTCCTGCAAAGGGTCAGGGATGAGGCGCACCGGTTTGCTATCGCCTTCCACCGTCAGCGGCGCTCGAAGGCCATGACCACGAGCGTGCTGGATGACATCGCGGGTCTGGGCGATGCCCGGCGCAAGGCTCTGATCCGGCATTTCGGCTCGGTCAAGCGGATCAGGGCGGCCTCCCTGGAGGAGATTCGCGAGGTGCACGGCATCGGCGCCCAGCTTGGTGCCACCATTCACCTGACACTGCACGACACGGCGACCCAGCCGACACCGTCCGTCAACGTGACGACCGGTGAAGTGCTGACGTGACATTCCATGCCGACCCGACAGCGAGGACAGCGATGACTCCCGCATCCACCGGCTCCGACACCGGTCCAGACCCCGCGGCGCCGGCCGCCGTTTCGGGATCTGTCGGCGCCTCCGCTGCGATCGAGCTGGTCATTCTGACCGGCATGAGCGGCGCCGGTCGCAGCACCGCGGCCAATGTCCTGGAGGACCTCGGGTGGTACGTCGTCGACAACCTTCCGCCGCAGATGATGCTGCCGATGGCCAAGTTGGCGGCGGAGCAGACCGGTGGCGGCATTGCCAGGCTCGTGGCGGTGGTCGACGTCCGCAGCGGCAGGTTCTTCACCGACTTCCGCGATGCGCTGCATTCTTTGCGAGAGATGGGCTGGGCTTCGAGGGTGATCTTTGTCGACGCCACCGACGAGGCGCTGGTCCGACGGTTCGAGAGTGTGCGCCGCCCGCATCCGCTACAGGGTCAGGGAAGAATGCTGGACGGCATCATCCTCGAGCGAGAGCTGTTGGCGAACCTTCGCTCCGAGGCCGACGTCCTGATCGACACGTCCGGACTGAACGTGCATCAGCTCTCGGCCAAGGTGTCCCAGATCTTCGCCGGGTCCGGCGGGCCTCGCCTGCGGATCGCCGTCATGTCCTTCGGCTTCAAGTACGGCATTCCGCTGGATGCCGACCTGGTCTTCGACATGCGTTTCCTGCCCAATCCCTTCTGGATACCCAAGCTGCGGTCCAAGAACGGAACCGACCCCGAGGTCTCCGGATACGTCATGCAGAGCCTTGGGGCCACTGAGTTCGTCGAACGCGTGGTCGACCTGATGCAGCCGATGATGGCCGGCTACCAACGGGAGGGGCGGCGCTACGTCACCCTCGGTGTCGGCTGCACCGGTGGCAAGCATCGCTCGGTGGCCGTTGCCGAGTCGCTTGCCTCCAGGCTGAGCTCCGAGGACGTGGCCACCTTCCTCGTCCACCGCGATCTGGGGCGTGAGTGACCCGCCCTGCCGTCGTTGCCCTGGGGGGCGGGCACGGCCTTGCGGCTTCGCTCTCGGCGCTTCGGCTGGTCACTGACCGGATCACGGCGGTGGTGACGGTCGCCGACGATGGCGGTTCCAGCGGACGGCTGCGCGATGAGTTCGACGTGCTGCCACCCGGCGACCTACGGATGGCACTGGCCGCCTTGTGCGATGACACCGTATGGGGCCACCAGTGGCGCGATGTTCTCCAGCATCGGTTTGCCGGCGAGGGCCACCTCGGTGGGCACGCCGTCGGCAACCTCTTGATCGTCTCGTTGTGGGACCTTCTCGGGGACACAGTCGGCGGTCTGGACCTGGTTGGCCAGCTGCTCAACGCCAGCGGCCGGGTGCTACCCATGGCCGCGGTGCCACTCAACATCGAGGCGAGCGTGATGGGCGCAGATCCAGCGTCGCCGCTCGAGATCACCACGATTCGGGGCCAGGTAGCCGTTGCTACGACAAAGGGCCGCGTGCTTGCGGTGCGCCTCAACCCGGACGCACCTCCTGCCTGTGAAGAGGCGGTGGCCGCCGTCCGTGCCGCCGACTGGGTGATCCTGGGGCCAGGCTCCTGGTTCACCTCCGTCATGCCGCACCTCTTGGTCCCAGGCGTCCGGGACGCGCTCATGGACACCCCGGCCCAGCGCTTGCTCACGCTGAACCTCGTGATGCACACCCGCGAGACGGTGGGTTTCTCGGCAGAGAACCACCTGGAAGTCCTGGCTGACCATGCCCCCGGGCTCCATCTGGACGTGGTCCTCGCCGACCCAGAGGTCGTCGAGGACGAGGCGTTGCTCCGAAGCGTTGCCCTACGGATGGGGGCAGAGCTGGTCCTTGCCCGGGTGAGAGATCAGGCGCAGCCTGGCCACCATGACTCGCTGCGCCTGGCTGCTGCCTACCGCGACATCATCGGTTGATCCTCGAGGGCATAGCATCGGGGCTTGGCTTAGTCGGTCGGTCATCAGTTGAGGTGCTCGACGACCATCACCGGCGTGAGATAGTGCTGGGTCTGCCGGTCGCTGAGTGGCACGGGAACCGTAGGGGGTTCGTTCAGTGACGGCTCCCCGACTTGGAGACGAGTGACAAGATGGCCCGCATGGCGATGACGGCAAAGGTCAAGGACGAGCTGAGCCGGCTCACGGTGACCAAACCTTGCTGTCGCAAGGCCGAGGTGTCCGCGACCTTGAGGTTTGCCGGCGGGCTGCACATCATCGGGGGTCGCATCGTTGTTGAGGCCGAGCTGGATACCGCTGCTGCCGCGCGCAGACTCCGTAAGGACATCGCCGACGTCTACGGCCACGGCAGTGGGATCCTCGTGCTGGCCGCCGGGGGACTTCGTCGTGGCAGTCGTTACGTGGTGCGCGTCGTCCAGGACGGTGAGGCGTTGGCCCGTCAGACGGGGCTGATCGACGCCCGTGGGCGCCCGGTGCGTGGTCTTCCTCCCCGCGTGGTCAGCGGCTCGGTCTGCGATGCGGAGTCCGCCTGGCGGGGCGCGTTTCTGGCCCACGGGTCCCTGACCGAGCCCGGCCGCTCCTCTGCCCTTGAGGTCACCTGCCCGGGACCGGAGGCCGCGCTCGCCCTGGTGGGTGGGGCCCGGCGACTGGGCATACAGGCCAAGGCGCGCGAAGTGCGCGGTGTGGACCGAGTGGTCATCCGCGATGGCGACGCGATCGGCGCCATGCTGACCAGGCTCGGCGCTCATGACGCCGTGCTGGCCTGGGAGGAGCGCCGGATGCGGCGCGAGGTCCGGGCAACCGCCAACCGGCTGGCCAACTTCGACGACGCCAATCTGCGCCGTTCCGCGCGGGCATCGGTGGCTGCTGGCTCCCGGGTCGAACGTGCGCTGGAGATCTTGTGCGACGACGTTCCGGACCACCTGCGGGACGCCGGGATGCTGCGGCTGAAGCACAAGGAGGCTAGCCTTGAGGAACTCGGCCAGCTGGCGGATCCGCAGATGACCAAGGACGCGGTGGCTGGCCGAATCCGTCGGCTCCTGGCCATGGCCGACAAACGGGCCAGTGACCTGGGCGTCGCCGGCACCGACGCCAACCTCACTGCAGAGATGCTCGACTAAGCCGCTGCGAACTCCTGCTCAGCGGATCCGACCGCCTCAAGTCCCACCATGAGGGCCCCTTGTTGTCCATGTGCGCTCATCAATTAGGGTCATGTTGAGGTATTTCGGGTGCGGCCAGGCCACACCCACGCTCCCTGTTCTGGCAGGCTAGTCAGCGCTGCTTCGACAAACTAAGGAAGGCAAGCCCATGACTGTTCGCGTTGGTATCAATGGCTTCGGCCGTATCGGCCGCAACTTCTACCGTGCCGTGCAGGCTTCCGGCGCGGATATCGAGATCGTCGCCGTCAACGACCTGACGGACACGAAGACCCTCGCGCACCTGCTCAAGTACGACAGCATCCTGGGTCGTCTCGGCAAGGACGTCGTAGCCGGCGATGGCGAGATCACCGTCGTTGGCAAGGGGAGCTTCCCGGTTTTCGCGGAGCGCGATCCCGCCGACTTGCCCTGGGCCAAGGTCGGAGCCGACGTCGTCATCGAGTCAACCGGCCACTTCACCGACGCCGCGAGCGCCGGCAAGCACCTGACCGCAGGCGCCAAGAAGGTCATCATCTCCGCGCCCGCGAAGGGTGAGGACTTCACCGTTGTCATGGGCGTCAACCATGAGGACTACGACCCCGCGACCCACAACATCATCTCCAACGCGTCGTGCACCACGAACTGCCTCGCGCCGATGGCCAAGGTCATCGACGACACGTTCGGCATCGAGCGCGGTCTGATGACGACCATCCACGCCTACACCAATGACCAGAACGTGCTCGACTACCCGCACAAGGACCTGCGCCGCGCTCGCGCCGCTGCCCTGAACATGATCCCGACCACGACCGGCGCGGCCAAGGCGATCGCCCTTGTCATGCCACAGCTCAAGGGCAAGCTCGACGGCTACGCCATGCGTGTCCCCCTGCCCACCGGGTCCGCCACCGACCTGACCGTGCAGCTGAAGACCGCGGCCACCAAGGAAGAGATCAACGCCGCGATCAAGGCGGCGTCCGAAGGCCCGCTGAAGGGGATCCTGTCCTACACCGAGGACCCGATCGTCTCGACCGATATCGTCACGGACCCGGCGTCGTGCATCTTTGACTCAGGTCTTACCTACGTCAACGGCAACATGGCCAAGGTCGTCGGCTGGTATGACAACGAGTGGGGCTATTCCTGCCGCCTCGTCGACCTGATCACCTATGTCGGCAAGACGCTCTGATCGCCTCATGAAGACCGCACTCGACCTCGTCGCGGACGGTGACCTGCGCGGGAAGCGGGTTCTGGTCCGATCTGACCTGAACGTCCCTCAGGATGCGGACACCACCATCACCGACGACGGCCGGGTGAGGGCTTCTTTGCCCACGATCAAGGTCCTGGCAGAGGCGGGCGCACGCGTTGTCGTGTGCGCCCACCTCGGCCGGCCCAAGGGTTCACCAGACGCCAGATTCTCCCTGGCGCCGGTTGCCCAGCGGCTCCAGGAGCTGCTCGGTGCCCCGGTTGCCTTCGCTACCGACACGGTGGGGGAGTCTGCCCGGTCCACCGTGCACGGGTTGGCGGACGGTCAGGTGGCCCTGCTGGAGAACCTGAGGTTCAACGTCGGCGAGACCTCCAAGGACGATGCCGTGCGCGGTGCGTTCGCTGACGAGCTTGCTTCTCTGGCAGATGTTTTCGTCAGCGACGGGTTCGGCGTCGTGCACCGCAAGCATGCCAGTGTGTATGACGTCGCGCAGCGACTGCCGCACGCCATCGGAGGGCTCGTCCAGACCGAGATCGAGGTGCTCAAGCGTCTCACCGAGTCGCCCGAGCGGCCCTTCGTCGTGGTGCTCGGGGGCGCCAAGGTCTCCGACAAGCTCGGGGTGATCGAGAGCTTGCTCAAGATGGCCGACACGCTGTTGATCGGCGGCGGGATGAGCTACACGTTCCTCGCGGCCCAGGGGTACGAGGTCGGCAAGAGCCTCCTCGACACCGATCGCCTGGAGCTGGTGAAGAGCTACCTCTCGCAGGCGAAGGAACGTGGTGTTGAGATCGTCCTGCCTACCGACGTGGTGGTCGCGACGGAGTTCTCACCCGAGGCAGAGCACAGAGTCGTGCCGGCCCAACAGATCCCGCCCGATATGGAGGGGATGGACATTGGCCCGCGCACGCGTGAGACCTTTGCGGCCAAGATTGCCGACGCGCGGACAGTGTTCTGGAACGGCCCTGTGGGCGTCTTTGAGATGGCGCCGTTTGCCGAGGGCAACAAGGCAATCGCCGAGGCGGTGGTCTCCGTGACCAAGACCGGGGCGCTGACCGTCATCGGCGGCGGCGACTCGGCTGCCGCCGTGCGTCAGTTCGGCTTCACGGACGACCAGTTCGGGCACATTTCCACCGGCGGCGGTGCCAGCCTTGAGTACCTCGAGGGCAAAGAGCTCCCCGGTCTGACAGTCCTGGAGGGCTGAAAACCCCATGGCAGCAACCAAGAACCTAGGTGCGACGTCCAACCGCACCCCTCTGATGGCGGGCAACTGGAAGATGAACCTGGATCATCTCCAGGGCACGCATCTGGTCCAGAAGCTCGACTGGACCCTTCGCGACGCCAAGCACGACTACGGCGCGGTCGAGGTCGCCGTGTTGGTTCCGTTCACCGACCTCCGCAGCGTCCAGACGCTGATCGAGGGCGACAAACTGTTCCTCAAGCACGGTGCGCAGGACCTTTCGGTGCACGACGCCGGCGCCTATACCGGCGAGATCTCGGGTGCCTTCCTGGCCAAGCTCGGCTGCACCTATGTCGCCGTCGGGCACAGTGAGCGCCGGCAGTACCACGCCGAGGACGACGCTGTCGTGGCCGCCAAGGTGAAGGCGGCATACCGGCACGGTCTGACCCCGATCCTGTGCTGTGGCGAGGGCCTCGAGGTACGCCAGGAGGGCCGTCAGGTTGAGCACGTGCTGGCCCAGATCGACGCTGCCCTCGATGGCATCACGCACGCGCAGGTTCGCTCCATCGTTGTCGCCTATGAGCCGATCTGGGCCATCGGGACCGGAGAGGTGGCGACCCCGGCCGATGCACAGGAGGTCTGTTCAGCGATCCGCACGAAGCTGGCGGAACTCTACTCCGGGGATACCGCGGACGGCATCCGCATCCTTTATGGGGGTTCGGTCAAGGCAGGCAACGTCGCCGAGATCATGGCCCAGGCCGACGTAGATGGAGCACTGGTCGGTGGCGCGTCGATCGTGGCAGACGACTTCGTAGCGATCTGCCGTTATCGCGATCACATCACCGCAGGCTGAGCGAGCCGATTCTTCACTGGGCATGCGCCCCCTGACCGTATGTCGGGGTGAGGCTACGGGCGCCGTCAGGTAGTGTTTGTCCTTGGCCGCGCTAGGTGCGACCGGACAGACGCCGAACGAGATTGGGTCAAACTTTCGTGGATGCCGTGAAGATCGGGCTGAATGTGGTCCTGGTGCTCAGTGGGCTGTTGCTGACCCTGTTGGTTCTCTTGCACAAGGGTAAGGGCGGCGGACTCTCCGACATGTTCGGCGGCGGAATGTCCAGCACGATGAGCGGCTCCTCAGTGGCGGAGCGAAACCTGGACCGGTTCACCGTGGCCTTGGGCCTGGTATGGGGAGCCAGCATTGTTGGTCTCGGGTTGATCGAGAAGTTCTCACGCTAGTCCCGCGCCCGTCCGCGTCGCTGGACTGATCCGAACT
>JBBQUB010000117.1:0-9061 GCA_038212865.1 Actinomycetales bacterium
GCTTCGCCATGAGGCGGACGGTCGAGATCTCGACCTGCTCCTGGTCGAACGGGTCCAGGCTGTCCTGGTAGAACGTCGAGAGCGCCGAGACCGACGACGACAGCACCGACATCGGGTGTGCGTCGCGGGGAAAGCCGTTGAAGAAGCTCCTCAGGTCCTCGTGCAGCAGGGTGTGGCGGCGGATCCGCGCATCGAAGTCGGCCAGCTGCACCGGGGTCGGAAGCTCGCCGTAGATCAGAAGATAGGACGTCTCCAGGAAGCTGGAGCCGTCGGCAAGCTGCTCGATCGGGTATCCGCGGTAGCGAAGGATGCCGGCATCGCCGTCGATGTAGGTGATCGCCGAGCGGCAAGCCGCGGTGTTGACGAAGCCTGGGTCCAGCGTGACGTTGCCGGTCTCCTTCATCAGCTTGGAAACATCGTAGGCATCATTACCCTGGGTCGACTCCACCAGAGGGAGCTGCAACTCTTTGTCACCGGTTCGAAGAACTACACCTGCTGCATCGTTGCTCATGAAGTTATTACCCTCCTAGTGGCCGCGGCTCCGTTGCCTCGGCGTGCACTGAAAAATCAAGGTACTCCCACAAACCCCGGGGGGTACGCCGGGGGGGTACCGCTGTCGGATCGGACGCTCTCACCCCTGCCCGACACCGTGGAACAGGCGCCGCGCAGCTTCATCAATACGTTCGTCGGTTGCGGTCAAAGAGATGCGGATATGGCGCCCGCCCAGTGGGCCATAGAAGCTGCCCGGAGCCACCAGGATGCCCAGGCCGGCCAGCTCGGCAACCATCGTCCAGTCGGCACCAGGGTCTGCGCCATCCCTCGTGGCCCACAGGTAGAGGCCCGCATCGGAATAGTCGATGCGATACCCGGCAGCCTCCAAGGCAGCTCTCAGACGCTTTCGCCGGATGCCGTAACGCGCCTTCTGCAGCTCCACGTGGCTGTCGTCCGTGAGGGCCGCGACCATCGCCTGCTGAACGGGCCACGGCACCATCATCCCCGCGTGTTTGCGGATCTGGAGAAGCCGGCCGACCAGCGCCGGGTCCCCCGCCACGAACGCGGCCCGATAGCCGGCCATGTTGCTCTGCTTGCTCAGTGAATAGACCGCCAGCAAACCCTCGTGGTTGCCACCACACACCCGTGGGTCAAGGATGCTCGGAACCGCTCCTGGAGTGGGCGCCTCCGCGCGCTCGTCCGCCCGCCAGTCCAGCTCCGCGTAGCACTCGTCACTCGCGACGATCACGCCGTTGCGCCGGGCCCATCGGACGACCTTCGCGAGGTGCTCAATGCCTTGAACCTGCCCCGTGGGGTTGCTGGGACTGTTGACCCACAACAGTTTTGGCGTCGTCGTGGAGGTCATCGGGCCAAGCTCTATCAGGCTGCGCATCGGCTTCGGCGTCGCACCGGCTAACCGCGCACCAACGTCATAGGTTGGATAGGCGACCGCAGGGAACGCCACCACATCACCGGGGCCAGCGCCCAGCAACGTCGGCAGCCAGGCCACTAGCTCCTTGCTGCCCACCGTCGGCATGACCCCATCGGGACTCACATCTGGTACACCGCGACGCCGGGCGAACCATGCCACGACGGCATCCCGAAGGGCGGGCGTGCCCCAGGTCTGCGGATAGCCGGGTGCGTCGGCGGCCGCCGTCAGCGCCGCTCTGACCACCTCCGGAGTGGGGTCGACAGGTGTGCCCACCGAGAGGTCGACGAGCCCGCCAACGTGAGAACTCGCCCGCTCCTTGTCAGGAGCGAGCGAGTCCCATGGGAAGTCTGGAAGATGATCCATCATCGACTACCCAACTTTTGATCTATCGGGCCTACTCCTCGTGCGACTGAGGAGGCAGGGCAACGATCAAGGGGTGGTCTTTGGCGATCTTGCCGAGTTTGGCCGCCCCGCCAGGACTGCCGAGGTCGTCGAAGAACTCGACATTGGCCTTGTAGAAGTCCTTCCACTGCTCGGGGGTGTCGTCTTCGTAGAAGATGGCCTCGACCGGGCACACCGGCTCGCAGGCACCGCAGTCGACGCACTCGTCAGGGTGGATGTAGAGCGTGCGCTCACCCTCGTAGATGCAGTCGACCGGACACTCCTCGATGCAAGCCTTGTCCTTGACGTCGACACAAGGCTGGGCGATCACGTAGGTCATGTTGAGGGGTCCTCCAGAGGCGGGACGTGGGGTACAACCCCTAGTATGCCGACTCGGCAGGCCGGCGAGGCACCCGGGTCCGACCAAGACGAAGAATGCCCATTGTGAAGGAGCGACAGCCACACCGATGACCGACTCAGACCCCGTCGACGGACTCCGACCAGGCATGCGTGCGGTGGTGCGCCGCCGCATCGAGCATGGTGTCACGGACGCGTTGGGCGTCGTCGTGGCGATCGACGATGACACCATCTCTGTCCAGACCCGTCTCGGCTTGGTGGTCATCCAGCGGGCCATCGTGGTGGCGGCCAAGGAGGTCCCGCCCAGGACTCCCCGCCGAGGTGCCAAACATCTGGCAATCTCGATGGACGACCTGGAGCAGATCATGGTTGCGGGATGGCAGCCCGTCGAACGGGCCGAACTGGGCGACTGGCTCCTGCGCGCTGCGGCCGGGTTTACAGGAAGAGCCAATTCGGTTCTGCCGCTTGGCAATCCGGGGCTTCCACTGTCCACGGCGGTCGATCGCTGCGAGAGCTGGTATGACGAACGTGGGCTCCGGCGCCTATTCGCTCTCTTCGGCCCGGCGGGCTTCGCCGTGGATGACGACCCGCTGGGCCGCGAGCTGCTGGGGCGCGGCTACACACCGTTCAACAACACCGCGGTCCTGACGACTGCCACCGGAGCACTGCCTCAGGAGGTGCCCCATGCCTCGGGCGCTCTCGTGCGGCTCGAGTCCGAGCCCTCGCTCCCATGGTGGGACGCCTGGGCCGGCTGGGATGGCGGGAGCGACCACGACAACGACGGATCCTCTGCCGCCCGGGCGGTGTTGACGGGTTCGGCCGAACAGCTCTTCGCCTCGCTGGAGGTCGATGGGGCTGTCGTCGGCGTTGCACGCGTCGCCTTCGCCCAGGCATGGGCGGGCGTGTTCGCTCTGCACGTGGCGCCGGCCAGTCGGCGCACCGGCGTCGCCGTCCAGCTGATGAGCGCGGTCGCGGACGCGGCGCGCGCACGCGGCATAGGTTCCATGTATCTGCAGGTGCAACAAGCAAGCTTGCCGGCACGAGGACTCTATGAGCGGCTCGGCTTCAGCCTCCACCATGAGTACTGCTACCTCGGCAGATAACCTGTCGGACGTCTAGCCGGACTCCGCGTGGGTGCACTGCACGTTGTCCTCAGGGATGTAGTGGGTGTTGAAGGTTGAGGTCTTGACCTGTGCCCCGTTCTTCTTGAAGATCCGAGTCACTGTCACGTCGAAACCGGGTGCCGGCGACTGCGGCACACAGCCCGCGCGACCGTCAACGATCGTCCGGGGTTGCGCCATATTTCGCCTGGGTCCCTTGACCGCTTCGATGTCCCAGGTCTTGGTGCCGAAGAACGTCACGGTGAGGTCGTTGCCGCTCACGAACGCTTTGATCAGGATCCCGAACCCCGTGTCGTTGGTCCACTTTTGGTCGACAGCTGGCCAAGAGACGGTGGCTTCACGACCTTCGGGGTAGCGCGAGATGTAGAACGAGTGCGGCGTGTACTGCTCGATCCTGACTCCGGAGAAGAAGGCTGCGTTGAAGGTCGTCGTGGAGACCTGCGAGACGCCACCGCCATAGTCCGTCACGAGGCGCCCGGCGTTGATAACGGGAGCCTGCTGGTAGCCCTTGGCGGGGGTCCGTTGCCCGAGCGTGGCGTTGAGGCTGAACATGCCACCAGGGCGGACCAGCGTGTTGTTCAAGGTGCGGACGGCGATCTTGATGTTGTTGGTGCGTGGCGGGTTGAATGGGAAGTGGGTGGTGAAGGTCGAGATCTCCTCCTTGACTCCCCAGCCCTTCGCCGTCGCTGTGGTCACCTTCGGCGGGACCGGGACCATGATGATCGAGGCGGTTCGCCCGGGCAAGGTCAGGGCGGTGAGGAAAGATGCCGGCGCGGACTGCACGTCGATTTTCAAGCCGGTCACAGCGGGCAGGACCCGAGGTGCACCCGCGACCAACCGCACTGTCGCGTCAACCGGGGTGCGCTCGATGCCGGACCCGGCCGCCCGGATCACCGCCAGGAGGCGGGGCGCGTCGATGCTCGGCCGGAGCCTGCCGTTGCCGTCAGAAACCATGGACAGGGCGGGGGCAAACCTCACTGGCTGGAGCATGACGGTGCTCCGACCGGCCACCACCTTGACCGGCCCCGACATCGCAGGGACTGCGAACTCCCTTGCGGCACGGTTGATCTCGTCTGCAGACAGAGTGGGCTCGATAGGGCTGATGACGGCTTTGACGACCTGCTGCCGCGGCCACGCTGCGGTGACAGCGTCGATGGTCGCAGAAATCTTGACCGCCTGTCCGGCCTCCGACACCACTGTGGTTGCCTTGCCGCCTTCGAAGGTGATCGAGCCCTCCTTTGCAGGGGAGTCGACGGCGCGTGCGGCCTCTGTCACGGCTGCGGTGAGCCTCGGGCGGTCGACGGCGATCCTGAGGGGTTGGTCCGCTCCCCCGGTCAGGTGCGCCCAGAGCTGCACCGGGTTCAACGTGAACCCGCTCAGATCCGACAGTGTGGCTTCCAGATCGACCTCGAGACCTGCGGTTCCGGGGTCGATGGCGAGGGTGCGGGAAGGCGTTTCTAGGTGGACAGGTCGCGACGCCCTGGTGCCGAGAACGCGCTGAAGGGTGACGGTTGCTTCGTCGGGCGACATCCCGCCGATCGCGATGCCGTCAACTCTGGTGCTGGTCGCCACGTGACGACCGAGGAAGATCGCCAGCCCGCCGTAGACCCCTCCGAGTACGACGATGGCCAGCAGCAGGCGCAGGAACACCCGCTTTGCTTCCATGGGCTGCACCGATGCCGCCTTCGTCATCATGGCAGCGTCACGTACCGTCCGCGGTAGTACAGCAGCGCCTCACCGGCATCGGCTGCGGTTGTTATCGAAACGACCTCTCCGACCACGATGCTGTGGTCGCCGGCGGAATGCACTGAA
Source organism: Actinomycetales bacterium (assembly GCA_038212865.1). Taxonomy (GTDB): domain Bacteria; phylum Actinomycetota; class Actinomycetes; order Actinomycetales; family Dermatophilaceae; genus UBA4719. The sequence continues at coordinate 5,095 of JBBQUB010000117.1, forward strand.
GTCGTATGGCATTCGAAGGTGGACAGGGCTCCGTCAAGCAGTGCCACCCCTGTCTGTTGGCCAGGGTGGTGAGCAATGCGGTCCAGCTGACCGTGCAGCGGCCGCCCGCGTGTCGCCAGCCAGTCAGCGGCGGGCCTGTCGTGCGAGGACAGGACGCTGATGCCCCAGATGCCGGCCTCAACCACGGCGTCGTGAAAGCGCGCCTCTCGTTCCACGCACACCAGCAGTAGCAAAGGGTCGAGCGACACCGAGGTCAGTGCACTGGCGGTCATCGCATGGTCGAGATCGTGCGTTCGGGTGGTCACCACCGTGACGCCAGTGGCGAAGCGACCCATGGCCCTTCGGAAGTGGTCGACGTCCGGAATGCTCTGGCTCATCGACGGACCCGGGAGTCGGTCAGCAAGCCGGAATGCCGGACTGCGTCCTGCGCCGCTGGCAGGAGCTCGCCGCCGACGGGGTCGAACTGCGCGAACCCCTCTCGCCCGCCGAGCCGGCCGGCGACGCGGTTTGACAACGAGTAGTAGCCGTCATAGACGCGTACTTGGGTGGCGTGCCGGGAAAGCGCCCGGCTCTGTATGTCGACCATGGCCGGCTCCTCGACGAGATGGGTGACCACACTGTCGTTGACCACCGACGGTGGGTATGGAGCATTTGGTTGCAGGACAACACAGTTCGGGTTCGTCGCCGCCACATTCTTGTGCAGCCACGCCCGATCCTGTGTCGCCCAGCTCAAAGGAGTGAGGATGCAAAAGGCCATCGGGACGACCAGGCTGGCTGCTTCCGCTTCGGCTTCTGCTTCCGCAGCCAGCGCCACCAGTGCCGCCATCGTCACTCGATGGGTCTGGATGTGGTCCGGGTGCGCATAGCCGCCATGCTTGTCGTAGGTCACGACCACGTCTGGTCGAAGTGCCTTGATGTGCGCTGCCACCAGGGTGGCGGCTTCGAGGGGGTCGGCCCGGGCGAAGGCGTCCGGATGCGCTGCGCTCGGTGTCCCGGCCATGCCGGAGTCGCGATACCGCGAGCCCACTCCGCTCTCGGAGTCCTCCCCGAGCACCGCGTGCGCTACTCCCATCACGGACATTGCCGACCGGAGCTCCTCCTGGCGCCATGGCCCGAGGGTGTCATCGCGGTCGGCGCCAAGATGGGCCAGTGCAGGGGGGATGATCTCGCCCTCCTCACCGAGGGTGCAGGTAAGGAGGTGGACGTCATGGCCGCCGGCCGCGTATGCAGCCATGGTCACTCCCGTCGCAAGCGTCTCGTCGTCGGGGTGGGCGTGGACGAACAACAGCTTTGCCCGTCTGCTCACGTTCTGGGACACCACGTGGCTGCTCACTGGACCGCCACCGTCGCCAGGTCGACCGTGCCGCCTAGGGCCTGGTTGTCCGTGTAGCTCTGGACCCCGGAACCGTGCACGAACACAGACTTCCGGTTGGTCAGGGCGATGGCGGCGACCTCGGCCGAGAGCTGTTTGTCCAGGCGTCCCCAGGCCTTCTCACGATCTGATGCGTTGGGGATCTTCGAGACGGCATCGATCTTGGCATTGAACGCAGGACTGTCGAACCGGCCGTAGTCCTGACCCGACGAGCTCGCTGAGAGGTTGAGCCGACTGTCGAACAGCGGGGGGATCATTCTCGAGCCCGACGGCCACTCAGCCGAGCCCACGGCCCACATCAGGTCGTACTGGCGGCTGCTCTGGACGGCGGCAATCGTTGTGCCGTAGTCGCTCTCGAGGCCTTCGAGCACGACCGAGAATCCTGCGTCCTGCCATCCCTGTTGCAGGGCGACCATCGCCTTGTCCGCGGTGGTGCCCTTTCGGTAGGCGACGGTGATCTTGACCGGCAGGGTCAGCCCCGATGCTTGCAACATGGTGCGGGCCCGGGCAGGATCACCACGGGGTGGGACGTTCAGAGGGTTGAAGTCGTCGTGGGCCGGCAACGACTTGTTGATCATTGCGTAAGTCACCTCCGCAGCAGACGCTCCACCGATGGCCGTGACGTACGCCTCTCGGTTGGTGGCGAGCGCCAGCGCCTCACGGACCTTGCGGTTGGCCATCGTCGGCCGGCTGAAGTTGGGGACCAGATAGTCCACGAGCGGCGAGCGGGGGTTGGTCGACCGATTCCTGATCGAGGGGGTGGACATGATGTTGTTCTGTAGAACGGGTGGTGCCGAATCCGCTGTCACCGCAAAGGAGTCCGGCCCCGAGTTCGTCATGATCCTGCTGACCGCCGTCTCGACGGGGACGCCTTCCTGATAGACGATCTGCCCCGGGCGCGCTTTACGGATCGGGTCACTCGCGATGTCCCAGTGTGGGTTGCGCACGAACGTCGCACCGCTGCTGGGCGCCCACGCCGTCTTGAGCATGTAGGGACCGTTGGAGAAGATCTCGGTGGTCGAGCCGGCGCCCCGATCCTGGTCAGCGCGAACCGGGCCGAACGCCGAAAGCGCTAACACCTGGTTGAAGTCCCGCACCGGCATGGCCAGCTTGAACGTGATCGTCTGGGCGGAACAGGTGATCGCCTTGTCGAACCCTGCCTGGCCAGTCCTGACGTACGGGCCGGCATAGGTGCTGGAGCCGTCGGCGTTGCGGGGCACATCCAGGAAGGCCAGCGCGTAGGTCGCACCACCGGTGATCTGTTTGGTCGCGAACGTGCGTGAGATGCCGTACTTGACATCGGCACAGGTGACGGGCCTGCCGTCCTGCCACCTCGCGTCGGCGCGCAGGGTGAAGCGCCACACCCTCCCATCCGCGGTCACCGTTCCGGTGTCCGTGGCCAGGTCGGCCGAGAGATCCGGCAACGTGTCCTGCTGGGTCGGTGGCGCCCACGCCGTCAGCGTCCGTTCGAAGACCCGGCCCGCGAAGGCCATATCGGCTGCGACGTTGAGCCTCTGGGGGTCCCAGGAGTCCACGGGACCCAGGCTCAACATATAGAGCGTGCCACCTGAGGTGTCTGGACCCGTTGACGTGGGCGTGGCATCGGAAGCCAGCCGCACTGAGCATGAGGACGCGGCGAGAGTCAGGCCCACGCACGCGGCGAGCGCCGCGCTGCGCTTTCTGGCATGCATGAAGTGGTGGCTCCCTCCTGGGCCGACCCGGCCGGTGTCAGGATCTGGCTGCCGTCTTGGCCCGGGCGGCAGTGCGCGCGCGCTGCTCACGTGGCAGGACGAGCTTGCGGATGCGGACGGCATCTGGGGTGACCTCGACGCATTCGTCCTCGCGGCAGAACTCCAGTGCCTGCTCCAGGCTCAGCTTGCGCGCCGGGATCAGGCGCTCGAGAACCTCGGAGGTGGCGGAGCGCACGTTGGTGAGCTTGCGCTCCTTGCAGATGTTGACGTCCATGTCCTCAACGCGTGAGTTCTCACCAACGACCATGCCCTCGTAGACCTCAGTGGTCGGCTCCAGGAACAGTGCGCCGCGCTCCTGGAGGTTGAACATCGCGTATGACGTTGCGGCACCAGTGCGGTCGGCCACCAGCGAGCCGTTCTGCCGGGTCTTGAGCTCCCCGACCCACGGTTCGTAGTCCTCGAAAACGTGGTTGGCGATGCCGGTGCCGCGGGTGTCGGTGAGGAACTCGGTCCGAAAGCCGATCAGCCCCCGCGAAGGCACGACGAACTCCATCCGCACCCAACCCGTTCCGTGGTTGGTCATCTGCTCCATGCGCCCCTTTCGGACCGCCAGCAGCTGCGTGATCGCGCCGAGGTGCTCCTCGGGAGCATCGATCGTGAGGCGCTCGAACGGCTCATGGATCCGGCCGCCGATCTCGCGCGTGACCACCTGCGGCTTCCCGACCGTCATCTCGTAGCCCTCGCGGCGCATCTGCTCGACCAAGATGGCCAGCGCCAGCTCGCCGCGGCCCTGCACTTCCCAGGAATTGGGACTCTCGGTGGGCATGACCCGGATCGAGACGTTACCGACCAGCTCCCGGTCGATGCGATCCTTGATCAGGCGGGCGGTGACCTTGGTGCCCTT
>JBBQUB010000118.1:0-9054 GCA_038212865.1 Actinomycetales bacterium
GTTGCGGTTGCCGTCATACGGTCGTCTCCCTGAGCAGGCCGAGGGTGGTGAGGTCGCCGATGGGGTCCATGACCGCGCAGCAGCCGTATGCGGTGAAGAAGGCCCGAAGCACGCTCGCGTCCGCTTGGCTCATCCGAGTGATGATGTCCAGGATCGGCACCGGATCACGCACTGAGAGAAGGGAATCCATCTCGGGTACCTCGGCTCCGTGGGCCAGCGCCCAACGCGTGGCCGCGATGATGTTGAGGAATCCGAACTGGTCCTCACCCTCATCGGTCGTGAGGCTGATGGCGTGGTGCAGCCCACCAGTCAGCTTGAACCCGAGGTCGTGGTCGACACAGGCGCGGATGAAGGTCGCCAGCTCGGTTGGGGTGGGCACGGGACGCTCCGGGGTCGATCCGGTCCGGAACTTGGCCTGTACCTGGCCCGGCTGGTGGGCGTGCTCCTGGATATCGGCCAGTGCGTCCTCTAGCCCTGCGCCACGCGTCACCTCGACCGAGACGGGCACGCCCAGGCTCAGGCTCTGATGCCAGCCGGGAGACCAGACGATCTCGAAGCCGACCACGTCGCCGGCGTTTTCGCCCAGCTTCGCCATCGCATCGGCGTAGCGGCGGATCGTCGCCAGGTCCATGTCAGGCCGGTCGACCAAGGCCACATCAGGATGCTGCGAGCGCTGGGCGTGGTAGAAGTCTTCGATCAGCGAGGCCGGCAGGAGCAGCGGGCCGACCAGGTCGGCATACGAGCTTGGCTGTCGTGCAACGTGATCCCTGACTGCCCGGGGGAGTGGGGAGAGTCCGGGTGGAAAGACTGCGGCGTCGTCGAACAAGGCTTGGAACAGGGCCCGTTCGGCAGGGAGATCGGCCCGGACCCCGGCGAAGCGCTCAGGCGTTGACATGCCAAGAAGGCTACTGGAGGCTGACGCCAACGAGGCGAGGACGACCATGGCTCACTACCAACGGATCGGCAACGTGCCCCCCAAGCGGCACACACAACACCGCACCCCTGACGGCGGTCTGTACTACGAGGAGCTGATGGGGGAGGAGGGCTTCTCCTCTGACTCCTCGCTGCTCTATCACCGGGGTTTGCCGTCCGCGATCAACGATGCCCGGGCGTGGGACCTCAGGGACACGCTGGCGACGACGCCCAACCACCCCCTGCTGCCGCGTCACCTCAGGCTGCACGACCTCTTCGTCGATGACACCTGGCGAGGGATTGACCCGGTGATGGGCCGCCGGCTAGTTCTGGGCAACGGCGACGTCCGGATCTCCTACGTCGTGGCCAACGCGCCAAGCCCGTTCTATCGCAACGGAATTGGTGACGAGTGCGTGTTTGTCGAGAGTGGTGGCGCTCGAGTCGAGACGGTGTTCGGGGCGTTTGACGTTGCCAGTGGTGACTATCTGGTGGTTCCTCGGGCGGCGACCCATCGCTGGATCCCGACCGGGGACGAGCCGTTGCGCGCCTACTGCATCGAGGCGAACTCGCACATTGCCCCGCCAAAGCGCTACCTGAGCAAGTACGGTCAGCTGCTGGAGCACGCTCCCTACTGCGAGCGCGACCTCCGAATGCCGCAGGGACCGTTGCTGGCCGAGGACGTGGGGTCGGGCCCGGACCAGCCGACGGAGGTGTTCGTCAAGCACCGTGGCAACGGGCCGAGCGGGATAGTCGGCACGATCTACACCTATCCGCACCACCCGCTCGATGTCGTGGGCTGGGACGGATGCCTCTATCCGTTTGCCTTCAACGTCAGCGACTTCGAGCCGATTACCGGTCGGGTGCATCAGCCGCCGCCGGTTCACCAGGTGTTCGAGGGCAGCAACTTCGTCATCTGCAACTTCGTGCCGCGCAAGGTCGACTATCACCCGCTTTCGATCCCGGTCCCGTACTACCACTCGAACGTCGACAGTGACGAGATCATGTTCTATGTCGCGGGTGACTATGAGGCACGCAAGGGCTCCGGCATCGGCAGGGGCTCGGTCTCCGTGCACCCGGGCGGCCATGCCCACGGCCCGCAGCCTGGAGCCTACGAGCGCTCCATCGGCGCGGAGTACTTCGACGAGCTCGCGGTGATGGTCGACACCTTCCGTCCCCTCGAGCTCGGTGAGGCCGGGCGTGCCGTGGACGATGAGAAGTATGCGTGGTCATGGGTCGGCGGCAAGGGCGAAACAACGCTGGACGGTGCTGGCTGACGGTTGCGACCGGCTGAACCAGTCGGCTGCGGTGCTTGGCTGTGGTGCTTGGCTGTGGCGGCTGACGTGCACCGTGCTCAGCGAGGTGCCCGGCTTGGCGCCTACCCGAGGATGGGTTCGCCCACGAGCTCGATCTCGGCTGCGCTCATGGCGGCGAGCGCGGCGTCGGTGGTCTGGCGCGCGACGCCCGCAGTCAGGTCGAGTAGCACGGTCGTCTCGAAGCCTTCCTCCGCGGCGTCCAGCGCGGTGGCCCTGACACAGTGATCCGTGGCGATACCGACGACGTCGACCTGTTCAATTGCCCTGTCCCGCAACCAGTCGGCCAGCGCGACGCGAGTGCCGCCCTCTGTCGTGAAGCCCTCGAAGCCGCTGTAGGCCGCCTCGTGCCTGCCCTTGCGGAAGATCGCGTCGACGTGCTCAAAAGCCGGCTCGGCCGCTGGGTGGAAGAGCGCTCCGTCGGTGCCGACCCGGCAGTGAGCTGGCCAGCTGTTGACATAGTCGGGGTGCTCGGCAAAGTGCTCGCCGGGGTCGTCGTGCCAGTCGGCGGTGGCGACGATCGCGGCATACTGCTGAGCGTGGCCAAGAACGTGGGCGCTGATCCTGCGCGCGACCTCGGCGCCCCCAGCAACTGCCAGGGACCCGCCCTCGCAGAAGTCGTTCTGGACGTCGACCAGGATCAGGGCGTGCGTGAGGTTGGCAGGCATAGATCCACGCTAGTCGAGGTGGATCAGCCTTGTCCGCCCTCGTAAACCGTCGGGATCGCCGGCTCCCCTCGCGAGAGCTGAAGTGCCCGTGGCGGCAGCTCGGCGCGCGACTGCTCATGGCGGTCCCGTGCCGCGTCCAGAGGGCGTTCCCCGATGATCTCGCCGTCGCCGATCAGCTCAACCAGCAGCGGTCTGTCGTTGCCATCGTTGGCGGGCATCTCGCCGATCCCCACGACCTCGGCCTCGGCCACGCCACGAGCGTTGATCCGCCGCATCGCCCACTTGCGGCCGCCCACCGAGAGCTTGTTCTTGCTCTTCTTGGCGACGCCGACCAGAGTCCCCGTCTTGTCCTCTCGGGCCACGAGCTTGTAGACAAGCCCAACAGTGGGCGCGCCAGATCCGGTGACCAGGGCAGTGCCGACGCCGTAGGCGTCGACGGGGGCAGCGGCCAGTGCCGCGATCGAGTGCTCATCGAGATCCGAAGTCACGATGATTCGAGTTTCCTTTGCTCCCAACGCATCCAGCTGTGCTCGGACCTGTCTCGCCTGGACGAGCAGGTCGCCCGAGTCGAGCCGCACGGCGCCGAGCCCGACACCGGCGATCTCGACGGCAAGACTGACGGCTGCCGTCACGTCGTAGGTGTCGACGAGCAGTGTCGTGCCCATCCCCAAGCTCGCGACCTGTGCCTCGAAGGCAGCACGCTCGTCGTCATGCAGCAGCGTGAAGGAGTGGGCGCTCGTGCCGGCCGTGGGGACCTGATGGGTGCGTCCGGCCTCGAGGTTGCTCGTGGTCGCGAACCCGGCGATGTATGCCGCGCGGGCCGCCGCGACTGCCGCCCACTCATGCGTTCGGCGAGAGCCCATCTCGATGCACGGCCGACCACCAGCGGCGTTGGTCATCCGGGATGCCGCCGACGCAATGGCCGCGTCGTGGTTCAGGATCGACAGGAGCACGGTCTCGAGCACGACCGACTCCGCGAAGGTGCCCTCGACCACCAGCAGGGGTGACCCGGGGAAGAAACACTCGCCCTCGGCATACCCCCAGATGTTGCCCGTGAAGCGGTAGCCCGACAGGTAGTCCAGGGTCCGGGAGTCCACCGCGTGCACATCACGCAGCTGCTCGATCTCGGCCCGGCCGAACCGGAAGTCGCGAACCGCCTCGACCAGACGCCCGGTGCCTGCGACCACGCCGTAACGCCGGCCCTCCGGAAGTCGTCGGGCGAATACCTCGAACACGCAGCGCCTGCTCGCCGCGCCGCTGTGCAGTGCGGCCTGCAGCATGGTGAGCTCGTAGTGGTCGGTCAGCAGCGCGGTACTGGTCACGGTTGTCAGCCTATTGTGGAGCCGTGTCCATCGCCCCAGCCGAGCTCGCTCGCACCGAGATCGAGCAGGACCTGTCGCTGAATCGGCCCTGGATCACGTTGGTGTGGAACGACCCGGTCAACCTGATGTCCTACGTGACCTACGTGTTCCAGACGTACTTCGGCTACTCACGGGAGAAGGCCGAGAAGCTGATGCTTGACGTGCACCAGAAGGGCCGAGCCGTGGTCTCCAACGGGCCGCGCGAGACGATGGAGCGCGATACCGAGGCGCTGCAGGGCTACGGGCTGTGGGCCACCTTCCAGAAGGACGACTAGTGGCAAGAGCCTTCAAACGCAAGGGTGATCGCTTCGTTGCGCGCCTCGATGAGGTTGAGCGCGAGGTGGTCGTCGGACTGATGGAACAGACCGAGGCGTTTCTCGCGCCTCAACATCGGGAGCCGACCGGTGACGCGTTCGACGACCTCGTGGCCACGCTGGGAGTGCGAAAGCCGGACGAGACCGGGCCCGGTGGCTCGGGGGTGCCTCGCGATCCGGCCCTGGACCGGCTGTTGCCGTCGGCCCATCGCGATGACCCGGCCATGGCTGCCGAGTTCCGCCGACTGACCGAGCACGGCCTGCGTGAGCGCAAGAGCGCCAACCTGGCCACGGCGATATCTGCGTTGCTGGCCGTCGGCGAGAATACGGAAAGCACCAACGTCAAGGCCAAGGACAGGGACAAGGTCAGGCTGGACCTGCAGCAGGCCCAGGCCATGGTGGTCGCCCTGACCGACGTGCGCCTGCTGCTCGGGGAGCGGTTGGGGCTGCGGACCGACGGGGACGCCGAGGATCTGCACGATCGGCTCGAGGCGGCTTCGGAGGATGATCCCGACCACTACCTTGCTGCGTACTACGACTTCATGACCTGGCTACAGGAGTCCCTGACCCAAGCCCTCATGGACTGAGCCGACCGCCTTTGCTCCATTCAGGCCGGTTTGCTCCATTCAGGCCGGTTTTCGAGCGGAAAACGGCGGCAAAAAGCGGTCTGAATGGAGCAAAGCCCAGATTGTGGGTGCTCTGACGCCCACGATCCTTCGCTCTGTCCGGCGGTGTGAGGCCGATAGGCTGCACAGCGTGGCGGACTCACCGATCGGGATCTTCGACAGCAGTTTCGGTGGGCTGACCGTTGCCCGCGCCGTTCTCGACCAGCTGCCCCATGAGGCGTTGATCTACCTAGGTGACACCGCCCGGGCGCCCTATGGTCCACGGCCCATCGCCGAGGTTCGCAAGTACTCCCTCGAATGCCTCGACCGGCTGGTCGACCGTGGGGTCAAAGCTCTCGTGATCGCGTGCAACTCTGCATCGGCCGCGGTGCTCCACGACGCCCGAGAGCGCTATACGGTCCCGGTCGTCGAGGTCATCCGCCCGGCGGTCCGTCGGGCCGTCGCAGCCACGCGCAACAGCCGGGTCGGCGTCATCTCCACCCAGGCCACCCATCAGAGCCAGGCCTACGTCGACTCGTTCGCAGCCGCCCCCCAGATCACGGTGAGCAGCCGGCCATGCCCGCGGTTCGTCGAGTTCGTCGAGTCCGGGGTCACCACCGGCGACGAGCTACTCGCCGTTGCCCACTCCTATCTCGATCCCGTCGCGGCCCGGGGGGTCGACACCCTGATCCTCGGCTGCACGCACTACCCGCTGCTCACCGGCGTTATCTCCTACGTGATGGGCGAGAACGTCACCCTGGTCTCCTCCGCGGAGGAGACCGCCAAGGACGTATTCCGGGTGCTCGCCGACGCTCGAAAGCTGCGACCCGACGACCTCCCGGCGCCAACGCACGAGTTCCTCACGACGGGCGACCCGGCGGAGTTCGAACGTCTCGCCCGCCGGTTCCTTGGCCCCGAGGTCCTGCATGCCAGCGCCGAGCCTGTGGTGGTGGCAGGAGCTCGATGAGGCTGACCATCGTGGGGTGCTCCGGCTCGTTCGCCGGGCCGAACTCAGCTGCGTCCTGCTATCTGGTGCAGGCCGAGCACGAGGGCCGTGGCTGGAACCTCGTTCTAGACCTCGGTAGCGGCGCCCTGGGCGGGCTTCAGCGCCACCTTGACCCGATGGTCATAGACGCGGTCCTTCTCAGCCATCTGCACTCCGATCACTGCCTCGACCTCTGCGGCCTCTACGTCATGAAGAAGCACAGCCCCATCGCCGCAAGGCGCAGCCGAATCCCCGTCTATGGCCCCCGCCGCACCGGGGAACGGATGGCCCGCGCCTATGACCTGACGCCGCCGGACGCTATGGACAGCGAGTTCGACTTCCGTCGGCTCACCGATCTGGAGGCCATCCGGATCGGGCCATTCACCATCACCCCTCATCGGGTGAACCACCCGGTCGAGGCCTATGGCTTCCGGGTCGAGGCCGACGGCAAGGTCCTGGCCTACACTGGCGACACGGACACCTGCGAAGCCCTGAATGTGTTGTGCCACAACGCATCCCTGGTCCTGGCTGACTCGGCGTTCATCGACGATCGCGATGACACTCGGGACATCCACCTCTCCGGAAGCCGGGCCGCCCAAGCCGCGGTCGACGCCGGGGGAGTGCGACGGCTGATGCTCACGCACATCCCCGCGTGGAACGACGTCGTCGTATGCCGTGCGCAGGCTGCCGCAGTGTGGCCCGGTCAGGTCGAGCTCGCCGAGGGAGACGCCATACACGAGCTATGAGCGCGAGCGCCTAGCCTTGGGCCCATGACTCGACACGATGCCCGCGCCAACGACCAGCTTCGCGACATTGTGATCACCCGCAACTGGCTCGACCACGCCGAGGGCAGCGTCCTGGTCGAGTTCGGCAGAACGCGCGTGCTGTGTGCGGCCTCATTCACCCAGGGCGTGCCGCGCTGGCGCAAGGGCAGTGGCGAGGGCTGGGTCACCGCCGAGTACGCCATGCTGCCGAGGGCCACGAACACCCGCTCGGACCGTGAGTCGGTCAAGGGCCGTATCGGTGGTCGCACCCACGAGATCTCGCGCCTGATCGGCCGCAGCCTGCGCGCTGTCATAGACACCAAAGCGTTGGGGGAGAACACGATCGTCCTGGACTGCGACGTGCTCCAGGCCGATGGTGGCACCCGGACAGCGGCGATAACCGGTGCTTATGTCGCCCTTGCCGACGCCATCGAGACCGGGCGCCGCACTGGTGCGATCGGCAAGAACGCCCAGCCGCTCAAGGGCTCGGTGGTGGCGGTGAGCGTGGGCGTGGTCAGGGGGGTGCCGGTCCTCGACCTGGACTACCCCGAGGACTCGAGCGCCGATACCGACATGAACGTGGTGCTGACCGGGACGGGGGCGTTCGTCGAGATCCAGGGGACCGCCGAGGCCGAGCCGTTCGACCGCGAGCAGCTCAATGCGCTGCTCGACCTGGCCACCAGCGGTTGTGCCGAGCTCACCAGGCTGCAGCTGGCTGCCCTCGCACAGGTCACAGGCGTGACGTGACAGGTGCCGGGAGGCGGGTTGTCCTCGCCACTCGCAACCCGCACAAGGTCGGTGAGCTTCAGGAGATCCTGGACGATCTGATCGGTGAGCTCAACCTCGAGATTGTCGGCGTGGGCGAGTTCCCCGACGTTGCCGACGTGGTCGAGACCGGAGTGACCTTCGCCGAGAACGCCGTGCTCAAGGCCAGGTTCGTTGCTCAGGCCACGGGCCTGCCTTCGCTGGCCGACGACTCCGGCCTGGCCGTCGACGTCCTGGGCGGTGCGCCGGGGGTTTTCAGCGCGCGCTGGGCCGGTGCCCACGGCCAGGACCAGGCCAACACCGCACTGCTGTTGGCTCAGCTGTCCGATGTCCCTGACGAACATCGCACCGCGGCGTTTGTCTGCGCCGCGGTCTTGGCGTTGCCGGACGGAACCGTCGTCGTTCGCGAGGGCCGTATGCCGGGCACGCTGGCCCGAGAGCCTCGCGGCGAAAACGGATTCGGTTACGACCCCATCCTCGTGGTCGAGGGTGATCTGCGGACTGCCGCAGAGCTGACCGCCAAGGAGAAGAACGCCATCTCGCACCGCGGCAAGGCGTTTCGCACGCTAAGCGTTGACCTGCGTGAGCTCCTCGCCGACCGTTAGTTGCTCGTAACCGCCGTCCGCAAAGGAAACCCGCGTCGGCGTGACACGCTGATCAAATGAAACGAATGTGGTCGGCGCTCGTCGGCATCGTGGCGGGCGCCCTCACGCTTGGTGTGGCCACTCTCCTGGCCGGGCTGATGACCAGAACGGGCCTGGCCACCGCTACACCCTCACCTGTCATTGCTGTCGGTGGCACGTTCGTCGATCACACACCGCCATGGTTGAAGGACTTCGCGGTCTCGACCTTCGGCACCAAGGACAAGCTGGCGTTGTTCGTCGGAATGGCTCTGGTCCTCACTGCGATCTGCGCGGTCATCGGCATCCTGGGGGCACGGCGGCGTACCGCTGGGATGGTGACCTTTGCCGTGGTCGGCGCCATCGGCGCGCTGGCTGTTGTCACCCGCCCCCGGTCGAGCAGCTTCGACATCCTGCCCACGATGATCGGCACCGCTGCCGGTCTCTGGGCGCTGTCCACCTTGTGGCAGCGCGCAGCCATGAGTGCAGAAGGCGGGCAGGTGGACCGGCGGCGTTTCCTCCTGGGCGGCGTGGGTGTCGCCGCCGCTGCCACCACGGCTGCCGCGTTCGGTCAGTCGTTGGGACAGCGGGCCGCTCTGGCAGCCCAATCCCGTTCTGCCATCAAGCTTGTCAAGCCTACCAAGTCTGTTGTCATCCCCGCCGGTGCGCAGCTGGACGTCAAGGGCATCACTTCGTACATCGTGGACAACACAGACTTCTACCGGATCGACACAGCCCTGGTCGTGCCCC
>JBBQUB010000119.1:0-9001 GCA_038212865.1 Actinomycetales bacterium
CGACCACGAACAACCCGCCCGTCGCTACCTCGGCAGCGTCGTGATGAGCGCTAGCTCGACCCTGCGCCCCGCGGGTGCAGAACACCTACGCTCGAGCGACTGGAACGCCATCGGCACGACGATCCGGCTCGTGGTCACCGACGGGACGCGACTCGAATCCGCGCGCACGATGCTCACGGATGACCTGGCCGCCCTCGACGCGACCTGCAGCCGGTTCCGCGCGGACTCCGAGCTGATGCGGCTCGATGCCCATGCCGGCCGTCCGACCATCGTCAGCGCACAGCTCGCCGAAGCAGTCAGCGCCGCATTGCGCGGTGCCGCGCTCACAGACGGCGACGTCGACCCGACCGTCGGGCGAGCAATGGAGTCGATCGGGTATGACCGCGACTTCGCATCGGTGCCGGCCCGAGGTGGGGCGGTCCGGGTCACGGTCCGTCACGTCCCACAATGGCGGCAGGTCGGGCTCGACGAGAGCGCCAGGCTGCTCACCGTGCCGGCCGGCGTACTGCTCGACCTCGGGGCGACGGCGAAGGCATGGGCCGCCGACCGGTCGGCCGAGCGGATCGCCCGAGAGCTCAGCTGTGGCGTGCTGGTCAGCCTCGGCGGCGACATCGCCGTTGCCGGCGAGGTGCCAACCGGCGGATGGTCGATCCGGGTCCAGGACCTCAACAGTGACCCGCTCACGCCAGCAGATGGACCGTCCGCTGTCATCGCCATCTGCGCGGGGGGGCTGGCCACGTCCAGCACCAGCGCCCGCAGGTGGCAGCGCGGCGGAGATCTGATGCATCACATCCTCGACCCGCGGACCGGTCGGTCGGCGAACAGCACCTGGCGCACTGTCTCCGTCGCGGCCGGCTCGGCTCTGGACGCCAACATCGCCAGCACCGCTGCGATCATCCGCGGGAAGAGCGCCACCGGTTGGCTCGCCAAGCTGGGCCTGCCCGCTCGTCTGGTCGCCGTTGACGGGTCGGTCACCACGCTCGCAGGTTGGCCCGAGGCCTCATCATGACCACGGCAACGGCGTTCTGGTACGCCAGCCGGGCCACCGGCGTGATCTGCCTCGTCCTGTTCTCACTCGTGGCGATCCTTGGCATCCTGGTCAACCGGCAGGGCCGGCTGCCGGGGCTCCCACGGTTCGCGGTCACCGCGCTGCACCGCAACCTGTCACTACTGACGGTGGCCTTTCTCGCCACACACATCGTGACTGCGATAGTGGACGGATACGCTCAGATCCCGTGGCTCTCGACGGTCGTGCCGTTCACCTCTGGTTACGAACGCCTCTGGATCGGGCTCGGCACCGTGGCGATCGACCTTTTTGCCGCGGTCATGGTCACGAGCCTGCTCCGCGACCGGCTCACTCCAGCCATATGGCGCGCGGTGCACTGGCTCGCGTACGTCTCCTACCCGGTGATCATCGTCCACAGTCTGGGTGCCAGCAAGGACCTGCGGTCCGGCTGGCTGCTCGCTCTCACGATGGCCACGGTATTCACCGTGGTCACTGCCATCGGGTATCGGCTCATGAGCGCTCTGGCAACCGTTCCGCGCCCGGGTCGCGTACCCGAGCAACTCGTTCGCGCAGACAAGTCAGGGAGCCACAGATGAGCGCGGCCTTACGACAAGCCGCCAACCGCAACCCCGTCACCAGCAACCCGGTGCCCATCGGGTTGCCCCGCCTGCTCCCCCCCGCCGGTCAGCCGATGGAGCTGTCGGCACACCTGAAGATGCACGGCACCACGCCCTACCGTGGCGGCCCCCGGATGCTCATCCACACCATCGAGTCCGCCGGGTTGACCGGACGCGGCGGAGCGGCGTTCCCTACCCACCGAAAGCTGACCGCCGTAGCCAACCAGAAGGGCGTCCCGGTCGTCGTGGGCAATGGCGCCGAGGGCGAACCGGCGAGCGACAAGGACAAGTCCTTGCTCTGGTCATCACCACATCTGGTCATTGACGGGCTCCAGCTCGCAGCCGAGGCCGTAGGGGCCCGTCAGGTCCACCTGTACGTCCACCGGCACCCGCAGCTGTTGCGGCACCTGCACTCGACGCTTGCTGAGCGGGCTGCCGCTGGAGTCGACCGCATCACCGTTGGCCTGGTCGGCGCTCCGCCCCGCTTCCTGGCGGGTGAAGAGTCTGCCCTGGCCAGCAGGGTCGAAGGCGGTGCCGCCCTGCCCCGCTTCACCCCGCCACGGATCTTCGAGCGTGGCATCAACGGGCAACCCACCCTTGTCCAGAACGTCGAGACCCTCGCCCAGCTGGCGCTGATCTCCCGATACGGCCCGAAGTGGTTCCGCGCACTCGGCACCAAGGCCGAGCCTGGGAGCATGCTCAGCACCCTGCGGTTGTCCAGCGGTGGTGGCGGGGTCGTGGAAACCCCGATCGGCACACCGATCGCAGAGCTGCTCAGACTGGCTGAGCACCCCGGTCAAGCGGTCCTCGTCGGCGGGTACCACGGTGCCTGGCTTACCTCCGAACAGGCCATGCAGCTCAAGTTCAGCAACGCCGACCTGCGCCCCGTCGGCGCCGCCGTCGGAGCTGGAGTGCTGGCCGCCCTGCCCGCCGACCGCTGCGGCATCGTCGAGTCGGCCAGGGTCGTCCAGTACTTGGCCCTCGAGTCCGCCGGCCAGTGCGGCCCGTGCCTGAACGGGCTCCCTCGGATCGCGGCCACCTTCACTCACCTCGCAGAGTGCCGATCCGGGGCAGCAGCTCGGGACGACCTGCTTCGTTGGTCCCAGCTCGTCGCGGGCCGCGGCGCCTGCCACCACCCAGATGGGACCGTTCGCTTCCTGCGCAGTGCAATGACCGTGTTCGCCGACGAGGTGAGGTCGCACACAGCAGGGCGATGCAGCGCCAACAGCCACGAGCCGTTCTTGCCCATCCCGGCCGGATCCCCTGCGCACGAGAACGACTGGAGGTAAGCAATGCACGAGCGACTTCGTGTCAACCCGATCCTCTGCTCGGGCCACGGCCTGTGCGCGGAGCTGCTCCCGGAGCAGATCACCCTGGACGAGTGGGGCTTCCCTATCCTCTCTGACGACCCGATCTCAAAGGACCTGCGCAAACTGGCCCGCCGCGCGGTGACCGACTGTCCCGCGCTTGCCCTCCTGCTCGTCCCAGATCGCTGACTTGCCCCTCGTCGACTCTCAGAGGAACCTCAGAGGAAGCCCCCAGAGAACATGGAGCCGGCGCGACGATGCTAGATGAATGAGCCTGATGACCGAACGCAAGACCAGCACCAGGTCCGCCGACCTGACCCGCCCCGACGGCACCCCCGTTCGCGTCCTGGTCGTCGACGACGAGCCGAATCTGGCCGAGGTCATGTCCAGTGTGCTCCGGCATGAGGGATGGGACGTGCGTAGCGCCGGTACGGGAGTGACGGCTGTCCGAACCGGGCGGGAGTTCAAACCCGATGCCATCGTGCTGGACATGATGCTGCCGGACTTCGACGGGCTGGAGGTGATGCGCCGGTTGCGGGAGGACAACCCCCGGGTGGCGGTGCTCTTCCTCACGGCCCGCGACTCTGTCGAGGACCGCATCGCCGGGATCACAGCTGGCGGCGACGACTATGTGACCAAGCCGTTCAGCCTGGAGGAGGTGCTGGCCCGGCTGCGCGGGATGCTGCGCAGGGCGGGGATGAGCCACCACAACGGGGAAACCCTGCTGACCGTCGCCGACCTCACGATGGACGAGGAAGCCCGCGAGGTACGCCGGGCCGGCGAGCTCGTCGACCTGACTGCCACCGAGTTCGAGTTGTTGCGCTTCCTGATGCGCAACCCGCGCCGGGTCCTGAGCAAGGCGCAGATCCTCGACCGGGTCTGGAACTACGACTTCGGCGGTCAGGCCCACGTCGTCGAGCTATACATCAGCTATCTGCGCAAGAAGATCGACGCGGGCCGCGAGCCGCTCATCCACACGGTGCGAGGCGTGGGATACGTCATCAAGACAGCGACCTGACCATGCGTGGCTGGCTGGCCGGACGGACCCTGCGCACCCGGCTGATCGCCGGCGTGCTCGTTCTGCTTGCCATCTCGTGCGTGGGCATCGGGATCACGACGAGCATCACCCTTCGAGGCTTCCTCATCGACCGGCTCGACCAGAACCTGGCCAGCGCCGGCAGCCGCATCGACGTCAGCCGCGAGCGCCCTCGCGGGCCGGATGCCTCCGAGCCACCCTCCGACTCCGGAGGCGACCCAGGGGTCGAGGGCCAGGCAGTGGGAACGCTGGCGGCGCGGATCGCCAACGGAAGCGTCGCACAGGCCGTCCTGATCCAGGACAAGGCCGGGCAGGTCAGCCTCAGCAACGTCCCGCTGAGCGCGGCGGACCGCTCCATGCTCCTGCGCCTGACCCCCGACGGTCGGCCCATCACCGCCAAGCTGTCATCGCTCGCCGAATACCGGCTGAGCGCCACCCGGAGCCAGGACGACGACATCCACATCACGGGGTTGCCGTTGGGCGACGTTGAGTCGACGGTGCATCGGCTCGAGGCCACCGAGCTTGCTGTCTTCGCGGCAGCCCTGCTCCTGATGGGGCTGGCTGGGGCCGGCTGGGTCCGGCTGTCGCTGCGGCCCCTACAGCGGGTCACCACGACTGCGAACCAGGTCTCGTCCATCTCCCTTGGCAGCGGCGCGGTCGACCTCCCCCACCGGGTCCCCGAAACTAACCCACGCACAGAGGTGGGTCAGCTCGGTGCCGCTTTCAACCAGATGCTTGGGCATGTGGAGACCGCGCTCGAACGTCGAGAGGCCAGCGAGGCCCGACTGCGACGGTTCGTGGCCGACGCCAGCCACGAGCTGCGCACCCCGCTGGCCGGTATCAGAGGCTACGCCGAGCTGGCCCTGCGGAACACAGACTCCGTCCCCGACGAGGTGAGTCATGCCTTGAGCCGGGTTGAGTCCGAAGCCGTTCGGATGGGTCGCCTTGTCGACGACCTCCTGCTGCTTGCCCGTCTCGACGCTGGTCGACCGCTGGAGCATGAGGACGTCGACCTGTCGCGGCTTGTCATCGAGGTCACCAGCGACGCACGGGTGGCCGGACCTGACCACCGGTGGTCCCTTGACCTTCCGGACGAGCCCCTGGTCGTATGCGGTGATGGACACAGGCTCCACCAGGTCGTGGCGAACCTGCTCTCCAACGCTCGCATCCACACCCCGGCAGGGACTTCTGTCGTCGTCCGGCTCAACGCTGACGAACAGGCTGGCCACCTGGTCATGCTCTCGGTCAGCGACGACGGCCCGGGCATCCCCCTCGAGCTGCAGGCCGACGTCTTCGAGCGTTTCATGCGCGCCGACGACTCCCGTTCGCGGGCTATCGGCAGTACCGGACTCGGCCTGTCCATCGCGCGTGCGGTCGTGGTGGCGCACGGAGGTTCACTGACGTTGATCAGCAGAGCGGGCTGTACCGAGTTCCGCATTGCCCTGCCAACGGGCAACAGCGACGGCTGTGCGTGAACCTGTAGGTCTGGCGACGCCGGGTGCCACGCCAAACTCCACGAGGGATTCGGGTCAGGCCCGAGCTCGTCTTGTGCGGGGGCGAACGCCGCAGCCGACCGGCGATAGCGGCAGCCAGAGCCCGCCCGGGGGGCAACGGGCCTGCCTTCGCCAGCCCTGATGCCACTGGTTACAGTGAGGCCCAGACCGGCCCCGGGGGCCCTGGCACAAGCTTGGTGCCCGCTCGGACAGCGACAACGCCGTCGCACGAGAGGCCGTCCTAGGAAAGGGTGCAGCACCATGGTGACGATCCATCCCTCCGCCGGAAACACGCTGACGTTGCGCGTGTCCCTGCAGCGCATCCCCGGCACGTTGGGGAAGTTGACCTCGGCACTGGGCAGTGCGGGAGCTCTGGTGGGCGCCATTGACATCATCGAGCACCAGCGTGACGTGATTGTCCGGCAGATCCAGGTGGAGACCCGCGGCGAGGCGCACGGCCGTGAGGTCGTAGAAGCAGCTCGGTCGGTCACCGGCGTGGAGCTGCTGTCGGTCACCGACAGGGTGTTCGACCGGCACCTCGGGGGCAAGATCGAGGTGACGCCGAAGTTTGCGGTGCTCACCCGCGACGACCTCTCGATGGCTTACACCCCCGGTGTCGGCCGCGTCTGTACCGCGATCGCGGAGGAGCAGCAACTTGTCTGGGACTACACCATCAAGTCCAACTCCGTAGCCGTGTTGACAGACGGCACCGCTGTCCTGGGCCTGGGTGACATCGGTCCGGAAGCGGCGATGCCGGTGATGGAGGGCAAGGCGATGCTGTTCAAGCAGCTCGCCAACGTGGATGCCTACCCCATCTGTGTGCGCACGTCAGGCGTCGAAGAGCTTGTCGCCGTAGGCAAGGCCATTGCACCCGGATTCGGCGGCATCAACCTGGAGGATGTCGCGGCACCCGTGTGTTTCGAGGTCGAGCGACGGTTGCAGGAAGAGCTGGACATCCCCGTCTTCCACGACGACCAGCACGGCACCGCGATCGTCTCGTTGGCAGCGCTGTATGGCGCAGCCGAGGTGGTCGGCAAGCCGCTGGAGGACCTCAAGGTGGTCTTCCTCGGTATGGGCGCGGCAGGAGTGGCCTGCGTCAAGCTCTGGCAGCATGCTGGCGTCGGGCACTTCATCGGGGTGGACCGAAAGGGCATCGTCTCTCGTGACCGCACGGACCTGAACGAGGCGAAGCGATCCATCGCCGAGTCGACCAACGCCGACGATTTGCGCGGCGGCCTTGAGGACGCGTTGGTGGGTGCCGATGTCTTCGTTGGCGTCAGCGGTCCTGGGCTGGTCAAGCCGGACTGGATCGCCACCATGGCGAAGGACGCCATCGTGTTCGCCATGGCCAACCCGATTCCGGAGATCCAGCCCGAGGAGATGCCGGACAACGTGGCTGTGGTTGCCACTGGACGTAGCGACTATGCGAACCAGATCAACAACGTCCTGGTCTTTCCGGGCCTGTTCCGCGGTTTGCTCGACTGCCGCGCACGATCGGTGACCATGTCGATGAAGGTTGCGGCGGCGCGGGCCCTCGCCGACATCGTCGCTGCGGACGGGGTGACGGCGGAATACATCGTGCCTTCGATCTTCGATGCGCGAGTTGTTCCGGCAGTGTCTCGAGAAGTACAAAAAGCAGCGGCTGCCGCCGGGCTGGTCCCACCATCGACGCCGACAAAGGCAGCCACGATCTGACCAGATGGGCTGGGATGAGGGGCCACCCCGCACACCGAGGTGGCTCCCGGGCCTTGCCCTGGCGCTAGCCCCTTCCTGGGGGATCCAGGTCTCCGTCGTTGGTACTGTGGCCAGCCATCCGCGGCGCCTCCTCAGGCTCCAGCCCCTCCCTGACGTCCACTGGACGGCCTCCACGTTCGACGCGCATCGCGTTGAACGCTGCCGCCATGGCCGCAACCCACGCCGCACCCAGGACAAATCCGCCCACGACGTCGGACACGTAGTGAACGCCGAGGGCAACGCGGGAAAAGCCGATCGCCAAGACCATGATCACCGCCACGGGGATGGCGGCTCTGCGCCAGGCTCCGTGCAGCACGGGCAGGAACACAAGCAGCAGCACCGCATAACCAACTATCGCCGCCTGGGCGTGACCGCTTGGGAAGCTGAGCCCCTGCGCGCGAGCGACCGGGTCGACCAGGTCTGGGCGCAGTCGATTAACCGCCGCCTTGACGATGCCATTCAGCACCGACGACCCGGCTGCTGTGATCACCACGAACAGGGCCAGTCGAGGCAGTCGACGCCAGAGCAGCCAGACGACGACGACTGCCAGCACGACCTGCCACGCCCATGCCGACCCGGAGTCGCTGATCAGCTGCATGGCGTCGACGAACCCTTGATGGTTCACGGCATAACCGTGCAAGCTGTCACGGGCACCCTCATCGACCCGTAACAGGGGCGCCCACCTGTCCTGCACGAGCAGCAGGGTCAGCGTGAACGGGACCGCCACGAGTACCAGGGCCACGGCGGCCAGCAGCGCTCGGGCGCCGAACCGGGTGGTTGGTTGGGCCGACGCCGAGGACGGGACCACTGAGGCCTTGGGCATGAGACTGATCCTGCCTTTCCGGGAAGGACTGATCCAGCCTGTTCCTCGCTCTAGCGTGGCGGAAACCTGAATCTGGCAGCCTATCCACTGGATTCTGGCGCCCCGGCGGCCAGTGTCTTCAGCGCGCCGGGGCTCGGCGCAGTGGGCCGCCTAGGCGATTCACGCACCTACCCCACTGTTTCCGTTGCGGCCGTGAGCCAAACCCCTCTGGCTCATCGAACTTTGAAGCGGGCAGTTCCGGCAGGGATGAGCTCATGGCCGGCGGTGAACCAACAGCGGGAGCACCATCGACGCCTCGGCCTGACGCAGATGGGCCGCCGCAACGGTGATTGGCCACTGTGACGACGAGGCATCCACCACGAGCAGCACCACCTTGCCGCAGACCGCGGAGAGCAGCTCGTCGTTGACTCGAATGGCTTCGCGCCACTGCGCCGCCTCCTGGGACGACGAGAGATCGGTCTGCGCCGTGGGATCGAGGGAAACCGTGAGGTCGGCGCGACCCAACCGGCCCACCTCTGCCAGATGGTCGGCCAGCCCGCCGGTCATCAGAGGGTAGCCGGCCGCGGGCAACGCCACGACCACCTCAGGGCGGGCCGGCCACGAGTCACGCCAGTGATTGAGCGCTGTCACCGCGGCATCGCGTAGGTCCTGTGACGGTGCCCTATCGCGGTCGAACGTCGACTGAACCAGTTCCCGCCATTCGGGCGCGTCGGCATAGACGATCGCCCGACCCTGCTCCGCCATCAGCCCGGCTGGGATCCGGCCTCGGCTGCCAAACGCTCCCCCCGGCCACATCTTGCGGGGCTCAAGGACCGTGACCTCGCCCCTCAGCTGGCGGGTCACCGCCTCAACGGTGGCTGGTTCGGGACGCCCCCGCAGCGGCTCCGGTAGGTGGCCCAGACAGACCGAGCACCGTCCGCACTTCGCGGCACTGGTGTCGTCCAGGGACTCCTGCAGCAGTTGCATCAGACAGCTCTGTCCGCGC
>JBBQUB010000120.1:0-8963 GCA_038212865.1 Actinomycetales bacterium
TCGCCTTCCGGGGATGGCAGGTGTGCGATACTGAGAATGGTCGTACGGCATACCACACCCACCGTGCGCCCCGACGATGTTCTCAACGCGCTGCAATCAGTCGCCGCACTCACGCCGCCGAAACCACCACTGGTGACTCGGCTGGCGCAGGGGCCGCTGTGCGCCGCGACGGTGGCCGATCCATTGGCTGCCGACCAGGACGTCGATGGCAGCTGAGGTGGTGACGCGCGAGGCAAGCGCGAGCCCCCAGATGTAGCGATATGACTTCCGTCCCGCCCGCCCATCGCGGGAGACGACGCTAACCGCGCACCATGCGGCGATGAGGGCTACCTGGCCAGGGTGTGGTCCTCGCCCATGGCTGACGGGAGGACGCCCCACATGGCATCCAACGAAGACAACGATTTCACCATTGACAACGCCCCTGATCGCCTTGGCGACGCCCCTGCTCCGGCGAAGAAAGCCGCAGCCAAACGGGCCCCTCGCAAGGCCACCAAGAAGGCCAGCACACCAAAAAAGGCGCCCGTGGCGGCCGCCGATATTGCGGTTCCAGACCTGGGGGCCGACTTCGGGTCCGCAGCGGTTTCAGTCGCTGAGGCGAGCGAGCCGGCCAAGGCCAAGGCCCCTGCCCGTAAGGCGGCCAAGCGTGCCCCACGCAAGACCGCGGCGAAGTCCGCACAGGCACCGGCGGCACCGGCGGATCCGGAACCAGCGGTCACGCCCGCAACAGCCCCCGAGGTCCCGAGCTTCGGTCTGCTGTTTCAGGCGCCGGAGCCCACCGCAACCCCCCGTCGCCGGCGGGCTACCGCCCCGGCGGCGGCGCCGGAGCCCGCAGCGATCCCAGCGGCGAAAGAGAGCACCGAGGAGGCTGACGACGCCGACGAGACCGGAGCCGATGGCGCGCGTCGTCGTCGTCGCCGCGGCGGCAAGGGTCGCCGGGCACGGGCCGGCGGCGAAGGCGGCGGCGACGAGACCGGGACCGACGCCGAAGAGGCGTCTTTGAAGGTCAGCGCAGATGCACCGTCGGCGGATCAGACCCCCGTTGAGGGCGACGGCTCAGAGGACGACAGCTCAAGCCACCGTCGCACCCGTCGCCGTCGCCGCGGTGCATCCGGCGACAACGACGAATCGCCCAGCACCACGACCCGGGTCCGGGAGCCGCGCCAGCCGCGCGACGAGGTCACCGCGGTCAAGGGCTCGACCCGACTTGAGGCTAAGAAGCAGCGTCGCCGTGAGGGTCGCGAGACGGGTCGCCGTCGCACGGTCATCACCGAGGCGGAGTTCCTGGCCAGGCGCGAGAGCGTCGAGCGGGTCATGGTGGTGCGCCACAAGGAGGACCGCACCCAGATCGGCGTCCTTGAGGACGGGGTCCTGGTCGAGCACTATGTGTCGCGCGAGATCAACGCCTCAATGGCCGGCAACGTCTATCTCGCCCGGATCCAGAACGTTCTACCGAGCATGGAGGCCGCGTTCGCCGACATCGGCAGGGGCCGCAACGCCGTGCTGTATGCCGGTGAGGTCAACTGGGATGCCGCCGGTTTGGACAACAACCGCGCCAGGCGAATCGAGAACGCATTGAGCTCGGGCCAGGGCGTCCTGGTACAGGTCACTAAGGACCCCATTGGTCACAAGGGTGCCCGTCTGACATCGCAGATCTCGCTGCCCGGTCGATACCTCGTCTACGTGCCGGACGGCAACATGATGGGTATCTCTCGCAAGCTGCCCGACACCGAGCGCGCCCGCCTGAAGAAGATCCTGCGCGAGGTCGTCCCTGAGAACGCCGGAGTCATCGTCCGCACCGCGGCCGAGGGCGCCAGCGAGGAGGAGCTTCGCGCCGACGTCGCGCGGCTGACCGCAGCGTGGGAGGAGATCAAAGCCAAGAGCAAGAGCGCCAATGCCCCGGCGCTGCTCCACGGTGAGCCGGATCTCACGGTCCGCGTCATCCGCGACGTCTTCAACGAGGACTTCGCCAGCCTGATTGTCTCTGGAGACTCCGCGTGGCAGACCGTCAATGGTTATGTCAACACGGTGGCGCCCGACCTGGCCGACCGCGTCCAGAACTGGACTGGCGGGCAGGATCTCTTCACGCACTACCGCGTCGATGAGCAGATCGCCAAGGCCATGGAACGCAAGGTCTGGCTGCCCTCTGGCGGCTCCCTGGTCATCGACCGGACCGAGGCGATGACCGTGGTTGACGTCAACACCGGCAAGTTCGTCGGCTCGGGCGGCAACCTCGAGGAGACCGTCACCAAGAACAACATCGAGGCCGCCGAAGAGATCGTCCGTCAGCTGCGGCTGCGCGACATCGGCGGCATCATCGTCATCGACTTCATCGACATGGTGCTCGAGAGCAACCGCGACTTAGTGGTGCGTCGACTCCTCGAGTGCCTGGGACGCGACCGGACCAAGCACCAGGTCGCCGAGGTGACCTCGCTGGGCCTGGTGCAGATGACCCGCAAGCGGGTGGGCGGCGGCCTGATCGAGGTCTTCTCGGAGACCTGTGAGCACTGCAACGGCCGCGGAATCATCATCAGCGCTGACCCGATCGAGGAATCTGCCGCCAGCGGTGGTGGCAACAGCGGTGGCAACAGCGGCGGCAACAGTGGCGGCAACAGTGCTGGTGGCAACAGTGGCGGTGGCGGCGAC
Organism: Actinomycetales bacterium; assembly: GCA_038212865.1. GTDB lineage: Bacteria > Actinomycetota > Actinomycetes > Actinomycetales > Dermatophilaceae > UBA4719. The sequence goes on from JBBQUB010000120.1 coordinate 2,644, forward strand.
GCAGGTGGCGGACGCGGTGCCCGGGGCCGTCGCACCCGGGGGAGCGGACGCGATACCGATCTGTCGCTCGCACCGGAGCCCAAGGCGACCCCGGATGGCCCGAGTCCGGCCCAGATCGCCGCTGCGGCAATCGCTGCCGCAATCCACGCCGCATCCCATGCGGAGTCTGCTGCTCAGGTCGGCGATCTGGCGGTGGACCAGCCCGAAGACCAGCCGCTGGACCAGCCCGTCGACCAGCCGGTGGATCGGCCCGTCGACCAGCCGCTGGACGTCCCTGTTGAGGTCGCCGTGGCGGAAGCCTTGCCCGCAAAGTCGAAGCGCCGCTCGCGGTCCGCGAAGTCACCCGTGGTTTCGGTGGAACCCGTTGTCGCGGCGCCTGCCCCACAGTCCTTCGAACCGTCAGTAGCTCCGGAAGAGCCCGCCCCTATAGCCGAGGTTCCCGAGAGTGCGGTACCTGCCACGCGAGGCCGTCGCAAGCGCGCCCGCGTGATGGCACCGGCTGGGCCTCCGCCCGGGGCCAGCAAGGGCTCGCCCGGCGGTGAGTTTGGTTCATAGGCTGCCGACCACGTAGTCTGACCCCTTGGTGCGCCCACCGTGCCCGTGTCTCCTCGGAGACTATGTGCCGGTTGCCAGTGGCCACCTGCCCCGAAACAAACGTAAGAGAGTGAGCTCAACGTGTACGCGATCGTTCGCGCAGGCGGCCGTCAGGAGAAGGTTTCCGTCGGCGACGTCCTCATCATCGACAAGGTGAAGGGTGAGGCTGGCGACAGCATCGAGCTCACACCACTTCTGTTGGTCGATGGATCCACTGTGACCAGTGACATGAGCAAGCTCGCGAAGGTCAAGGTGACCGCCGAGCTGGTCAAGGCCACCAAGGGTCCCAAGATCACCATCATGAAGTTCAAGAACAAGACCAACTACCGCAAGCGTCAGGGCCACCGTCAGCACTCGACCCAGATCAGGGTCACCGCGATCGAGGTCTGAGCCTCGATCATCGGTTGTTCTCAAATCTGACAAGCCCAAGAACCTAAGGCAGGCACTGACATGGCACACAAAAAGGGTGCATCCTCCACCCGAAACGGGCGCGACTCCAACGCCCAGTTCCTGGGCGTCAAGCGCTTCGGCGGCCAGGCCGTCAACGCCGGCGAGATCCTCGTTCGCCAGCGTGGCACGCACTTCCACCCCGGTGACGGCGTTGGCCGTGGCGGCGATGACACGCTCTTCGCGCTCGTCGCCGGTGCGGTGAAGTTCGGCAAGAAGCGCGGACGAAAGACGGTCAACATCGTCGAGCCCGTTGCCGTCACCGAATCGGCCTGACACCCGTATCACCAGCCAGCACCAAACCTCATGGCGAACTTTGTTGACCACGTCGTCCTTCACGTAGCCGCTGGCGACGGTGGCCATGGCGTCGCCTCGGTTCGGCGTGAGAAGTTCAAGCCGCTCGGCGGCCCCGACGGCGGAAATGGCGGGCGTGGCGGCCACGTCACCCTGCTTGTCGACCCGCAGTCGACCACCCTGCTGGACTATCACCACAGCCCTCACCGCAAGGCCACCAACGGTGCGCCGGGCGGCGGCGACGACGCCAACGGCGCCGACGGAGACGACCTGATCCTCCCGGTGCCGGCGGGCACAGTGGTCAAGGGCAGCGACGGCCAGGTCATCGTCGACCTGGTGGCGCACGGTGAGACCTTTGTGATTGCCCGTGGCGGCCGAGGTGGCCTGGGCAACCGGGCGTTGTCCTCTCGGGCCCGCAAGGCTCCCGGATTCGCACTTCTTGGTGACGCCGGAGACGTTCTTGACATCGTCCTGGAGCTGAAGTCCCTGGCCGATGTGGCACTGATCGGCTATCCGTCTGCCGGAAAGTCCAGCCTGGTCTCGGTCATGAGCGCAGCCCGACCCAAGATCGCCGATTACCCTTTCACCACGCTGGTGCCGAACCTCGGCGTGGTCCTCGCCGGCGACCAGCGGTTCACCGTGGCCGATGTGCCCGGTCTCATCCCGGGCGCAAGCCAGGGCAAGGGCCTGGGCCTGGAGTTCCTGCGGCACGTGGAGCGATGCTCAGTCCTGGTGCATGTCATCGACTGCGCGACCCTCGAGCCTGACCGTGACCCCCTCAGCGACCTCGACGCCATCGAGGCGGAGCTCTCGCAGTACGTGGCCGACGAGTCCCTGGGGGGCCGTCCGCTGTCCGAGCGCACCCGCATCGTCGTCCTGAACAAGTCCGATGTGACCGAGGCTCGCGAGCTTGCCGAGATGGTCAAGCCCGACCTGGAGGCCCGAGGTATCGAGGTCTTCGTCGTCTCTGCCGTCGCGCGCACCGGGCTGAAGGACCTCACGTTTGCCATGGCACGGCACGTCCTGGCGGCCCGCGAGGCGCTTGGCGAGATTGAGATCCCGCGCATCGTCCTGCGCCCCAGGGCTGTTGACGACAGCGGTTTCGTGGTGAAGCGCGAGAACACCCCTGATGGCGAGATCTTCCGGGTGATCGGCGATAAGCCCCGTCGTTGGGTTGACCAGACGGACTTCACCAACGACGAAGCCGTTGGCTACCTCGCTGACCGCCTGGCTCGGGCCGGCGTCGAGCGGGCACTCTTCAAGGCTGGCGCCACGGCCGGTGCCACGGTGGTCATCGGTCCAGCCGACAACGCGGTGGTCTTCGACTGGGAGCCCACCATGGCCGCCGGTGCCGAGCTGTTGACCGGTCCCAGAGGCAGCGATGTGCGCCTGGACAACCTGCATCGCCCCACCCGCGAGGAGAAGCGTACCGACTACGCGGACCGCCGGGCTGCCAAGACCGCTGCCCGCGACCAGCTCCAGGCCGAGCGCAAAGCTGGCCACTGGGCCACGGCGGCCACCCCGGCCGACGACGACGGGCCCGATGAGATGGAACAGGGCGACTGAAGCCGGTCTTACTAGACTGCGCGCGTGCCCACGCCACATCATGCTGACCTGCGCAACGCCCAGCGTCTTGTCGTCAAGGTCGGTTCCAGCTCGCTGACAACCGCCGGCGGTGCGCTCGACCACGCCCGGCTAGGAGCTCTGGTCGACGTCTTGGCCGCGCGCCGGCGCCTCGGCACCCAGATCGTCCTGGTCTCCTCAGGTGCCGTCGCGGCGGGCATCAGGCCGCTGGGCCTGCTGCGCCGCCCTCGCGATCTAGCCACCCAGCAGGCTGCCGCCAGCGTGGGTCAGGGGGCCCTCGTCGCGGCATACAGTCTCGCGTTCGGTGTTCACGACCTCACCGTCGGCCAGGTCCTGCTGACTTCTGACGACGTCACCCGCCGCTCTCACTATGCCAACGCCCGTCGCACCCTTGACCGGCTGCTCGACCTAGGGGTCGTCCCTGTCGTCAACGAGAACGACACGGTCGCGACCCACGAGATCCGGTTCGGGGACAACGACCGCCTCGCGGCGCTGGTGGCTCATCTCGTGCACGCAGACGCGCTGGTCCTGCTATCGGACGTCGATGCGCTGTATGACGGGCCGCCTTCTCGTGCGGGCACGTCGCGAGTCCCGTTGGTACGCGGAGCTGTTGACCTCAAGAACGTCAGGGTCCGTGGCTCTGGCCAGGGTGTTGGAACTGGCGGGATGACAACCAAGATCGAGGCGGCGGCGATCGCCACCGCGGCAGGTATCACCACCATCCTGACCTCCACGGCCCAGGCGGCCCAGGCCATGGCGGGCCAGGACGTCGGCACCATGTTCGCGCCTACCGGCTCCCGTAGAGCCAGCCGACTGCTCTGGCTGGCCCATGCCACCACTGCCCGGGGTCGGTTGATCCTCGACGAAGGAGCAGTGTCGGCCGTCGTCGACCGGCGAAAGTCACTGCTCCCCGCCGGGATTCTCAGCGTGGAGGGCCGATTCGGCGACGGGGATCCTGTGGACCTGTGCGACCCGGCCGGTCGCGCCATCGCCCGGGGACTGGTCAACTACGACTCCACGGAACTGCCCGGGCTGCTGGGGCGAAGCACGCATGACCTTGCCCGCGAGCTCGGGCCGTCCTTCGAGCGTGAGGTAGTTCACCGCGACGACCTCGTTCTGCTCTAGGGCGCCTTAGGCTGGTTCCATGGCTGAGCCGATCGACCCCAAGATCACCGCGCACGTCGCCGACCTGGCCGGTGCGGCCCGAACGGCCTCGCGCCAGCTCGGGCTGTTGTCGCGCGCAGACAAGGACGCGGCCCTGTTGGCGATGGCCGATGCCCTCGACTCAGCGACAACAGAGATCATCACGGCCAACGACGAGGACATAGCTCGAGGACAGGCCCAGGGCCTGGCTGAGGGGCTGCTCGATCGGCTGCGGCTAGACCAGGCCCGGGTCAAGGCCGTGGCGGAGGCGTTGCGGGAGATCGCCGCGCTGCCGGACCCCGTCGGTGAGGTCGTCCGGGGGTCTACGCTGGCCAACGGCCTGCAGATCCGGCAGCTGCGCGTGCCGATGGGTGTGGTCGCGATGATCTACGAGGCCCGCCCGAACGTCACGGTTGACGCAGCCGGCCTGGCGCTCAAGAGCGGCAACGCGGTCATCCTTCGCGGAGGCTCTGCGGCAGGCGCCAGCAACCGGGCTCTGGTGAGAGTGCTGCGGGCGGCGTTGGCGGCCAAAGGTCTTCCGGCCGATACGGTCACGCTGCTGGACGAGGGCGGGCACGACGCCATCCGCGCCCTCATGACGGCACGCGGCATGGTGGACGTGCTCATCCCGCGGGGTGGGGCAGACCTGATCCAGACGGTCGTGCGTGAGTCGACGGTGCCCGTTATCGAGACGGGCGTCGGCAACTGTCATGTCTATGTCGATGCTGCCGCCGACCTCTACAAGGCGCTGGCGATCGCGGTGAACTCCAAGACCCATCGAGTCGGGGTCTGCAACGCTGCCGAGACACTGCTCGTTCATCGCAGCATCGCCTCGAGCTTCCTGCCCAAGGTGCTAGCGCAGCTGGGGTGGGAAGGGGTCACGGTCCACGGTGACGCCGAGATCGAGTCGTTCGCACGCGAGGCCGGCGCGGCATACGACCTGGCCACGGACGACGACTTCGCCCGCGAGTACCTCTCTTTGGACATCAGCGCCCGGATTGTCGAGTCACTGGACGAGGCCTTGACCCACGTCCAGCGCTACGGCACCGGCCACACCGAGGCCATCGTCACCGAGGACCGCGCGGCGGCCCGTCGCTGGACCGCGGAGGTGGATGCCGCGGCCGTGATGGTCAACGCCTCCACCCGGTTCACCGACGGAGGAGAGTTCGGGTTCGGCGCGGAGATAGGGATATCCACCCAGAAGCTGCATGCCCGGGGACCGATGGGTCTGGCAGAGCTCACGACGACGAAGTGGGTCGTCGAGGGCGACGGCCAGATCCGCTACTGAAGGACCGCTCACCGGCTACGCTGTGCCCATGTCGTTCATGTCCACAGTTGCCACGCTGGCCACCGCAGAGACCGCGAAGCTGCGCGAGCTGCCTATGCCGACGTGGGCCTACGGCGCCATCGCCCTCGCCAGCTTCCTCGCGCTCTTGGGGGTGCTGTGGTCCTTCCGCAACACGGCCGCCAAGGACGACAAGCCCGATCCCGGGGCGCACCACTGAGCAGGCGTATCGGGGTCATGGGTAGGACCTTCGATCCCATTCACCATGGTCACCTCGTGGCCGCCAGTGAGGTCCAGGCGCTCTATGACCTCGAAGAGGTCGTGTTCGTGCCGACCGGTGAACCGTGGCAGAAGGACTCTGGCCTGGTGTCCCCGGCCGAGCACCGCTATCTGATGACGGTGATCGCTACCGCCTCCAACCCGCGTTTCACCGTCAGCCGGGTCGACCTCGACCGGCCGGGCCCGACCTACACCATCGACACGTTGCGTGACCTGCGCTCACAACGACCGGGTTCGGAGCTGTATTTCATCACCGGCGCCGATGCGTTGGCCCAGATCCTGTCGTGGAAGGACATCGACGAGCTCTGGGACCTGGCCCACTTCATCGGCGTGACCAGGCCAGGGCATGTCCTCAGTGACAGTGGACTGCCCGAGGACCGGGTTACCCTGCAGGAGATCCCCGCGATGGCAATCAGCTCAACGGACTGCCGCGCCCGGGTCCTCAAGGGCGAACCGGTCTGGTATCTCGTTCCCGACGGAGTCGCGCAGTACATCGCCAAGCATCAGCTCTATCGGCCAGAACCGGCCGTCACACCTGCTCACACTCGCTGAGCAGAACCAATCACCAGGAGGACCGCGTGGCCGCCACGCAACATGCCATTGATCTCGCCAGAGCTGCTGCCGTGGCCGCCGAGGACAAGCTGGCCAGCAAGATCGTTGCGCTGGACGTCAGCGAACAGCTCGCGCTCACCGA
>JBBQUB010000121.1:0-8945 GCA_038212865.1 Actinomycetales bacterium
CGGTGGTAGTCGACCTCCTTGACAGCCTTGGCGGCCACACCGGCGAGGGTCTCATCGGCCGAGGTCACCAGCGCGGCATAGAGCTCGAGCTGATAGGCCGAGAACCACAGCATCCGGGCCATCTCGAACCCGAAGTCGGCGCGCTCCTGCTCCACGAGATGGACATTGTGGAAGTCGCGCTCATCGCGGAAGTAGGCCAGGTCGTCCTCGGAGCGGCCCGTGCCGTCGAGCTCGCCGGATCGGGTCAGCAGCGCTCGCGCCTGGCCGAGCAGGTCGAGGCCGACATTGCCCAGAGCCATGTCGTCTTCGATCTGGGGAGCGCGGCTGATCCACTCGCCCAGGCGTTGTGCGTAGATCAGCGCGTCATCGCCCAGCTGCAGACAGTAGGCGCCCGTAGTGAACGACGCTGTCGCGTCAATCTCCCTCTCGCTCATAGGTATTCGACATCCTCGGGTACTTCGTAGAACGTCGGGTGACGATAGACCTTGTCGGCCGCCGGGTCGAAGAACGAGTCGCGCTCGTCGGGGCTGGTGGCCGCGATATCGGTGGACCTGACCACCCAGAGTGAGACTCCCTCCTGGCGCCGGGTGTAGACGTCGCGTCCGTTGCGCAACGCCATCTCAGCATCAGGCGCGTGCAGGGAGCCGACATGAACATGAGAGAGCCCTCGCTTGCCGCGGACGAAAACCTCCCAGAGAGGCCAGCTGCGATCAGGCGAGCTCCCATTGGTTGTCGGCGTGTCGCGCGCAGGCGTGTCGCGCGCAGGCGTGTCGCGCGCAGGCGTTTTGAGGGCAGGCGTGTCGCGCCCAGGCGCGTTGACCCCAGGCGTGTTGACCCCAGGTGCGCTCATGCGACGTACTCTGCTTGCCGCCCGCGGTCCTGCTTGGCGGCATAGGCATTGGCAGCTTCGCGCACCCACGCTCCGTCCTGGTGAGCGCCGACCCGGTGCTCGATCCGTTCGGCGTTGCAGGCACCATCGCCTTTGATGACCCGCCAGAGCTCGCCCCAGTCGATAGTGCCGAATTCCCAGTGCCCGGTATCCTCGTTCAGCCTCAGGTCGGGGTCCGGCAACGTGAGCCCGATCTTCTGAGCCTGCGGAACGGAGATGTCGACGAACTTCTGACGGAGAGCGTCGTTGCTGAATCGCTTGATGCCCCACGCCATGGACTGCTCGGTGTGCCCACCCAGAGTAACGGACTCCCCGGTGTCTGGAGGTCCAAACATCATCAACGCCGGCCACCACCAACGGTTTACGGCGTCTTGGGCCATGTCCTGCTGCGCTTGCGTGCCCCGCATCAGGGTCCACAGGATCTCGAAGCCCTGTCGCTGGTGGAAGGATTCCTCCTTGCAGACGCGGATCATCGCACGGGCATAAGGGCCGTATGAGCAACGACACAGGGGCACCTGGTTCATGATGGCCGCACCGTCCACCAGCCAGCCGATGGCGCCATTGTCGGCCCAGGTCAGCGTCGGGTAGTTGAAGATCGAGGAGTACTTCTGCTTGCCACTGTGGAGCAGGTCCAGCAGCTCGGCACGGTCGATCCCCAGCGTCTCGGCCGCGCTGTAGAGGTAGAGCCCGTGCCCGGCCTCGTCCTGCACCTTGGCCATCAGGATGGCCTTGCGGCGCAATGACGGTGCCCGGCTGATCCAGTTGCCCTCCGGCTGCATGCCGATGATCTCGGAGTGAGCATGCTGGGCGATCTGGCGGATCAGCGTCTTTCGATAGGCCTCGGGCATCTCGTCCCGCGGCTCAATGCGCTGATCAGCAGCAAGCAACGCCTCGAAGGAGGAGCCCTCCTGCGGACGCTGCGCGAGAGCCGCCGACGCTGCCGCCACCGCGTCCTCGACGCCCCCGGACTCGGCGGCGTTCAGCGGCTCGTCGGGGTCGATGAAGTCGTTGCCGTACATATCGTTAAGTATGCCGACCTGCCACACGCCGCAGCAATCACGTCGCGGGAGCCTCACCATCGACCCGGATGGCAGGATGGCCACGTGCCCAACGACCACAGCCATCCGCACTCCGAGGCGCACGACCGTGCCCATGCCGGCGCGACCGGGCCGCTGGCCGATGCCGGCGCCCGGAGCGCTCGCGCGAGCGACGCGCCCGCTGTCGGCCTGGTCCAGGCAGCCGTTTGGCGTGCCGCCTACGGCCACATCCTTCCGCGGGAGGTGGTCGACCAGTTCGACGGACCGAGCTTCGCACGGGTCTGGCGCGACTCGCTGAACGCGCCCCCGAGTCCTCGCCACGTCCTGCTGGTGGGCTGCGCCGGGGAGCAGGTCGTCGGCTTCGCGGCGGTGGGTCCCAGTGCCGACACCGATGCGACAGAAACCTCGGGCGAGCTGCTGACCCTGGGCGTGCACCCTGACGCCCGACGAAGCGGCCACGGCTCTCGCCTGCTGAATGCCGCCGTGGACACGTTGCGGGGCAAGGGTTTTGACAGCCTGAGCACCTGGATCCTGGCGACCGACGAAGCCACCCGAGCTTTTCTGACCGCCGCTGGCCTCTCCCCTGACAGCGCCTACCGCGACCGGGTCATCGACGCCGACGGGAAGGTCGCCCGCGAGGTGCGCCTCACAGCCGACCTCTCCAGGGACTGACCGACAGGTCCCTCCGATGCCCTTGCCGCCGCCCACACCCATGCACGAGAGCCCGCTCAGCGACCGGCGCCGCAAGGAGATCTTGCGCCAATCTCTGTCGGTCGGCGTCGCGTCGGGTGCCTACGCCATCAGCTTCGGTGCCCTGTCGGTGGCGGCCGGCTTTGACCTGTGGCAGACGATCACACTCTCGGTACTGCTCTTCACCGGCGCTTCACAGTTTGCCCTTGTCGGCATCATCGCGGCTGGAGGTTCGGGTGCCGCGGCGGTGGCCACCTCGGCCTTGCTTGGCATCCGCAACGGCCTCTACGGTCTGCAGATGTCGAGGCTGCTCGGACTGAGCGGCCTGCGCCGAGTGGCCGCCGCTCAGCTGACCATCGACGAGTCGACTGCCGTCGGCGTGGCCCAGCCTGAGCAGTCTGCACAGCGGCTCGGGTTCTGGGGCACAGGACTGGCGGTGTTCGTGCTGTGGAACCTCTTGACGATCGTGGGTGCGGTGGCCGGCAACGCGATCGGCGACCCCAAAGTTTTCGGGCTCGACGCAGCCGCGCCCGCCGCCTTCTGCGGGCTGTTGTGGCCACGGCTGAAGTCCGGGGACGCCCGCGCCGTAGCGGTCGCCGCAGCCGTCATTGCACTGGTCCTGGCCCCTCATGCGCCGGCCGGCATACCGGTGCTGGTCGCCGCCCTGGCCGCGATCGTGGCGGGCCTGCTGCCCAGGCGCGAGCGGGACGACCTCGGCAAGCGAGAGGGTGCATGATCCTGGTTGTCAGGACGACCACGATCCTTCGCGATCACAGGTCCACTCACGAGGAGGCCAGGCGATGAGCCTCTGGACCACCGTGCTTCTGGCCAGCGGGCTCTCATTTGCCCTGAAGTTCCTGGGTTATGTCGTGCCCCACCGATTGCTCGACGGCCCCGTGCTCTCGAGGGTCACCGCCGTTCTGCCGGTCGCACTGCTATCCGCCCTCGTGGTGGTTCAGACCTTCACCGGCAGCAGGGGCGTGCTGGTCCTGGACGCCCGCGCGGCCGGCGTCGCCATCGCGGTCACCGCTCTGCTGCTGCGAGCACCGTTCCTGGTCGTCGTGATCCTGGCGGCGGCCACGGCCGCGATGCTCCGAGCACTCGGGTGGAACTGATGTGGCCATCGGCCGACATGGAGCATGGGAGTCATTGATCGAGCAGGTACGCGGGTGCGCGATCAGTGACGGACGTGCGCGATCTAGTCGGTGACGGACGTGCGCTATCGGGTCAGTGACGGACGTGCCCATCTGGTCAGAGCCGTCACCCGGCAACCAGGTCAGGCGAGGCCGAGGTAGCTCTCCAGCCCCACGGTGAGTCCGGGGCGGTCGCCGACCCTGCGCACACCTTCCAGGACACCAGGCATGAAACTGACCCGGTCGAACGAGTCGTGCCGGATCGTCAGCACCTCCCCGGTCGCACCGAAAAGAACCTCTTGGTGAGCCACGAGGCCACGCAAACGCACCGCGTGCACCCGGATGCCGTCCACCCCTGCGCCGCGCGCGCCATCGGGATCCGAGCGGGTTGCGTCCGGGACATCGCCAAGGCCCGCATCCTGGCGGGCCTGGGCGATCAATGAGGCAGTGCGGGCGGCCGTGCCCGACGGCGCGTCGACCTTGTCTGGGTGGTGCAGCTCGATGACCTCGACGGACTCGTAGAACCGCGCAGCCTGCCGGGCGAAGGTCATCATCAGGATCGCGCCGATGGCGAAGTTCGGCGCAATCAGCACCCCCACCCCCGGGTTGCCGGTCAGCTGCGAGCGCACGGCCTCGAGCTTGTCCTCGGTCCAGCCGGTCGTCCCGACCACGACGTGCGTACCGCGTTCGATGCAGCTGGCCACATTGGCGGCCGTCGCGTCCGGCACCGAGAACTCGACGACGACGTCTGCGCCGGCCAAGTCGCCGAGGTCGTCGCCCTGGTCGAACCGGCCCACCAGCTCGAGGTCCGGTGCTGCCTCGACCGCCCGACACACCTCGGAACCCATCCGCCCAGCAGCACCGATGACGGACACCTTGATGACGGGGACGTTGCTGACAGGGACCTTGATCGCATCACTCACCGGCCCAGCCTAGTGAGGCGCGAGGAACCGCTCGACGTCTCGAGCCTCGCGGTCAAGCTCAGCCAGGACCGTGGCTGAGAGGTTGCCGAACGGCTCGAGCCGTACCCGGCCACCCGGCATGCTCCAGGTGGCGACGGCCCGACCGCCCACCAACGCGAAGGGCTTGAAGATGCCGTTCATCGTGACGATCGTCTGGTTGCCGGCCAGGACCGGCTCTCGGTCAACCCAGCCGTGCAACAACGGGTCGAATCCGCCGAGCAGCTTGGGTCGGCGTCGACCACTCGGGATGCGGCGACCGGCCAGATCAAGCAGGCCAACCGGCCGCTCCTCCAGGCGTGACCCGGCCGCGCGCAGCCCACGCCGGGCGTCGCCAAGGGTGATGCCGGCCCATTTGGCCAGGTCGCGTTCACCGGCGGGGCCATGGCCGGCCAGGAAGCGGCTGGCCAGCTCGGACAAGGCGGCATCGCGGTCTGCCGGTTTGGGCGGGTCGCCGAGCCAGTCTCGGACGAGGACGAACCCCTGCTCACGCCCGATGACCGGCCCCCGGACCGTCAGACCCCGGAGCGCCGACAGAAACAGGATGTGGACCAGGGCCTGTCCGGCGACCGGCACATCGGCCGCTCGCACGATCTCGCGCAGCTGGGCTCGCGTCATCGGGCCGTTCGCCGCGATCGCCGCCTCGATCACGGCGACCCCCCGATCGGCTTGACTGGGCGAAACCCCTTCTTGTTCAAGGCGTTTGGCATTGCCAGTGGCCAGCTGCGGTGTCGTGAGCTGCTGCAGAGACCAGTAGTCATGGGGGCGGACTAGGTGGAGGGTGCCGCGGTTCAGCCAGGCCACGACCAGCGTTCGGTTGTTGAGCTCGCGGTCCACGTCGGCCGCGCTGAACCCGCTGGTGCGAGACCTGACGGCGAGGCGTGCAGCGCGCAGGTCCTGAGCCTGGACGGCCAGCAGACGGTCGACGACCTGGACGACGCTGTCGGCTGGTGGCCCGACCAGAAGCTGGGCCGCCAACCGACGGTCGTCCCGCTCGCGCTCCACAGCTCGGGCGCTCGGTGCACGGACCATGACGGTGACCCTAGCCGCGCGGTCAGACATCCGGTCCAGCGCCAACGCCACGGCGGTCCATTGACTCGGTCGGCGTCCTGCGGTCCAGAACCACCGATCTGACCGGCCTGATCAGGTCCCGACCGCTACTGACGTGATGAGCCTTGGTTGAGAGGTCATGACGCAATGATTCACAATCTTCCCTCCCACCACGCGGACCCCGCCCCCGCCTCACCGCTGATGTGAGCGCCGCAGATGTCGGGCAACGTAGCATCAGCAGCCACGTTGGACCTGCGGAGAACCTGGTTGTCGATCAAAGGGAGAGCTCGATCGTGCCATCACCTGCCGGAGCTCAGGTCCGTCTGCTTCCGCCGGCCGTATATTTCGGCCCGTTCGCACTCCTCTGGGCGGTGCACTGGTGGCGGCCGTGGACGATTCCGGGCGGCGTCGCTCTGACGGTGGCCGGGCTGCTCCTGGTGTTGGCCGGCATCGCCCTGACCACCTGGTCGGCCGTCACGTTCAGCCGCGCGCAGACGACCATTATCCCGTGGGGGGAGGTCTCAGCCATGGTCGCTGCCGGGCCGTTCGGGTTCAGCCGCAACCCGATCTATCTCGCCGACGCCATCGCCTATCTCGGTGCCACCCTTCTCATCCACAGCTGGTGGCCCCTGGTGGTCCTGCCCGGGATCCTCGTGGTGATCCGCCGCAAGGTCATTGACCGCGAAGAGCGTTACCTGACCGAGCGATTCGGCGACGCCTACCGCGAATACCAGCTGCGCGTCCGCCGCTGGCTCTAGTCCCAGCAACCTGGCCAGTAGCCGGTTTGTTTCAACGATCCAGGCCCGCGAGCGAGTAACGGTGAAACAAACCGGGCAACGAAGGTGAGCCGGCCGGCATACGAGAACGATTGGGTATGGCGAGCCGCTCACCTTGCGCGCTGGGAACGCGAGGCCCGGCGCACCCACTCGGGTGCACCGGGCCTCGGTGTGGTTCGTTCAGCTCAAACGCAACCAGACTCAGGCGTCCGCGGGCTCCGCGGCAGCCTCAGGTGCAGCCTCGTCAGTGGCGGCTTCGTCGGCCATGACCGCACCAAGGGAGAGCTTGCCGCGAGGGTCGATCTCCTTGAGCTCGACCTGGATCTTCTGACCGATCTTCAGGACGTCGTCCACCGAGTCGATCCGCTTGCCGCCGACGAGCTTGCGCACCTCGGAGATGTGCAGCAGACCATCCTTGCCCGGGAGCAGCGAGACGAAGGCACCGAAGGTCGTGGTCTTGACGACGGTGCCCATGAAGCGCTCGCCGATCTCGGGCATCGTTGGGTTGGCGATGGCGTTGATCATCGCGCGGGCGGCGTCGGCCGAGGGGCCGTCGGTCGCACCGATGTAGATCGTGCCGTCGTCCTCGATCGAGATCTGAGCACCGGTCTCGTCCTGGATCTGGTTGATCATCTTGCCCTTCGGCCCGATGACCTCACCGATCTTGTCCACGGGAACGGTGACACTGATCACGCGGGGAGCGAACTCGCTCATCTCGTCCGGGACATCGATGGCCTCGGCCATGACGTCCAGGATGTGCAGGCGGGCGTCGCGGGCCTGGGTCAGCGCGCCAGCCAGGACCGATGCAGGGATGCCGCCCAGCTTGGTGTCGAGCTGGATGGCCGTGACGAACTCACGGGTGCCGGCGACCTTGAAGTCCATGTCACCGAACGCGTCCTCGGCACCGAGGATGTCGGTCAGGGCCGCATAACGCGTCTCGCCGTCGACCTCATCGGAGACCAGACCCATCGCGATACCGGCGACCGGGGCGCGCAGCGGCACACCGGCGTTGAGCAGCGACAGGGTGGAGGCACAGACCGAGCCCATGGACGTCGAGCCGTTGGAGCTGAGCGCCTCGGACACCTGACGGATGGCGTAGGGGAACTCCTCCCGGGTGGGCAGCACGGGCATGAGTGCCCGCTCGGCCAGGGCTCCGTGACCGATCTCGCGGCGCTTGGGCGAACCCACCCGACCGGTCTCACCGGTGCTGTAGGGCGGGAAGTTGTAGTTGTGCATGTAGCGCTTGCGCGTCTCCGGGGCCAGCGTGTCGAGCATCTGCTCCATCCGCAGCATGTTCAACGTGGTGACACCCATGATCTGGGTCTCGCCGCGCTCGAAGATCGCCGAACCGTGGACGCGGGGCAGGACCTCGACCTCGGCGCCAAGCGCGCGGATGTCGGCCAGGCCACGGCCGTCGATGCGGATCTTGTCGCGCAGGATGCGCTGACGGATCAGCTTCTTCTGAACGGCGCGGTATGCCGCGGAGATCTCCTTCTCGCGACCCTCGAACTTGTCGCCCAGGTCGCCCTTCACCGCAGTCTTGATCTCGTCGATGTGGTTCTCGCGCTCCACCTTGCCCGCGATCTGCAGTGCGGAGGCAAGGTCGCCGGACACGGCCTCTTCGACTGCGCCCAGGACGTCGTCCTGGTAGTCGAGGAAGACCGGGAAGTCCTGAACCTCCTTGGAGGACTTCGCGGCGAGCTCGGCCTGGGCCTTGCACAGCGCGGCAATGAACTTCTTGGAGGCCTCGAGGCCCTCGGCGACGACCGCCTCGGTCGGGGCGCCCTTGCCCTGGTTCTTGACCAGGTCCCAGGTGGCGGTGGTGGACTCGGCCTCGACCATCATGATCGCGACGTCCTCGACACCATCCTTGCCCGTGACCATGCGCCCCGCGACTACCATGTCGAAGACGGAGCGCTCGCGGTCACTGAAGTTCGGGAAGGCAACCCACTGGCCGTCGATCAGCCCAACGCGGGTCGCGCCGATCGGGCCGCTGAACGGCAGCCCGGAGATCTGCGTCGATGCCGACGCCGCGTTGATGGCCAGCACGTCGTACTGGTGGTCGGGGTTGAGCGCAAAGACCGTGATGACGACCTGGACCTCGTTGCGCAGACCCTTCTTGAAGGTCGGGCGCAGCGGCCGGTCGATCAGGCGGCAGGTGAGGATGGCGTCGGTGGAGGGGCGGCCCTCACGACGGAAGAACGAGCCGGGGATCTTTCCGGCGGCGTACATGCGCTCTTCGACGTCGACCGTCAGGGGGAAGAAGTCGAAGCCCTCCCGAGGGTGCTTGCCGGCGCTGGTCGTGGACAGCAAGACCGTCGAGTCGTCGATAGTCTCCTCGAACAGATAGGCGGACACGGCCCCTCCGGCCTGTCGCGCCAGGCGCCCGGTCTCGAACCGGACGGTGCGGG
>JBBQUB010000122.1:0-8890 GCA_038212865.1 Actinomycetales bacterium
TTCGACATCCCAAAGGGGAGGTCACACCGTGTCGGTTTCCATCAAGCCGCTCGAAGACCGCATCGTCGTCAAGTCCAGCGAGGCCGAGCAGACCACTGCTTCAGGCCTCGTGATCCCGGACACCGCCAAGGAGAAGCCCCAGGAGGGCGAGGTCCTGGCGATCGGTCCCGGGCGAATCGACGACAACGGCAACCGGGTCCCGCTCGACCTCGCGGTCGGCGACAAGGTCATCTACAGCAAGTACGGCGGCACCGAGGTCAAGTACGACGGTGATGAGTACCTCATCCTGTCTGCACGTGATGTCCTCGCGGTCGTCACCCGCTGATTTCAGCCGCTGTATGACGCGCCCCGGCGACGTGCCTGCAACAGGCTCGTCCCGGGGCACCGTCATTGCCTCAAATCAGCTCGCATTCGACAGTCTGCAGTCCCAGGACCCGGCATACCAGCCCGTATGCCGACCCGTTGCCTCTCGCAATGAGCAAGGCAGCACCCAAGAACCGTTAGTAGTTAAGGAAGCTCATGGCCAAGACGCTGGAGTTCAATGACGCGGCGCGCAAGTCGCTCGAGCGTGGCGTGGACAAGCTCGCCAACGCGGTCAAGGTGACGCTCGGCCCCAAGGGTCGCAACGTCGTCATCGACAAGCAGTGGGGCGCCCCGACCATCACCAACGATGGCGTGACGATCGCCCGTGAGGTGGAGCTCGACGACCCCTACGAGAACCTCGGCGCACAGCTCGCCAAAGAGGTTGCCACCAAGACCAACGACGTCGCGGGCGACGGCACGACCACCGCGACCGTCCTGGCTCAGGCCATGGTCAAGGAAGGCCTGCGCAACGTTGCCGCGGGTGCCGCCCCGGCTTCTCTGAAGCGCGGCATCGACGCAGCAGTCGAGGCGGTCAACGCCCGCCTGCTGGAGAACGCGCGTGAGGTCGAGGGCAAGGAAGAGATCGCCCAGGTCGCCGGCCTCTCGGCGCAGGATCCGATCATCGGTGGCCTGATCGCCGAGGCGTTCGACAAGGTTGGCAAGGACGGCGTCATCACGGTCGAGGAGTCCCAGACCGCGATCACCGAGCTCGAGTTCACCGAGGGCATGCAGTTCGACAAGGGCTACCTGTCGCCGTACTTCGTGACCGACCCGGAGCGCATGGAGGCCGTCCTGGAGGACGCCTACATTCTGATCACCCAGGGCAAGATCTCGGCCGTGGCTGACATCCTGCCGATCCTGGACCAGGTCGCCCAGGCCAAGAAGCCCCTGTTGATCATTGCCGAGGACATCGACGGCGAAGCGCTGTCCACCATGGTGGTCAACAAGATTCGCGAGATCCTCAAGGTCATTGCCGTCAAGGCTCCTGGCTTCGGCGACCGCCGCAAGGCGATGCTGCAGGACCTCGCTGTCCTCACCGGCAGCTCGGTCATCAGCGAAGAGGTCGGCCTCAAGCTCGACTCGACAATGCTCACTGACCTCGGCACCGCCCGCCGCATCGTGGTCACCAAGGACAACACGACCATCGTCGATGGCGCCGGTGACAAGGACGAAGTCGCTGGTCGCGTCCACCAGATCAAGAGCGAGATCGAGCGCACTGACTCGGACTGGGACCGCGAAAAGCTCCAGGAGCGCCTCGCCAAGCTGTCCGGCGGTGTCTGCGTGATCAAGGTTGGTGCGCACACCGAGGTGGAGCTCAAGGAGAAGAAGCACCGCATCGAGGACGCCATCTCGGCAACCCGCGCAGCCATCGAAGAGGGCATCGTCGCCGGTGGCGGCTCCGCTCTCATCCACGCGCTGGCAGTGCTCGACGACCTCGACCTGGTCGGCGACGAGGCCACGGGGGCGAGCATCGTGCGCAAGGCTGCTCGCGAGCCGCTGCGGTGGATCGCCGAGAACGCCGGCGTCGAGGGCTATGTTGCCGTCTCCAAGGTCGCCGAGCTCGAGGTCGGCAACGGTCTCAACGCCGAGACCGGCGAGTACGGCGACCTGATCAAGGCCGGGATCATTGACCCGGTCAAGGTCACCCGCTCGGCGCTGCGCAACGCCGCGTCGATCGCCTCCATGATCTTGACGACTGACACGCTGGTCGTCGAGAAGAAGGTCCAGGAGGAGCCGGAAGCCAGCGGCCACGGTCACGGCCACGGCCACTGACCAACAGACCTTGAACGACGGAGGCCGCAACCCCTGGGGTTGTGGCCTCCGCTGTGTTTCCGGACGGGTGTGACGAACGCGGCCCGGCATACATCCGTGAGAGGTCACTAATCGACCTAAACCGGCTGAGTTGGGTCGATTTGTGACCTTTCACTAGAGACCTGGTCAGGTGGAGGTCACCCGAATCTGGGTCTGGCCCAGCTCGACCGTGGACCCGGGACGCACCTGACGGCCGCGCCGACGGTCGACCTGGCCGTCTACACTCACCTCGCCGTCCTCGATCAGTCTCCTGGCGTGCGCGCCGTCGTCGACGACGCCAGCCAGCTTCAGGAGCTGGCCGAGCCGGATCGTCTGGTCCCGGAGGGGCACCTCGATGGGGTCGGCCACTTAGTGGATCGAGGTGACGAGCGCGATGGTGTGCACGTCCTCAATATGACTCACTGGGCTTGCCGCCGAAGACGTTGGGTGTCCAGGTGGGCAACCTCGCTGCCGTAGGATCGGCAAATGAGCTCACCGGCCACCCCGGATTCCGCCATTCCTGCTCCGTTCGCCGCGCCCTTCGCCGCTCTGGGCCTCACCTTTGACGACGTGCTGCTGCTCCCCGGAGCCACTAATGTCATCCCCAGCGAGGTCGACACCTCTGCCCGGTTGAGCCGCAACATCTCCGTCAAACTGCCGCTTGTCTCTGCCGCGATGGACACCGTCACCGAGGCCCGGATGGCCATCGCCATGGCCCGCGAGGGTGGCCTTGGCATCGTGCACCGCAACCTCTCGATCGAGGACCAGACCCGCGAGGTCGACCGGGTCAAGCGCTCGGAGTCAGGCATGGTCTCGGACCCGGTGACCACGACCGGTGACGCGACGCTGGCCGAGGTCGACGAGCTGTGCGGACGGTTCCATATCTCGGGCCTGCCCGTCATCGACGCCGAGGGTGTGCTGGTCGGCATCATCACCAACCGGGACCTGCGCTTCGAGACCGACTTCAGCCGTCCCGCCTCAGAGGTCATGACCCGGATGCCGCTGGTCACCGCGCGGGTGGGCGTGGACAAGATGGACGCGCTGGCGCTGCTGGCCAAGAACAAGATCGAGAAGCTGCCGCTGGTCGATGCGGCCGGCCGGCTCAGGGGCCTGTTCACCGTCAAGGACTTCGTCAAGGCCGAGAAGTACCCCATGGCCACCAAGGACGACTCGGGCCGGTTGCGGGTCGGGGCTGCGATCGGATTCTTCGACGACGCCTGGAAGCGCGCGATGTCACTGGTCGACGCGGGCGTGGACCTGCTGATCGTCGACACGGCCAACGGCCACGCCAAAGGCGTGACCGACATGATCCGCAGGCTCAAGTCAGAGCCGGGCGTGGCGCACGTCGACATCGTCGGAGGCAACGTGGCCACCCGGGCTGGTGCCCAGGCGCTGATCGATGCCGGCGCCGACGGGGTCAAGGTTGGGGTTGGCCCCGGCTCGATCTGCACGACCCGCGTCGTGGCCGGCATCGGCGTCCCCCAGGTCACCGCAATCTATGAAGCCGCCCTGGCGTGCAAGGCCGCGGGCGTCCCCGTCATCGGAGATGGTGGTCTGCAGTATTCCGGCGACATCGCCAAGGCGCTAGTGGCAGGTGCGGACACGGTGATGCTCGGCTCCCTGCTGGCCGGCTGCGAAGAGAGCCCGGGTGAGCTGGTCTTCATCAACGGCAAGCAGTTCAAGTCCTATCGCGGCATGGGTTCCCTCGGCGCCATGCAGTCCCGCGGCCGGGGCGAGTCCTACTCCAAGGACCGCTACTTCCAGGGAGACGTCACCGACGACGACAAGGTGGTGCCCGAGGGCATCGAGGGCCAGGTGCCCTACCGCGGGCCGCTCGCGGCCGTCGCATACCAGCTGATCGGCGGCCTTCGGCAGTCCATGTTCTACGTGGGCGCGCCCACGATCGACGAGCTTCAGGCTCGCGGCAGGTTCATCCGGATCACCGCGGCCGGGCTCAAGGAGAGCCACCCGCACGACATCCAGATGACCGTCGAGGCGCCCAACTACAGCCGGCGCTGATTCTTCCTGCCGTCGGCGGGTGGGGGCTGTGGCCACCATAGTGAACCCATGAGGACGTGGGGATTTGCGGGCGCGATCGTGCTGTTGCTCACGTCGGTGTCGGCTTGCTCCAGTCCTCCCGTTCTGCCAGACCGGACCAACCCGGCGGTGAAGGCCGAAGAGGCCCGACTGGCAAGGCTTCTCGGCGCCGACCGCTCCATTCTGGGCGAGCCGGGCGTCTGCACCGTGCGGCTACTTGGCCAACGGGCTGGAGCGTCGTTCGTCTGGGCGCACTGCGCCGCACCGGTTCCGCAAGGCACTGCAGCTTCCCTGCCGCTGCGGATTGACGGTTCCAAGGTCACCATTCCCGAAGATGGCGAGGGGTTTGCTGACAGCGTGCGTCAGATGTTCCCCACGGACCTCGCCGAGTTCGTCCTCGAGGAGGGGTGCTCGCCCGAGCTGAGCGGCTAGGTCCCCCCGATCCCAGCCAGTCGCCGGGTAGCCTTGCCCCCGTGAACCAGATCGAGATTGGCCGCGGCAAACGCGGACGCCGGGCCTATTCCTTCGACGACATCGCGGTGGTGCCCTCGCGGCGCACCCGTGACCCCGAGGAGGTCTCGGTCTCGTGGCAGATCGACGCCTACCAGTTCCCCCTCCCCGTGATTGCCGCGCCGATGGACTCGGTGATGTCCCCCGAGAGCGCCATCGCGTTTGGCAAGCTCGGCGGGCTGCCGGTGCTCGACCTCGAGGGCCTGTGGACGCGTTATGACGACCCGACGTTCCTGCTGGCCGAGATCGCTTCGCTCGACGCAGCCTCTGCGACCACCCGGCTGCAGCAGATCTACGGCGAGCCGATCAAGCCCGAGCTGATCACGGAGCGGCTTCGCCAGGTGCGTGAGGCCGGCATCACCGTTGCCGGCGCTCTATCGCCGCAGCGGACCCAGGAGTACTGGAAGATCGTCGTCGATGCTGGCTGCGACCTGTTCGTCATTCGCGGCACGACCGTCTCGGCCGAACACGTCTCGAGCCGGGCTGAGCCGTTGAACCTCAAGCGTTTCATCTACGAGCTCGACGTACCTGTCATCGTCGGCGGCGCTTCGTCGTACACCGCCTCGCTGCACCTCATGCGCACCGGCGCCGCCGGCGTCCTTGTCGGCTTCGGTGGTGGTGCTGCACACACCACGCGGCTCACCCTGGGCATCCACGCGCCGATGGCGTCGGCGATCGCCGATGTGGCGGCTGCGCGTCGCGACTACATGGATGAGTCCGGTGGTCGATACGTCCACGTCATCGCCGATGGTGGCATGGGGCGAAGCGGTGACATCGTCAAGGCCATTGCCTGTGGCGCCGATGCCGTGATGCTTGGGGCCGCGCTCGCACGGGCGACCGACGCGCCGGGCAGGGGCTTCCATTGGGGCTCCGAGGCGCACCACGCGCTCCTGCCGCGCGGCGAGCGGGTCGAGGTCGGGGCCCTGGCACCGCTCCAGGAGATCCTGTTGGGGCCGGGTCGAATGGCCGATGGCACCACCAACCTCATCGGCGCGCTGCGGCACGCCATGGCCACGACCGGCTACTCCGACCTCAAGGAGTTCCAGCGCGTCGAAGTCGTCGTGGCCCCCTACCACGCGAGCTGAAGACCGCACAGATGCGACCCACAGCCACCACGGCGCTCTCACCGCAGGACCGGTCCAGTGCCCTCGCTGCGATGCAGGAGGGCGAGCTCGACCTCGTCATCGTGGGCGGCGGTGTGGTCGGCGCGGGTGCTGCCCTGGACGCCGTGACCCGTGGTCTGTCGGTGGGGATCCTCGAGGCTCGCGACTGGGCATCCGGCACGTCGAGCCGATCCAGCAAGCTGATCCATGGCGGTCTGCGCTATCTGGAGATGCTCGACTTCCGGCTGGTCCGTGAGGCGCTCAAGGAACGCGGCCTGCTGCTGCAGCGCCTCGCCCCGCACCTCGTGCGTCCTGTCCAGTTCCTCTACCCGCTCACCCATCGCGGTTGGGAGCGGCCGTATGTCGCCGCCGGGCTCACGCTCTATGACGCACTCGCGGCCGCCTCGAGCACTGCGAGTGGCGTGCCACGACACCAGCACCTGACCAAGCGTGCGGCACTGCGGCTGGTGCCGAGCATGCGCAAAGACGCATTGGTCGGCGCGGTCAAGTACTACGACGCCCAGGTCGACGACGCGCGCCACACCATGTTCGTGGTCCGCACCGCCGCGGCGTATGGCGCCCTGGCCGCAAACCGTTCTCGTGTCACGGGATTCACCCGTCAGGGCGAGCGTGTCACCGGGGTCAGGGTCCGCGACCTCGAGTCCGGCCAGGACATCGAGATCCGTGCCAAACAGGTTCTCAACGCCACCGGTGTCTGGACCGATGACACCCAGGCGATGGTGGGCGAGCGTGGGCAGTTCCAGGTCCGGGCCAGCAAAGGCATCCACCTGGTCGTGCCGCGCGACCGAATCCAGTCCCAGAGTGGTCTGATCCTGCGGACGAAGATCTCCGTGCTCTTCGTCATACCCTGGGGCAGGCACTGGATCATCGGCACGACCGACACGGACTGGTCCCTCGACAAGGCCCACCCTGCGGCGAGCGGCCGGGACATTGACTACATCCTTGAGCACGTCAATCGCGTTCTCGTGACACCACTTTCGCGTGAGGACGTCGAGGGTGTCTATGCCGGGCTTCGACCGCTGTTGGCTGGTGAGAGCGAGACGACCTCTGCCTTGTCGCGCGAGCACGTCGTGGGGCACCCGACGCCGGGACTGGTCGTCGTGGCGGGTGGCAAGTACACGACATACCGCGTGATGGCCGCCGACGCCGTGGACGAGGTCGTTCGCGGACTAGATGGCCGGGTGCCGGCCTCGTGCACCGAGCGGATCCCCCTGCTCGGCGCCGAAGGTTATGACGCAGCCTGGAACGCCCGCCATCGCACTGCGACCCGCTACGGCATACACGTGGCGCGAGTCGAGCACCTTCTCCAGCGGTACGGCTCACTGGCCACCGAGGTGCTGGACCTTTGCATCGCCGATCCTGCTCTGGCAGAGGGGCTTTCGGGTGCCGACGACTATCTGGCGGCCGAGGTCGTCTACGCAGTCAGCCACGAGGGTGCCCGTCACCTGGATGACGTCCTGACGCGTCGCACGCACATCTCGATCGAGACCTGGGACCGCGGCGTGTCGGCCGCAGTCCCCGTCGCGTCCTTGATGGCTCCAGCCCTTGCGTGGAGCGATGAGCAGCAGCGTAAGGAGATCGAGCACTACCTCGCCAGAGTCCAGGCCGAGCGGGCTTCCCAGCAGCAGCCTGATGACGAGACTGCGGACAGCACACGCATGGGTGCACCCGAGATCGTCCCCCTGACCTGAGTCCGCCTGCTGGGACGAACACGCAAGGGCCGAGTCAGGCTTGCCTGCGCGAGCTATCCCTGTGGGCCTCATGTCATGCTCCTCAAGAGTGTCCAGCCGGAGGCCCCATGAAACGAGCGGAGCAGCGGAGCGGTGGCTAACCAGAAGGCGGCGCAGAACCTACGCTTCGGCGGTTTAGCAACGGCTGCTCTCGCGGTTGTCGCCCTGAACTGGCTGCGGTGGTCGGATGTCAACTCGGGCAGCTGGGTCGACCTGGAGGTCTATGTCCGAGGGGCGCAGGACATCCTGAGCCGGGAGCCTCTGTATGAACATCAGGCCGGCGTCTTGCCGTTCACCTACCCGCCATTTGCGGCAGTGGTATTCACTCCGCTGCACCTCCTGAGCGCTACCGGCGCACGCTGGGTCTTCACCCTCGGTTCGGTGGTCAGCTATCTGGTCGTGGTCGGGGCCGTCGGCTGGCGGTTGCGGCTGCCGTGGAGGCACCTGGCCCTGGTGTCGTTGGCCGGAATGGCGCTGGAGCCGTTCGTGCGGACGATGCTGCTCGGCCAGGTGAACCTGTACCTCATGGCAGCCGTGGCGATCGACTGCCTTCTGATGAGATTCTCGCGCCGAGGATGGCTGGTCGGCGTCGCGGCCGGAATCAAGGTCGTTCCAGGCGTGTTCGTGCTGTACTTCGTGTTGCAACGAGACTGGCGATCGGCCCTGCGCGCGGGCTGCGGCTTCATGGTGACCGTCGTCTTCGGGGCAGTCGTCGCGCCCCAGGACTCACTGCGCTATTGGAGTGGTGGCCTCTTCGAGATATCTCGCTGGGGGCCGGTAGCAGTGCTCGATGGCAAGAACCAGTCGTTCATCGGTCAGCTCGCGCGACTGTCGCGGGACCCGTCGCCCCTGATGGTGACCGCACTTCTCCTGTCGGCGTCGGCCATGGCGCTCGCGATTGTCGCGGCCCGACGGCAGCTTCGGATCGGTGACGACGTGGCGGCGCTGACAGCGGTCGCCGTCGGTGGTCTCCTGGCGTCACCGCTGTCGTGGACCCATCACTGGGTCTGGGCCGTGCCGGCAGTCATGGTCCTGGTCTCGCGCCGGCTTTGGGTGATGGCCTTGCTGCTTGGGTCGATCTTCGCGGCCGGCGCCGCCCGGGGGGTAACGCTCGAGCCCTCGCAAGTGTCGCTCACCCTCGTGCAACAGATTGCCTGCGCCACCTACGTCGCGGCCGGCACGGCCCTGTTGTCCATGTGGGCCTTCGGCTCCGGCGGAGGCAGGCCCGGATTGAGTTCACTCCAGCGCCGAACGACCGCAACCGCGAACAGAGTTGGTGAAACAGCGGCCGCGCAGGTCACGTTGGTGGTGCACCCGTTGTTGGAGCGGCCCGTC
>JBBQUB010000123.1:0-8850 GCA_038212865.1 Actinomycetales bacterium
GCACCCACGTCGGGGTGATGCATGTCGGCAGGCTCTTGACCCAAGGCCCGATCGCCCAGGTGCGAGCCGTGAGCGAGCCGCGGGCCCGGGTGGAGACCGACCGTCCAGAGGATGCGGCACGAGTGTTGCGAGAGCTCGGTCTGAGCGATGTAGCGGTCGAATCCGGTTTCGCTGTAGGCATTTTGGGGACTCTTGTCGCGGAGAAGGTTGTGGCTGCACTGGTGCATGACGGTGTCCCCGTTGCTGGGTTTGCCGTCGAGCGTCCCAGCCTGGAGGACCTGTTCGTGTCACTCACTGGGGAGGGTTTCAATGTCAGCGGCTGAGGTCAGCAATGACCGGACCACCGGTCTGGGAGCTGAAGTGGTGGCAGCGCGGGTCGCCCGCGCTCGCCGACCCATCTCGACCCGATTCCTGCGCTCCGAGCTGCGGCTGATCTTCGGACGGCGCCGCAACCAGGCGGGCTTGGGCATCCTGGCCGTGGTGCCGATCATCATTGCGATCGCCGTCAAGGTGTCAACGCCCAGACCGGGGCGTGGCCCCGACTTCCTTGGCTCGATCACCTCCAACGGGCTGTTCGTCTCGTTGGCGGCGCTCACCCTGGAACTGGGCCTCTTCCTGCCTCTCGCCGTTGGCACCATAGCGGGGGACTCCGTGGCCGGTGAAGCGAATATCGGCACCCTGCGCTATCTGCTCACCGTCCCCGTGCACCGCACCAGGCTGTTGGCGGTGAAGTTCGCTGCCATCACCATCTTCTCGTTCGTGGCCACGTTGTGGGTGGCTCTGGTCGGTGCGGTGGTCGGGTTGGCGCTCTTCGGTGGCGGCGAGATGACGCTGCTCTCGGGCACCCAGATCGGCATGGGGCAGGCCCTCCTTCGCGTCCTGATGGCAACCATCTACCTCGCGCTGTGCTTTGCCTCTCTCGGAGCGATTGGCCTGTTCATCTCCACACTGACGGAGCAGCCGATCGGCGCCGCCATCTCGGTGGTCATCCTCAACGTCCTGAGCTTCATCCTCGACTCGATACCGCAACTGTCCTGGCTGCATGAGTGGTTGCCAACGCACTGGTGGATGTCCTTCGGCGATGTCCTGCGGGACCCCATCGCCTGGGGCGACATGACCCGGGGCCTGTTGACGGCAGCCGGATACACGTTGGTCTTCTGGCTCGCGGCGTGGGCCCGCTTCTCCAACAAGGACGTCACCAGCTGAGCATGGTGTTGACTGGGCGTCATGTCCTTGAACGGTGAGTATGTCCCCAGCCCGGCACAGTGGGTCCGCAAACAGGTCGAGCAGTACGAAGGATCCGGCGGCACCTCAGGGACGACCATGCGCGGCATGCCGGTGATCATCGTGACCACCCGCGGCGCCAGGTCCGGCAACCTGCGTAAGGTGCCGTTGATGCGAGTCGAGCACGACGGTGAGTATGCCGCTGTGGCCTCCCAGGGCGGTGCCCCCAAGAACCCCGTCTGGTACTACAACCTCGTCGCCGACCCACACGTCGAGGTGCGGGACGGAACGGTCGTCCGGGCCATGACAGCCCGTGAGGTCAAGGGCCAGGAGAAGGCGATCTGGTGGCAGCGATGCGTCGCTGCCTTCCCCGACTACGCCGGGTACCAGGTCAAGACCGACCGTGAGATCCCGGTCTTCGTCCTGAGTCCGACACCCGGCTGATCCACGCTGGAGTCAGCGCCGGCCCACAACCTCGACCGAACACCTCGCATCGCGCGTTGAGCGGTCGTGGTGACCCAAAAACGCGCGATCAGCCATGTTCGGTGGTGCTTGCGGTGGGGCCGAGGATTACAGGTCGTTCCCGGCGTAGGAGAGATTGAAGCTTTTGTTGGTCAGCGGGAAGTCGGGCACGATGGTGTCGGCCAGGGCGACGGGCAGCGCCGGCCAGTTGAACCAGGACGGGTCCACGATCTTGGCACGGGTAAGGCGTCCCTCCTGGTCGATCTCGACCCGGTGGACGATGGTTCCGCGCCAACCTTCGACGATGCCGACTCCGCTTCGAACGGCCGGGCGGCCTCCCGATCTGGACTGCTCTGCTGTTGCACCACGGAAGGTCAGACGGTCGGCGGTGTCGATGAGGTGGATAGCCAGCCGGGTGGAGGCAGCAAACTCGTCGCGGCGCAGGGTATAGCGGGCGAGCACGTCCCCGGTCTTCCCAGTGAGAGCAGTGATAGGGAGATCGGTCGTGGGATGGTCGACCCGTGCATCGGTGGCCAGACCGCTGGCGCGGGCGGTGTAGCCCAGACATCCGAGGTCATGCGCCTGCGGGCGGGTGAGGACCGCCGTCCCGGTGAAGCGGTCACGGACCACAGTGTTGGCCAGAGTGAGCCGAGCGACTTCAGCCAGGTCTTCGGCAATCTGGGCGAGCTGCGCCGGGTCGGGCAGGGCGAGCAGCTCGACTGCGCCTGGACGGATGGCGCCGCGGAGCAGCCGGTGGCCGGTGGTGGCGTTGTTGATCCGGAGCAGCTGTTCGCGGATCCGTTGCGCGTGGGCGTTGGCCAGGGAGAAGCCGGTGTCGTTGGCCAAAGCGCCCAAGTCGGCCGCGTGGTTGTAGAGGCGCTCGAGCTCGAGGATCAGCGCGCGCAACCGGTGCGCTGGTGCGGGCATCACGATGCCGAGGGCGTCTTCCACAGCGAGGCTATGCGCCAGGGCGTGAGCTGCGGACGTGTCACCGCTGATCCGCTCGGCCAGATGGATGGCGCCCGTGGCCTCGAGCCCCTCGAACAGCTTCTCGACGCCACGGTGGGTGAACCAGAGGCGGGCTTTGAGCTTGAGAATGCTTTCCCCGACGACGGAGAGACGGAAGTGCCCAGGTTCGATGATGCCGGCGTGAACGGGTCCCACGGGCATCTCGTAAACCCCATCACCGCCCACCTCCAGGAATGGGTATGCCTCGGTCTCGGTGAACGGTGGCGGTGGTCCGGCGTCGTGGCGCATCGGGTACCAGCCGACGGGCCAGTGTGCGTGCCGCACCAGTCGGCGCGGCTGCGGATGATTGACCGGCACGATCCCGAACAGGTCGTGCATCTCGCGTTCGAAGCGTGAGGCAGGAAAGGACAGCGAAGCCAGCGATGGCAGGCGCGGGTCGTCGGCCGGGAGCGTGACGTGCAGCTCCACGCGTCGGTCCGGGCCGCCAGCGAGAAACAGGTACACCAAGCGCAGGGTGGGGCCGTCGTCGTGTGCTGCGACCAGTCCAAGACGGAAGCCGTCCTCGAACAGCCGCGCGGCCTGTGCAGCGAGCTCGGCTGATGACAGGGCTCGTGCGGTGCGGTGAGCTCCGGCCGCCCAGTCATTCGTGGGATCGTCGATGGTGGGCGTCAGGGGGCTCATGGAGCGGCTCCGAGCTGGGTGGCGGCGGTGTGGAAGAGCGCGGTGAGCGGACCCGCCGTCATACCCAGAGCCACGCTGAGGATGACGCCAGCGAGCAGCGCTCCGGCGACGGAGCCCGGCACGCTGATCGCCGGTGAGCTCGGGGGAGGTGAGCCGAGCAGCATCCGGCTGCCGTTGCGCACCAATGCGGCGAAGGCGATGACAACGAGCAGCAGCGCGGCGCCGAGCGCCCACCCGAGGCCAGCATCCGCGAGCGCGCGGGAGATGGACAGCTCGCTGGCGAACATGGCGAAGGGTGGCAGGCCCAGCAGGACCGCCAGGCCAACGGCGAACGCCGTGCCGACCAGACGGGACCGGGCCAGTATGCCGGTGACGTCACTGATCGCAGTGGAGTTGTGAGCGGCCTGAAGCTGTCCGGCCGCGAGGAACACGAGCGCCTTGCCGATCCCATGGGCCAGGACGTGCAACAGCAACGCGGCTATGGCCAGCTCGGTGCCAGCCGCGGCCGCGACCGCGACCAGGCCCATGTTCTCCATAGAGGAGTAGGCCAGCATCCGTTTGAAGTCGGTCTGGACCACGAGCAATGACGCAGCGATCAGCACGGTGAGCAGGCCGACGATGAGCAGGCCGGCGCGCAGGAATCCGGTGCCGAGGGCAAGGTCGACAACGGACTTGACGCGAAGCAGCGCGGAGAACGCCACCGACAGCAGGACTCCACTCATCAGCGCCGACACCGGCGCGGGGGACTGGGAGTGTGCGTCCGCAAGCCAGGTGTGGAATGGGACCAGTCCGGCCTTGGCGCCATAGCCAAGCAGCAACAGGCCGGCGGCCAGGTGGGTCACGGCAGGGTCGAGCCGGGCGGCATGGGCGAGCAGCACATCGATGTCCAGCGCGTTGCCGCTCGAGGCGCCGGCGTGCAGGCTGGCGAAGTACAGCAGGATGGTGCCCAGGAACGCGAGGGCGATACCGACCGAGCAGATGACGACATACTTCCAGGTAGCCTCCAGCGCTGTGCGGGTCCTTCGGTGTCCGACCAGGAACGCCGTGGCCACCGTGGTCGCTTCGATGGCCACCCACATCACGCCGATGTTGTTGGCAAGGACCGCGAGGGCCATCGCCGCGAGGAAGATGGGCACCAGGACGCCATAGAGATTTGCGCCCTTGGCGTCGGTGTGTCCGTGCGCGAGCTCGGCGCGGATGTAACCGATGCTGGCCATCGTCGCCAGGGTGCCCACCGTTCCGATGACGATGAGCATGGTGACGCTGAGCGCATCGGCCCGCAGCGCATGCCCTAGCCCGAACTGTGCCCCGGACCCGGCCCGGAGGCCAAGAAGGGCGCCGCTGATCAGCACCGAGAGCGAGGCCAGAACGGTCACGGAGGCGCTCAGCCGCCGCCACCCGAGCACGGCGGCGAGCGCGGCCGCGGTGAGCGGAGCGAGGATCGGGACGATGAGCAGGATGGTCATCAGTCGCGAAGCTCCCGTAGCTGATCAAGGTCGGTGCCGCCGAAGGCGCGGCGCATGTGCCCGGTGAGCAGACCCAGCACCAGGACGGCGAACACGACATCCAAGGACGCGCCGAGCTCGACGATGAGGGGAACGCCTGCGGTGATGAGGAACGCGGTGGCCGCGATGCCGTTGTCCAGCATCATGAAGCCCACGGCCTGGGACAGCGCACGGCGGCGGCTGACCATGATGAACACAGCGATCAGGATCACCGCGAACGCTCCTGGCACGGCACGGGTTGCCGCCGTGGGGTCCAGTGCGATGATCGGCCGGGTCACCGCATAGGCCAGGACGGTCAGGCCCGCGGTAATCAGCAGCGAGGCGCTCGTGTTGACCAGCGGAGTGCTTTCGCGGCGTTCCTGTTCCTCGGTGCCGACGGCTCGCTCGAGCAGCGCAGGCAGGACCGCTGCCCGCAGAAGGAGCACGACCACTCCCACGCTGATCAGCGCCGCATCATGCTCGTGGATGCCCTCCGTGATCGGGATCACGGCCAGAAATACGCCTTGCCAGGCCAATAAGCGCACGATGGCGCGGAGTTCGCGGCGCCACACGATCAGGACAGCCGTCAGCAGAAAAGCTCCAGCGGCAAGGTCAAGCACCCCGCTGTAGGTGGCTTCGGTCATCGGCTTGTTCCCATCAGAACGTGGGGGCGGCGAGGAAGTAGGACGCAGTGACCGCAAGCAGGGCGAGCAGGAATGAGCCGGCCAGGAGCTCTGGCACCCGGAACAGGCGGAGCTTGGCGATGAACACCTCAACAGCCGCGAGCACGCCGGCCAGTACGGCGACCTTGAGAGTCACCGCCACAACCCCGAGCACCACCGCGACCAACGACGGGTCGGCGCCGGCGATACCCCACGGCAGAAACATGTTCGCCATGAGCGCGAGCATGACGGTGAGACGCATGCCGCTGGCCCACTCGACCAACGCCAGCTTCGGGCCGGAGTACTCCAGGACCATCGCCTCGTGAATCATCGTCACTTCGAGGTGGGTGGATGGGTTGTCGACGGGCAGTCGCCCGCTCTCGGCGATGATCACGATGGACAGGGCGACGAACGCCATGACGCTTCCCGGTGCAAGCACTTGTGCAGGGTTCTGCGTGGTTGCCGACACGATGGCTGCCAGGTTGGCCGACCCTCCCGGCACTGACAGCGCGAACACCGCGAGCAGGATGGTGGGTTCGACCAGGGCCGCGATGGTGATCTCGCGGCTGGATCCCATGCCGCCAAAGGCGGTGCCGGTGTCCAGCCCGGCCAGGGTCAGGGCGACTGTTCCCAGGAACAGCAGCCCCACGACCCCGAAGAGGTCCGCGGCTGGGTCCAGCGGAGACCCCACGGCGATGAGCGGGACGATTGCGGCGATCAGCAGCGTGCTGCCTGCGACGACTGCCGGTGCTAACGCGAACACCATGGTGGTGCCCCGCGGCGTGATCTGCTGTTTGCGCAGCTGCTTGCGCAGGTCCCTCCAGGGCTGACCTATACCGCCCCCCGCCCGGCCCTCGAGAAGGGCACGAACCTGGCGCATCCCGCCCACGACGAACGGCGCTACGGCCAGAACACCCACCACCTGCATGGCGGCGGCCACGATGGTCAGGGTGCTCATCGAGCCACCAGGAGCACCATGAGCAGCCCTGCCGCGCCGTATGCGAGGTACAGGTGGACGCTGCCCGTATGGGCGCGGCGCACCACGTGCGCCCAAGCGGACACCGCACGGATCACCGGGGTGTAGTAGCGCTGTTCCACCGGGTCGGCCAGCAGGGTTCGGTAGGTGACCTTCTCGACGAGGTACGCCGACTCGGCGAAGTGGGTCACCTCAACGTCCGTGTCCGGCTGCAGGACGTCATCGAAGACGCGTTGCAACGGTTCTGCGAACGACGTCGCGGTGTACTGCATCCGCGGACTGAGCGTGTCTGCTCCGCAGGCCCACAGCGGGGCCACGACCGCGGGAGGGCGGTGACGCCGACCCCAGCGGGTCAGACCGAGTGCACACAGCACCGCGATGACCAGGGCTGCGGCGAGCAAGCCCGGCGAGATCGAGCCTGCGAGGCCTGGCAGTCGCAGGATGGTTCCGAGCCGCGGACCCGCAGCGTCGCCACCGACCGTGGGCAGCTCGGCCAGCACTCGCCCCAGGGTGGGGCCGAACAGCACCGGTGCGACCGCGAATACAGTGCAGGCGGCTGCGGCCAGACTCATCCCGATGAGCATGCTCGCGGGTGCTTCGCGGGCGGCCTCGGCTGCCACGGAACGTGGCCGGGCCAGGAAACCGACCCCGAAGGCTTTCACCATGGCTGCGATCCCGAGCCCTGAGGTGAGAGCGACCGCGCCCACGGAAAGGGGCATCGCCAGGGCCAGCAGCGTGTTCTCGTCGCGGGCGGAGTGGATCAGGCTCTGGAACAGGAGCCATTCGCTGGCGAAGCCGGCACCAAGCGGCAGGCCGGATGCGCCGAGCGCTGCGATGCCGAACAGGACGGTGGTGGCGGGCATCCTGCGAGCCAGGCCCCCGAGCAGGTCCAGGTCGCGCAAGCCGGTCGAGGCCAGCACTGATCCGGCCGCCAGGAACCCCAGCGTCTTGAAGGCGGCGTGGCTCAGGAGGTGCAAGAAGGCGGCGGTCATCGCGATGGCGGCCACCGCCGGGGAACCGGAGGAGCTGAGCAGCGCGGCGGCACCCAGAGCGAGCGTGATCAGTCCCATGTTCTCGGTGGTGGAGTAGGCCAACAGCCGTTTGAGGTCGGTCGCCACGGAGGCCTGCAGCACCCCGAAGACTGCTGACACGGCGCCGATGACCATAAGCGTCAGGCCCCACCAATGTGGTCCCGGCCCGAGTAGCTGCAGGTCGATCCTGATGATGCCGTAGATGCCCATGTTGACCATTGCTGCGCTCATCAATGCCGAGACCGGGCTCGGTGCCTCCGGGTGCGCTCGTGGCAGCCAGGCGTGCAGTGGGAGCAGCCCGGCCTTCGACCCGAATCCCATGAGGGTCAACAGAAACACCGCGCTCCGGGTGCCGGACGGAATGCTTTCCACGTTTGCAGCGATGGCGCTGAACGCGTCGCCGCCACCCGCCGCGGACAACACCACCAGAGCGACCAGGATCGCCACAAAGCCCAGCTGGGTCATGACCGCGTAGAAGACCCCGGCCGACCTGACTGCGTCCCGGCGGTGCTCGGACAGCACCAGGACCAGCGACGTCGCGGCCATCAGCTCCCAGGTGAACAGGAACGTCGTCACCGATCCAGCTGCCGGAACGAGGAGCATGGCCGCCACGAAGAGCGGAAGCGTGATCAAGGGGAAGCGGGCCCAGTGTTCGCGTTGTGCGTAACCGACCGCGTAGATACCCACGGCGATCGAGACTGCTCCGGTCGCAGCGGTGAACATCGCGCCGAGCGGATCGAGGTCGAAACGGACCCCGACCAACGGCAGCAGCCAGCCGATCCGCAGCGAACGTGGGGCGCCGAAGATCACGCTGAGGCCGAGCGCCAGGCCAATCGCTCCGAGGGCGGCGGTGAACCCTCCGGACAGTGCGGCCGCACCGACCACTCGATGCGCGTCGCGGGGAAGGTGACCGGACGCCGGCACGGTCGGGGACGCATCAGTGGCAGTGGTCACCGTCCGGTCACCGTGCGCAGCGCATTGACGATCTGCTGGGGGGGGGGGGGACAGCCGGGCACCTCGACATCCACGGCAACAACGTCGCCGACCGAACCCACCACGCCGTACCCCTTGGTGAACTCGCCACCATTGACCGCGCAATCCCCAACAGCGATGACAACCTGGGGCTGCGGAATCGCGTTCAACGTGTTGATCAGGGGTTGGCGCATGTTGTGGGTGACGACGCCGGTCGCGAGCAACGCATCGGCGTGGCGAGGCGAGGCCACCAAGCGCGCCCCGAACCTTTCCGCGTCATACACAGGAGAGAAGGCGCCCGTGATCTCGAGCTCGCAACCATTGCAGGAACCGGCGTCCACGTGCCGTAGCTGCAGTGAGCCGGTCACCCCCGTGGGTGGCGCAATGGT
>JBBQUB010000124.1:0-8768 GCA_038212865.1 Actinomycetales bacterium
GGTCGAGAGCCCTTCGTGCGGACCTCGACCAGTGCGGCATCAAGGACGCTGGCAGACAATGTGGCGCGGTCCTTGGCATCGATGGTCAGCGAGTCGATGCTGATCATGGCCTCGGACAGGGCCGGTAGTCCGCGTCCCGAAGCTGCCAGCAGACCGGCGCGCTCGCGGCGGGCCTGGGTAAACGCGCGGCTGGTCGGCGGGACGAGGTCAAGCGCCGAGATGGCGCCGTCCAGCTCGCCCCGGCTGGTGCGGATGCGGGCCAGGCCGAACGCCGAGGAGGCGATGTAGTTGGCATCGGTGCGGGCACAGGTCGTGTAGAGCGACTCGGCCACGTCGACTTCGCCACTGGTCTCGCAGGCCACGGCCAGCGCCAGCTTCGCGGCCAGCTCTCCCGGCACCTGGCCGTAGACCGCGTTGAAGGCGGACTGTGCGGCGGGGGCGTCACCGCCGGCCAGCGCGGCGAGCCCGGACATCCAGACCGCCCGCCATTCCCACGGGTCGGCGGTGAGCATCTCCGTGACGACGGTGTCGACCACATCGAGCCGCCCACCGTCCAGGGCCGCTCGAGCAGCGGCCAGGAGCACCTCAGGCGATGGCTGGGGCGCGGCCATGAGCGCGTCCAGCTTGGCTGCGGGGTCCTCGATGCTGACCGTGTGGAGCCAGGCGGCCATCGGGTCACTCTCGTCCATCCGCAATGAGGGCAAGTCCTGCCAGTGCAGGGTCTCGTGGGCGACGGCGGGAACGTCGAAGAGCAGCGACGAGGTCGAATGAATCGCCGCCCCCGCGCCGGAGCGGTCTGAGACGACCTCGCGGAGGACGCCAAGAAGCTGCACCCGTAGCTCGTCGGCCGAGACGAAACGGTCGGCAGGGTCGGGGGCACACGCTTTGGCCAGCAGGCGATAGAGCGAGTCGTGCGCCTGGAACAGCGGTGTCTCGCTCACTGGCGGAAGGGAAGCCAGATAGGTCGACTGATAGCCGCGGAACTCCATCGCCAACACCATCAATGTGCGACCGATCGTGAAGATGTCAGATGCCACGGTAGTGCCGACCTCAGGCACCTCAGGCGCCTGGTAGCCCACCGTCCCGTAGATCGCCGAGTCGTGGTCATCGAGCCGGCGCACCCCGCCGAGGTCGATCAGCGTGACGGCATCTCCCACCTGGATGATGTTGTCCGGTTTGAAGTCGCAGTAGACCAGCCCGAGATCGTGCAGGTACTGGAAGGCAGGCAGGATCTCGATAATGAAGGCGATGGCCTGGTCAACCGGGAGCGGGTCGTACCGGCCGCCTGCCGCCTGCATCCGTGACTTCAGCAGCGACTTCAGCGAGGTGCCGCCGACATACTCCATGACGATGTAGCCGGCGCCGTCATGGGTGACGAAGTTGTAGATCTCGACGATCAGCGGGTGCTCGACCTGGGCGAGGAACTGTCGCTCGGCGATTGCAGCGGCCAGCGCATCGGCGTCACCGGAGTTGAGCAGGCCCTTCAGGACCACCCAGCGGTTGGAGACGTTGCGGTCGCGTGCGACATAGACCCAGCCCAGACCGCCGTGAGCCAGACACCCGGCGACTTCGTACTGGCCACCGACCAGATCACCGGCCACGAGCTTGGGCGCGAAGGAGAAGGGGTTTCGGCACTTGGCGCAGAACCCCTCGGTGCGCCCGGGCTGACCGTCACGTGAGCGGCCCACCGGCGCCCCGCACGAGGGACACGTGCGCTTGTCCTCAGGAACAACCGGGTTCGCCATGATCGCTGCGGCCGCATCCACCGCAGGGATTGGCGGGATCGTCGTCAGGCCAGCGCCGAGCCGGGCGCCGCGCAGTCGCGTCGAGGAGGTCACGAGCCGTCGGGTGACGGAGGAACCTGAAAGGGCGCGCGCGGACCCCAGCGCCGTGGAGGCCAGTCGGTTGGAGGCGCGGGACACTGTCGACACGCTGCTGCCGATCCCCGCCGGCTGGGTTGCTACGGACCCGTTGTCGGCGAGCGGCGCTGTGCTGCCAGAAAGCGTGCTACCGGAAGCGTTGCCTGTCGTGGTGCCCGTAGCGCTGGCGGGGGACTGGGCGGCACCGCCAGGAGAGCCGCAGATGTCGCAGTAGCCGTCCAGGATCGATCCGGTGCACCCCGGTTGGGCGCAGGCGGTGGTGGCGGTCATGTCGTCCCTTCGGGCGTCGAGCGTGAGGCGAGGTATGCCTGATGGGCGGCCACCAGCGCGCGGGCGCGGGCCATGGCGGAGGGCTGCGCATGCAGGACGTCCTGCGCGCGGCGGAACAGCTCGTCGAGGTCGTCATTGGCGTCGTCGTCGGCGGTGTCCGCGCTCACCTGCGCGCCGGTGTGGTGGCCATCCGATCGGCTCGCCTTGACGGCGTAAGCCTCCAGCCGGCCACGCAGCTCTTCGCGCTCGTCCAGAGCCGTGGCGTATGCCGCGTGCGCGAGGTTCAGGGCGCGGCTGACCGTCGCGAGCCGCGCGAGGTACACGCCCACCTCGGCGGGTGCCGTCGGCACCGGGCCCAGCGCGACGACGTCCGGGACGGCCAGCCTGGGGGCGGGGGTCACGGCGGCAACGCAACGGGCTGCGAGTTCGCGGATCGCGGCTCCTCTGGCTTCGAGCTCCGCGCTCAGCTCACGAGCCCGCTTCACGTCACGGACGGCCTCGGCCCGGGTGGCCGAGCCAACGATCAGGTCGCGTTCGGTCAGTGCCGCGTCGGCCTCGAGGGGTCCGACCAGTCCCCCCACATCGGCGCCCCGCTTGGCCTTCTCAACCATCTCGACGAGACGTACGTCGAGCTTCTTCAGCTTTCGGGACAGGGGATCTCGTGCATCCGGCGGCTCGGCGGCCACCAGGTCCCGAACCCT
Organism: Actinomycetales bacterium; assembly: GCA_038212865.1. Classification (GTDB taxonomy): domain Bacteria; phylum Actinomycetota; class Actinomycetes; order Actinomycetales; family Dermatophilaceae; genus UBA4719. Next base: position 2,852 of record JBBQUB010000124.1, read on the forward strand.
TTCGAGCTGGGCCCGCAGCTGCCGCAGACGGCTGGTCACGTCGGCGTCGGCGGGGTCCAGGGACAGTCGCGCCCGCAGGGACGCCGCCAATGCGTCCGACAGTCGCATCGCCTCCGGAAGGGACACCGCCAGTGCACCGCTCGAGCTCGGCACGTCGGACCGCTGTGCCAGTCGGGGGTCCAAGGTGGCGTCCAACCGGCCCCAGATCAGGGTGGAGAGGCGTTCGCGCTCGGCAAGCCCGACCCGACCCGAGTCCCACGTCGCCACGAGCAGGTCATGCCGGTCGGCGACGGCTTTCCACAACGCCATCGACAGCATCACGTCGCCGGTGAGGCCGGTGATACCTGCGTTGCCTGCTGCCGGGTCGGTGTCAGGTTCGGATGCGGCGAGGGCCGCTTCGTCGAGCCGGTCGAGCTCGGCCCGGCGCTGGTCACGCCAGGCGCCGAGGGCTTGGAGATAGTGAAGCGCCGCTTCGGGCGAGATCGCGGCACCAATTCGTCCCGGAGGTTCTGGGCTGACGGCCGTCTCGGCGTGCGCGATCACCCCTGCCGCCCGTAGACAGCGGCAGGTGGCGCCGGCGCCGGACCAAGGGCGTCCCTGAGCCAGGCGTTGTATGCCGTGGTCCACTGCCCGTCGGCGCGCATCTGCTCCAGAACGCCGTTGACGAACTTGACGAAGTCGGGGTTCTTCTTGGAGATGCCCAGACCGTAGGGCTCTGCGGTGAACGCCGGCGCCTTGACCACGAACGCGTAGGGGTCCTGGGCGGCCAACCCGGCCAGGATGGTGTCGTCGCCGGTGATCGCGTCGACCTTGCCCTGCTGGAACAACACCAGGCAGCCCGTATGCGTGTCAGAGCCAACAGGGATCAGCCCGGTGAAGGTCCGCAGCTTGACCATGCTGGTCGACCCGACCGGCGCGCACACCTTCTTGCCCTTGAGGTCCTCCATGCCCTTGACCGTCGACCCCTTGGCCACGAGGACCTTCTGGCCGGCCCGGTAGTACTCCGTAGAGAAGTCGATCCGCTGCCACCTGTCACACGTGATGGTCATCGCGCGGGCGACGATGTCGACATCGTCAGCCGGGTCACCGCTCAGCACGTCGAGGCGCTGTGCCGTCGTGATGACCCTGAACTCGATCTTGTTGGGATCACCGAAGATTGCCTTCGAGACCGCTTTAAGCATCTCGATGTCGAAGCCCTGGATCTGGCCGTCGAGCGGGTTGCGGGACCCCAACAGCAAGGTGTCGGAGGAGACGCCTGCGATCAGTCGCCCCCTGGCCTTGATCTTGGCCATGTAGCTGCCTGAAGGCAATGCACTGGGCGCTGGGTTCGGTCCGTCGGGTGCAAAGGACGCCAACCGGTCGCCGCAGGCGGGTGGCGCAGCGGTGGGTGTGGCGCTCGGCGTGGGTGTGCTCGAGGTGGGCGGGGGTTTGGTGGGAATCTGGGTCGTGGCATAGACCCCGTTTCCAGAGCAGCCGGCTGTCACCAGGATGGCCAGTGCGGCGAAGGCCGAGCCGAGCACCCTGACACTGACCGTGGTGGTGTCGCGTCGCTGACGCTCCCGCGTTGCGTTCGTCGCCAGCTTGATGGACCGGTTCATCGGTACTCCTCCAACCGGAGAGAGACGCCCCACCAGGCCGACACCGCGGCCGCGATTCCCGTCAGCAGACCGATCCAGGCAGCGAATGACAGCCAGGTGCGAGGTGCGTCCAGGGTCTCGGAGGCGGCTGTGCTGCTCGAGGTCAGCGCCGCGCCGGAACCGGCGTCGAAGGCGTCGAAGGTGGCGTTGGCCGACGTGGGATCGCTGCCAACCGCCTGTTTGACCGCTTCCTCCCACTGGCCCCCGTCATCGGCCTTTCGGATCTGGGAGTGGGTGTCGGCGTAGACCTTCCACAAGGCACCCAGGTTCGTGTCATCGCGGTTGAGCCGGGCCGCCGCTGCGCTCTGGTCGGTCACGATCTTGGACGAGGCTTGCCATGACTTCTCGAAGGCCGACCCGGAACCGCGGGCGATCAGGGTCAGGCTCTCGTTCGACTTGGCGTCGAACGCGGCGATGCGTGCTGTCGCTGTGGCCAGCGTCGCGGCATACGAGCCGTCCCGCACCTCGCCCACCCGGGAGGCGACGGCGGCAAGGGCGATGGACCCGACCACGAGAATCACCAGGACAGCCGCGGTAGCCGCCGCAAGCGGGGCATTAAGGTAGCGGTGGGTGCGCAGCGAGAGCCAGACCATGCCGCCGATCAGGACCAGCAGGGCCAACACCCCCAAGGCAATAAGAGGGGCCGATCGTGTGGCGCCGTCGAACTCGGCACTGACCCGGGAGTCGTTGGCCTTGACCAGAGCATCCAGGATGGGCAGGGCGTCGCTGCGGAGACCGGAGCTGGCCAGGCGGAGGTACTGCGCACCGACCGGCATGGCCTGGCGGTTGGTGGCCCGCGCCTGCTCGATCAGGCTGGCGTAGGTGAGGACCGAGCTGTTGAGAGCGCCCAGGGCGGGGCCATCAGCCGGTTGAGCCCTGGCCGCCTCGGCGATCAGCCGCGAGGCCTGCGCCAGCGAAGCGGTGAAGTCGGCGCGCTGGTCGGCAGGCTCGAGACCGCCGACCAGGAACGCGTTGGTGGCATCGGCATCGGCGCGGACCAGATTGGTGTGGATCGCCTGGATCCGGACCAGCTGAGTGGTGTTGTCTCCACCTCTGCGCAATGCGTCATCGGCGGCTCCAAAGGTCGAGAAGGCCGCCACGGCGAAGATCAAGGAAACGGCGATCGTGAGCAGGGCCAGGACCCGCATCCGCCCCGGAGTCCCCGACATAGCGCGGCGGGCGAAGGTGGTGGCCTCGTCGATACGTCCAGCGAGGGTCGGCTCGCCAGCTGCCGGTCTGCTGCTGGCCGCGGTGGGCTGGGCGCCCTGTTGGATGCCGGTCCCTTGGCTCGCTGCGGCGCTCACGCTGGTGCTCGGTCTTGGGGTGGTGGTCTGGCTCACGCCTGGTCTCCCTGCTCGTCATCGTCCAGGTCTTGCGGCAGGAGCTGGCGCAGCTGCTCGGTGGTGGGCGCGTCGACCTCGCGCAAGCGCCACGCGTGAGCGCCGATGGCCGCCTCGAGCGTGTTGCGCGAGAAGCGGCCGTTGCCGAAGGTGCTGCCGCGGACCGTCACTGCCAGCTTCTTCTGAAAGTGTTCGAGCGCCTCACTGGTGAGCTCGAAGTCGGAGTCGCTCGCCAGGACCGTCAGGATCTGGACGAGCTCGTCGTCGGTGTAGTCGTCGAACTCGATGGTGGTCCGAAAGCGGCTGGACAGACCGGGATTGGCCGCCACGAACGCCTCCATCGGCGCGGGGTAGCCGGCGACGATGACCACCAGATCGTCGCGCCGGTCCTCCATCTCCTTGACCAGGGTGTCAACAGCCTCGGTACCGTACTGGTCGCCGGTCAGGCTGTAGGCCTCGTCGATGAACAGCACGCCCCCGGCGGCCTTGGCGACGACCTCAGCCGTCTTGACCGCGGTCTGGCCGAGATAGCCAGCGACGAGCTCGGAGCGGTCGACCTCGATGAGCTGACCCGTGGACAGCAGCTTCAGCGCCTGATAGATCCCGCCGACCAGGCGAGCCACCGTCGTCTTGCCCGTGCCCGGGTTGCCGGTGAAGACGAGGTGTCGCGTGATCGTCGGGCTCTTCAGCCCTGCCTCGGCACGAAGCCGCTCTACCCGCAGGATCGCGACCTGCCGGTGGACCTCACGCTTGACGCGCTCCAGACCGATCAGGGCGTCGAGCTGTGCGAGCAGCTCCTCGAGGCTCTTCGGCTTCGCCGGCTCCGGCGGGGTGACTGCGGGCTCGGCCGACGTGTCAGGCTCACGTTGAGTCATAGGTCCACCAGGCCCTGACAGCTCGGGGGGTGTCGCGGGCTCGGCCGACGTGTCAGGCCCACGTTGAGTCATAGGTCCACCAGGCCCTGACACGTCGCGTCGCCAAGGCCCTGACACGTCGCGTCGCCCGGGCCCTGAGGACTGAGGGTGCGCGCCGGCCGCGGTCAGCTGCGCGGCTGCCGCCACCGACGCATTCCCGATCACGCGCATCGTCGGCTCGCCGAGACCACAGGCTGCCGAGACCACCTCAGCCAAGGCTTCGGCATAGGGCACGCTGAACGAAGATCCTTGCGCGACAAGGCTGCTCAGTGTTGCCGTCGGTGCCGCCCGCCAGCGGCGACCCCTCGTGGCGGCGTCGAAGAAATCCTGGGTGGTCCCGCCACCGACGGCCACGACCCAGCTCGCGGCTGCCCCTGGTGCCGACTCGGCCACTGCGGCAGCCAAGGCGCAACCCTCGGACCGGGCGGTCCCGGCTGGCACGCCGGCTGAGTGCGCCACTCCCACCAGGGCGTCAAGCGCCTGGTCAACCGTGAGCGTGCGCGTCGCGGTCATCGCCCGGTCGTCCCGGACGGCGGCTGCAACCGGCCCGACTCGCCCGAGTTGTCAGACCCAGGTCGAGTCATAGGTCGATCACGCTCTGACACGTCAGACCCTTGACCGGACACGTCGGGCGCGATAGTCACGTCGGGACCGAGCGAGAGCGCGCCACCGGTCGAGGTGGAGCCAAACTTTTCCGCCAGGAACCGGCCGTGGGCGATCAGCGCATCCGCGTCGGCGCGGCATACGGCATCGAAGACCTTGTCCATCGTGGCGGCGAGCAGGTCCAGCTGGTCGATCAGGATCATCAACGAGGTCTTGCCACGGTCTACGGGGCGGTTGTCGGCCCACTGTCGGGGCAGCCGCAGGTAGCCACCGATGGCCTCGGGCAGGTAGTCGGTTGCGGTGGCCATGACGTTGTAGGCCTGCGGGCTGCCGGCGCCAAGGTTCGACAGCCGCGGGATGGTGTCGCGCACGGTCCGTGACACTCGGGAAACCCGTGACGCGACCGGCGCAGGGACCGCACCCATGGCCACCAACGCGTCGACGCGGTCAACGGCCAAGAGCAGGTCTTCACTGGTGGGAACCCTTGGCAGCACAGGGCGTTCGGGTTCGACCCGGCGACCCCTCAGCCGCGCGAAGAGCTCACTCAGCGCCATGTGTCGATCTTCCCTCGAGCCGGAGTCAGCGACCAGCGCCAGGAACGCCGCCGATGTCGAGCGAGCCGTGGGTGACCCGCTGGTCCTGGTGCTGGACACGCTCGAGGTATTCACGGGACTTGCCGACCTCGCCCTCCAGGGTGCCGATGGTGGCGGCCATGTTGTCCAGGGCCTGGACCTTGAAGGTGTCGATCGCATCCATGGTGGCGTAGATGTTCTGGAACGCGGCCTGAAGTTGTGGCAGCCCGATCGTGGCCGACGCAGCCTGCTGCTGGATGGCCACCGAGTTGTCGCGCAGCATCTCCGAGGTGCGCTCGATCAGGCTGGACGTCGTGGTGTTCAACGCCGTGATCTGGGTCAGCACGAGCTGCTGGTTGCCGAGCGCCTGGGCCACCATGACTGCCGTGCGCAACGCGGAGATGGTTGTGGTTGAAGCGCGGTCGACGCCCTTGATCAGCTCAATGTTGTTCTTGATGACGATGTCGACGGCCAGGTAGTTCTGGATCGACACAGCCAGCTGGGTCAGCAGGTCCTGATGCTTCTGGCGCACGTAGAACAGCACGTCGTCCCGCAACGCCTTTGCCTTCTCGGGGTTGATGGCCTCGATGTCGGCGATCCCGGCGGCCAGACGTGCGTCGAGCCGCTCCGCGACGTAGACGTACTGGTTCAGGCGGCCCATCGCCTCCCATAGCTGCTGCTTCTCGAGGTTGAGCGCGGCGTTGTCCTTGCCGAGCTCGTCCTGACCGTCACGCAGGGCGTGCAGGATCGCGTCGAGGTGGCTCTCGGAGCTCTGGTACTTGTGGAAGTAGTCGTTCAGCTTGTCGCCGAACGGGATCAAGCCCAGGATCTTCTTCGGGCGGCTTGCTTCT
>JBBQUB010000125.1:0-8631 GCA_038212865.1 Actinomycetales bacterium
CGGGTGTTGTACCGCATCAAAGAGGAAAGCCGAGAGGTCGTCGTCGTGCGGATCGACCACCGCAGTGACGCATACCGGGCCCGCTGAAGTCGCGAAGTACACGGTTGCTTCGAACAACGCGAACCTGCGTCTCATCGCCGCCTGTAGACCGCCCGGATCGCGGCAGGACCGGATGCCGGTGTCTGCCCCGCAGGGGTTCGGTCGGCAAGATCCCGGCGGCGGATTGTGAGTTAGGCGCGGACAAGGCGCGCGATGGCCGCTGAGGCTTCTTTGACCTTGGCGTCGGCTTGGGCGCCGCCGGCTTGGATGGCGTGGGTGACGCAGTGTTCGAGGTGTTCTTCGAGAAGGGCGAGGGCGACGGCGTCTAGGGCTCTGGTCGCGGCGGAGATCTGGGTGAGGACGTCGATGCAGTACGTGTCCTGATCGACCATTCGCTGCAGGCCTCGGATCTGGCCTTCAATCCGGCGCAGCCTTTTGAGGTGGGCATCTTTTGTGTCGGTGTATCCGGGAGGTTGCGTGGACATGAGTGTCTGTTCCTCAGGTCTAGATGGGTCTCGTGACCGAATGGTCGCCCCGGCACGAGCGTCGGGCTGGTCAGAGCTTTTGGGTGCGCAGGCGCAGGGCATTGCCGATGACGCTGACCGAAGACAGGGCCATCGCGGCGGCGGCGATGATCGGGGAGAGCAGCACCCCGAAGACCGGGTACAGCACCCCGGCTGCGATGGGGATACCGGCGACGTTGTACACGAACGCGAACGTCAGGTTCTGGCGGATGTTGCCCATCGTCTTCTGGGACAGCCGGCGGGAGTGGGCGATGCCGTTCAGGTCCCCGCCGAGCAAGGTGATTCCGGCGCTTTCCATCGCGACGTCCGTACCTGAGCCCATCGCGAGGCCGACGTCGGCCGCGGCCAGAGCGGGGGCGTCGTTGACGCCGTCCCCGGCCATCGCCACGACCCGGCCTTCGCTGCGGAGCGCCTTGACGATGTCGCTCTTGTGGTCCGGCAGCACCCCAGCTTCGACCCGGGTGATGTCCAGACGGCGGCCGACGGCTTCGGCGGTGACCTGGTTGTCACCAGTGAGCATCACGACCTCGATCCCCTCCTTGCGCAGAGCGGCCAGGGCGTCGGGTGTGGATGCCTTAACGGGGTCGGCGATGGCGATGATCCCCGCGGGCCTGCCGTCCACGCCGGCGTAGATGGCGGTGGCTCCATCGGCGCGGAGCTGGTCAGCCCGCTCGTGCAGGGCTGTGGTGTCGATCTGGTGGGAGGCGAGGAAGTCGGAGCTTCCGATGACGACTGGGCGCCCGCCGACCGTTCCTTGGACGCCGCGCCCGACCGGGGAGTCGAAGTCGAGCACGTTCGGGATGGGGAGCTGTCGGCTGGTCGCGGCGTCGACGATGGCTTGGGCCAGTGGGTGTTCGGAGGCTCGTTCGACCCCCGCGGCCAGCGTCAGGATTTCAACCTCCTCGAAGCCGTCCGCTGGGACGACGTCGGTGACGGTGGGCCGTCCCTCGGTCAGGGTGCCGGTCTTGTCCACGACGAGGGTGTCGACCTTCTCCATCCGCTCGAGGGCTTCGGCGTTCTTGATCAGCACACCCATCTCGGCGCCGCGCCCGACCCCGACCATGATCGACATCGGGGTGGCCAGACCCAGCGCGCAGGGGCAGGCGATGATCAGGACGGATACGGCCACGATCAGGGCGTGGGCGAGTTTCGGATCAGGGCCGACCAGGGCCCAGATTGCGAACGCGACCACGGCCACGCCGATGACGACGGGCACGAATATCCCGGCAACGCGGTCAGCCATCCCCTGGATCGGGGCCCGGGAGCGCTGGGCCTCGGAGACCATTGCCACGATTCGGGCCAGCATCGTGTCGCGGCCGATCTTCTCGGCGACCATGACCAGCCCCCCGGACTGGTTGATGGTGCCGCCGATGACGGTGTCGCCGACCTTCTTGGTGACTGGCATCGCCTCGCCGGTGACGAGCGACTCATCCACTGAGGAACGGCCTTCTTCCACTGCGCCGTCGACCGGGACCCGCTCCCCGGGGCGGACCCGGAGCCGGTCTCCGAGCTGGACTTCTGCCAGAGCGATCTCTTCATCGCTGCCGTCCGCGATGACCCGGCGGGCGGTCTTCGGGCTCAGGTCCAGCAGCGCCCGGATCGCCCCGGAGGTCTGCTCCCTGGCCCGTAGCTCCAGCACCTGCCCCAGCAACACCAGGACGGTGATGACCGCCGCGGCCTCGAAGTAGACATCGACGGTCCCCACCCCCATCCCGGGACCGGTTTCGCGGAACGCAGCGGGGAAGATGCCGGGGGCCACGGTCGCGATGACGCTGTACACCCAGGCCACCCCCGTGCCCATCGCGATGAGGGTGAACATGTTCAGGTTCCAGGTCCGGATCGACGCCCACCCGCGGACGAAGAACGGCCACCCCGCCCAAAGCACGACCGGGGTCGACAGCACGAGCTGCACCCAGTTCATCGCGGTCGGCGAGATCAGGTCATGCACCCCGGAGAACAGATGGCTGCCCATCTCAAGAAGGAACACAGGCACCGCCAGCACCAGGCCGACCCAGAACCGGCGGGTCATGTCGACCAGCTCAGCATTCGGGCCGGCCTCGGCCGTGACCATCACCGGTTCCAGCGCCATCCCGCAGATCGGGCAAGATCCCGGCCCGGGCTGACGGATCTCCGGGTGCATCGGGCAGGTGTACTCCGAGACCTCTTCGATGGCTGCGCCGATGCTGGACTCCGCACCGGTACCGGCCTGGGCGTTCGGGACCGCAGGGGTGGGGCGTGTGGCGTCCTCGGGGTGGGTGGTCGCGTACCGACCCGGGTCACCCTCAAAAGTAGCCAGACAGCCCTGGGAGCAGAAGTGATATTCGGCGCCGCCGTGCTCGGCTCGCAACGGACCGTCCGGGTCCACGCTCATCCCACACACCGGGTCGGTCGCCATGGCCTGCTCGACCGGTCCCCGGGCATTCGATTGAGAAGTCATAGCACCACAATACCCCCTACCCCCTAGGGGTATCAACAAGGCAACCTCATGTGCGGTCCGGCTCCACGGCTATGACCGATGGACACGCGACCATGGCGACGCCGCCCGTCGAGCAGCCGCTCGCCGCAGAACTGGCTGTGTGACAAACCCGGGCGATTCACGAAGCTTCTAGCCAGGCCTCACGTGAGCGAACTCGCTGACGCAAATTGGCCCGTCGTTGACGTCCTCAACGCGGCACGTGGGCGAACGTCCTGTACTCGGCAAAGTCGGACGGATCCGTCGGCCGCAGGACCTGCGTCACTTCGCCGCAAGCCGACCGTGCCGGTGGCGGGAGGGTGTGAACCTGCCGTCGTAGACCAGTAGCGCTCAAGAGCCCGGGAACGCGACACTGTCCCAGCGGCACCCTGCCGTTCGTTCGCGTCACTGGGAGGAGTTGTTGAGGGTGCTCGGTGGTGCCAAGCCTGTTGCATTCGTCGGGGTGAGCGACCTGGACGCTGCCGTGCTGTTCTACGGAGGCGTTCTCGGCCTCGACCTTGCCGACGTGCGGCCCTTCGCCCTGGTGCACGACACTCCTGCGGGCCAGGTTCGCATCAAAGCTGTGGAGGAGGTTCGTGCAGCGCCTTACACGGTTCTCGGTTGGATCGTCGCCGACCTGGAGGAGGAGATCGACCGGCTCACCGCGGCTGGCGTCAGCTTCAACCGATACGACGGCATGGTCCAGGACGACCGCGGCATCTGGACCGCACCAGGGGGTGATCGGGTCGCTTGGTTCAACGACCCCGACGGCAACAACCTCTCGCTGCAGTCCTGAGCGCGCCACAGGAGGTGCGTCATAGCGCCGCCTAACTGGGCGGGATGACTAATCGAAGGCGTTGAGCGGATCCGGGGTGCCGGAGCCGGCAGGGCGAACGCAGGCGTGACTGGCTACTCGTACCCGGCCATCAGTTCGGTCAGCCTGGCCAGCCCGGGAAGGGTGTTGGTCGCTAGGCGTTCGCGCGCGGCGTCGAGTGCCGCCGGCGCGGGATGCCCGGGTGGGGTTCGTACGGGGTTGAGGGCGACCTGGTCGGCCCATTGCTTGATGTCGGGCTCGGCCGAGAAGGACATCGCGGCGTGGGTGCCTAGGACGTTCATTCGCGCCCACTCCGCCATCGAGTTGCCGTACGGCGAGGGCGGGCAGAGCCGATTCTTCTCATCGTCGTCCTGGCGGGTCGCCTCGACGTACCCGACCAGTGCGGCAGCAAAGCAGGGGAAACCGGCCCTGATCGGCTGCAGGGTGATTGTCTCGGGGCGCCACACGGGAACGAGCGGGGGGTACTTCAAACCGTCGGCAGCGCAATGCACGACCACGGCGTCGTCCGCGATGGCGACTGATCCGTCGGCGAAGATGAGCTTGCCCTGCTCTACTGCCTGGATGTGACCTCGTCGTACGACGTTCTGCAAGGTGCGCAGCTGATCGAGCTCCCACGTCGCGAGCGTCGGGGTCTTGGCCATCGTCGGCGTGACGGTGCGGTCGATGCGCAGCATGATGCCCGCCTCCTCCAGCCGGAGGAACAGGTCGTCGAACGAGGCCGCGGCCCGGGCAGCCTGCATCGTGTCGGCGGCCATGCCGAGGAAGACCGCGGGATCCGGCTGGACCACGGCGCGATTCATCATCCACGGCTCTCGGGGGCGGACCCAGCAGATCGCATCGGGGTCCACACCGCGCGAAAGCAACCAAATGCACGCGTCGGTCGCGGTCTTGCCCGATCCGGCGATGACGTACTGGCTCGGCGACTCCTCCAGCCGGGCGAGGTCGTTGACGGTGAGCACCCGGGTGACGTCGCCGACGCCGAAGGGTGCCGGCTTCTCAGCGGGAATGCTGGGAGCCAAGTAGCGGGCGTCCACGATCCGGCACCGCTCGGACACCTTGAAACGCTTACCCGAGATGCGCGAGACCACCGTGCGGTCGCCTACGTATTCGCTGTTGGGGAAGAACTCGACGCTTCGCGACTCCACCATCTCGTCGAGCACCCGCGCATAGTAGACGCAGATCTCCGGCTGGGAGGCCCGCTCCTGTAGGCCCTCCTCGGGCCCGCGCTGCTGCAGCTGCCCCCCGCCGAGCAGGGTCGACGCAACGCCATAAAAGGCAGAGGCCTGATGCAGTCGGACGAAGGGGTACGCCTCGAGCCAGTGTCCGCTGACGCCGTGCCGACGGTCGACCAGCGCCACCCGGACCCGGGCGTGGTCGGTCAGTGCGTCGGTGAAGGCCATTCCCATTGCACCGGCACCCACCACGAGGTAGTCGGCTTCGATCGTCGGCGTCACGCGTCCACGGTGGCACTTCCTCCTCGCCGCGTCCACGCATCGGCAAGGGCCCAGACCAACGTGACCGGGGCCGAGCCCCTACGGCCATCCGATGACCGCGGTCAGGTACCTGACCTCCGACTTCCAGTGGCTCGTCTAGAGCTCATCAGGGTGCGTCTCATCGGCAGCCGCCTGTGCTGCCCGCCCGGATCGCGGCAATTCCGGTAAACGGCCCACGCTGATGTGCGAGTGCCCTGCATCAGCGCGTCGAGGCTCCCCCGTTCCTCCGCCGCTCACCTCCCCACCGCGCTAGCCTGCTGGCATGTCAGCATCGACGACTCGTTGGTCGCGCAGGGCCGTGGTCGTTGGGCTGTTGGTCGCGGTGGGGGCCATTGTTGCCGCGATGAACTGGTACAGCACATGGACGTCGTTCGCTCGCCTCGACACGGGGTCGGGCCAAGGAGGCGTGCGCCTCTTAACCGTGGATTCGCAGGCGAACTTCCAGCGGTGGGTGCTCGTGGCGTTGATCTCCCTCACCGTGGCTGTAGCCGCCATGGCGAGCCAGTGGTTGTCCCGAACGAAAGTGACCAACATCGAGCGTCGCAAACAGCTCGAGGCAACAAACCTGTAGGGCGAAACGTCACCCGACGCGGCATGAGCGAGCGCGTCTCAGAGGAGCACCCACTCGCCCAACTACGCTTACAACGTCTTGACCAAGTCGGAGGTGAACCATGCTGAAGCACCCCGTGTGGCGCGCGCTCATCGCCGTTGCGGTAACCCTCGTGGCTATTTCGCTGCTCGGCCGCATGCTGCTGAGCTTGTCGTGGCTGACCACCTTGAGCTGGGCGATCGCATGGCTCGTCGCGCTGGCCGCTGGGGTCGCGGTGTTCTTCGGACTCGGCAGGCCCGCTGACCGTCGCTGATCCACTGCTTCAAGCCGCGCCATTCGCGGCATGTGAGTGCGGTTGTCGCCTCGCAGCAGCAAGGGCCATTCCTCAGGTGGCAGCCATGAGGAGGCACTAGATGACACCGCTTTCGGATCCGCCACAACCTCCGAACTGCTGGCCGCCAACGCGGTGATACTGACCCGGTGACGCAACCCGGCGAGGACTTCGAGGAGTTCGTCGACGCCCGCTGGCCTGAGCTGCACGCCGTGGCCACGATTACCACCATGGATGCCGGGCACGCCACCACCGCGACCGCGACCGCCCTGGCCAGCTTGCAGGGACCATGGGCCGAGCTGACCAGCAGTGGCGCCCCTACCGGTGCCGCCCGGACCGCGGTGCTCACGGCGGCGCTTCGAGCCGCCGGCCGCACGACACCACCGTCCCTGCCTGGCCCCCCCGACGCCCAGCGGGTCGACACAGACCAGGCCAGCGACACCGAGGCCGCCGTTCGTGCCGCCATGACAGCAGCCCTGGCCGGCGCGGCGGCCACCGCTCGTGCAGCCCTGGCCGTCGAGCACTTCTGGGGCGAGGGCGACACCATGGTGGCCGGGTGCGCCCGCCGCGACTCCGCCACCGTCCACCGCGACCATGCCGCCCTGCTGACCCGGCTCGCCGCCGCTCACTCCGCCTCGCTGGGCCGTGACCAGGCGGAGCTCGACTGGGCGTTGCCGGCCGCGATCGCTGACACCCTGACCCACCTGGCCGACAGTGCACCCACTGCGGACCCGCTGACCGAGGTCCGCGCCGCCCGCGCCCGATCCACCCGACGCCGCGCCCTGCGCGCCGGCGCCGCCGTGGCCCTGGCCCTGGCCGCTGCCGGAGCCGCCGTGCTCGTTTGGACCGCACCCGAGCCGGTGCCCACCCTGCCGGCGAACTCGCCCGCGTGGGCCGTCGTCACCAGCTGGGCCCCCCGCGGGCCCCTGGCCGGCGACCCCGACGTGACGGCACTGGCCGCCACCGCCACCGCGGGCGACCCCGGCGCGCACCTGCTGTACGCCGGGCCCGTCGGCGACACCACCGTCGTGCTGATGACCGCCACCAGCGATCCCGCGGTGGCCCCCGGCGGCGGGCTGGGCGAGGGCTCGAACCCGACCCGGGACGTCGAGCTGAAGATGTGGACGGCACCGGCCGGCGCCGACCCGGCCACCCTGACCGCCACCCCCATCACGGGCTCCGACTCCCACGCCGCCCCCGTCGCCGCCGACACCGTCGCCGTGTCGATCCCGCAGCGCGCACCCGCCGGCGGCCACGTGGTGCTGGTGATGACGCCACCGACGGTCACCGAGGGGTCCGCCATCACCGGCGTCCGCGCACAGCCCGACGGCACCTTCCGCCCGCTCGTGCAGGCACTGAAGCTGCGCGGCGGGGTGGCCACGTTCAGCGAGGCCCCCCGCATCCCGGCCCTGCTGGAGGTGAACCGATACAACGGCCTGCCCGTCGGGGCCACCTACGCCGACACCTGGCTGCCGGCCCGCGGCGAGCCCGACGAACTAGCCGCCGCGCAGGTTCGCCTCCTGGCCGCCGCCGGCGGGTACGCCCCCGACACCCTGACCACCGCCACGGCGGACGCCGTGTTCGAGCTGTCCGACCCCGAGATCGGCGGATCGGGCAACGACCCAGTGCCGGTGCAGGTCGCCGTGGTCACCACCGCCACCCCTGACGGCGGCTGGGTGCGAACCTCCCGCTGGGCCACCACCGACGTGAACAGCAGCGGCGCGGTCATGGAGGAGCTCGTCGCGCTTCCGGCCGACAACCACACCTACGCCCTGCTCCCGGTCGGCGACCCCACCTATCCCGCCTACATCGCCCTGGCCGGTCGAGCCGCCACAGCCCAGCTGGTCAGCACCGACGGCAAGGTTCGCGACACCGCCCCCGTCAAGGACGGCATGGCCTTACTGGGCACGAACCTGAAACCGGAGCCGACTGCACTCAAGCTGCGGCTCCTGGCCCGTGACGGGCGCACCCTGTATGACCAGGTTCCCCCCACCGGAAACTCCCTGCGCAGCGCCCCGACCAGTGCCCCCTGAGGTCACCCGGGCCCTCGCCGGTCGGCTCAAAGGCGCGGCTCGCTAACCCGCTCGCACCCCCGGACCCATGCCCACCAACATCGACACGGCGCGCGCTCAGCCGCGCCGGTAATCCGTCCCACCTCGCCGTCTCCCACGGCACTCCGCTGGTCGTTCAGCACGCGAAACCACCACCGCCCTGATCATCCATGGACGTCCCGCTCATCGGCACGATCGGCGGCATGACCGGACGCCTCAACCTAAGGGCGGTCTGTCCTGCCTCGGCCGATGCCGGCCACCAGCCTTCCGACGTCGCGACCGTCCCGGCAGGCGGAAGAGCCACGACAGGAAGTCCTTCAGGTCCTGTCCGAGCCCGCCACCCACGAGCGACGCAC
>JBBQUB010000126.1:0-8628 GCA_038212865.1 Actinomycetales bacterium
TCAGAACTCCCCGTTGACCAGTCCCATGACCTCGATCCGCCAGTCGGCGAAGCTCATCTCCGGTTCGCGGGCGCGCAGCTCGGCCAACGCCTGTTCACGGGTCGGTTCGCCGCCCAGGGCCACGGCCGCGATGTGCTCGGCCGACTCGTCGTGGGGCAGCACCCGGACCCCGAGCCGTGTCGCTGACCTGTCGGCCTGGATGGCATGGGCGAGGACGTCCATCAGCGCCAGCCGCGCACTCTGGTCGTCGGGTGCGGAGGCCTCGACGGGAGTGTGTCCCCCGACCAGGACCACCACACCACCATCGGACATGGCCGGCAGGATCGTCGAGGCGGCAGTGAACCGGGCGAGCAGCCCGTCCTCCAGGAAGTTGCGCACGCGTTCGATGACGGACTCACCGCGAGCAGCGACGTGCGCCGGCAACTGCACGTAGCAGTCCAGCGAGCCGGGTGCCATGCCCGCGATGGCCGCGCCGAGCTCCTCGAGATCATCGACCGAGGTCACGTCCGCGCCGGAGTCTCTCAGGGCGGCCGACACCGCGGCCACCCGCGCCGCTGCTCCCGTCACCACTACCGTCGAACCCACTGTGTGTCCCTTCGCCGTCGCTGCTAACAGATGCTAGCGAACGAGGGGTCTGGGCACCGGAGGATGGGCACCCAACCTGTCGTGGCCGGTCATCCTTTGACACCGCTCCTGACGACGTACTAGACCAAGGGCCTGGCCAATCAGCCAGATCATTGACACATCGCCAGAGGAGCTCGCGTGTCTGAATCGTTGCCGCTTGAGGGGATCCGGGTGGCCGACTTCACCCAGGCGTTGTCAGGTCCCTACTGCACGATGCTGCTTGCCGACCTCGGCGCCGATGTGGTCAAGGTCGAGATGCCGGTTCGTGGCGACGACTCGCGGCACTGGGGGCCGCCGTTCGTGGGCGACACTGCGGCATACTTCCTGGCGGTCAACCGGAACAAGCGGAGCATCGAGCTGGACCTGCGCTCCCCGGGCGGGCGGGAGGCGGCGGCGGCGCTGGTGGCCAGCAGCGACGTCCTGGTGGAGAACTGGCGGCCCGGCACGGCGGCCCGCCTCGGCCTCGACGCCGCCACACTGACCGAACGTCATCCCGGACTGGTGCACTGTTCCATCTCCGGGTTCGGAGGCGATGGCCCTCCGCGCGCGGGCTACGACCAGATCGTGCAGGGCATGTCGGGGTGGATGAGCCTGACGGGTGAGGGCACGGGTGAGCCGACGAAAGCGGGCGTCCCTGTGGGTGATATCTCGGCGGGGATGTTCGCTGCCCATGGGATCCTGGCTGCGCTGTTCAAGCGGGAGCGCACGGGTGAGGGCTCCGTGGTGGACGTGGCCATGCTCGACTCCCTCGTGGCGATGCTCGCTTACCAGGCCACCCGCTTCTTCGCGACCGGTGTCTCCCCTGTTCGCGAGGGCAACCAACACGCGACGATCGCGCCATACGGCACCTTCCCGACCAAGGACGGTAGCCTCAACGTCTGCGTCGGCAACGACCAGCAGTTCCAGCGGCTCTGCGTGGCTCTGGATGCCCAGCACCTGGGCGGCGATTCGCGCTACCAGACCAACCCGCTGCGCCTGCATCACCGGGACGAGCTCACCGGCGATCTCTCAATGGTGTTGCGCGAGCTGGGGAGCGCGGAGATCCTCGAAAAGCTGGAGCTGGCCGGCGTCCCGGCAGGGCCGATCCGCACCCTGGATGAGGTATTCGCCGACGAGGAGGTTCAGCGCCGCGGGTTGCAGCTGAGGGTTGACCACGAGCAGCTCGGTCCGGTCAGTGTTCCCGGTGGCCCTTGGCGGATCGACGGCGCGCCCGTCAGCGCGCGACTGGCACCGCCGGTGCTGGGCCAGCACACCGAGCAGATCCTGCACGACCTTGGCCTGGGCAGGCCCTGATTCAGCTTGCGGGCGGCGGCGTCGCCGGTGGGTCAATGACAAGGATGCGACCGGAGTACATGCCCATGCTGCAGCTGTATTTGTAGGTGCCGGCGGTGAGCTTGGGCAGCTCGATGACGTTCTTCCCTTGCTGAAGCACTCCCTCCACGCCCAGGTCCGCAGAAGTCAGGCTGGCTGCGCAGGAGAACGGCGCCGTGGACGTCATCATCCAGTGAGTGGGTCGGCCTGCATAGATCACGGCTTCGGTGGGCGCGTAGCCGCTGGCGTGCTGCTCGGTGTTGAGGGTCTGGTCGGTCGGGGTGACGGTGACGTTGGCGCTGACCGTCTGTGGCGCTGCGGCTCCGACCGAGATGCTCGAGAAGTCCATGCCGGCCAGGCGCAGGGCGGACGACGCGTTGATGACGGCAAAGCCGATGACGACAACGCCCAGCCCGCGAAGCACGGCCGTCTTTCGCGTTCCGGAAGCCAGCGTGGGCGCGCCGGCCAGGGCGAGCAGGGCGGGCGCGGTGCCGATGGCGAAGGTGGCCATGATGGCTCCGGCCGCCCGGGGCGATCCGGTCGAGAAGGCATAGAGCTGCACGGTCTGCGTGAAGCCGCACGGCAGGAAGAAGGTCATGGCACCGGCGACCGCTGTCCCTGCAGCTCGTCGGGCCGGGGCGTCGCCGGTGAGCCCCAACCGGTCGCCGAGGACGGCAGGGATCGTCGGAGACCATCCGGCAACTCGTGGAGAGAGCTCGGTGAGCCGCAGGCCCACCAGCAGCATGGTGACGGCGACCGCGATCATCAGTGCGACTGTGACCGGCGCCGGCATCGACGCCTTCTTTCCTAGTGCACCCAGCGCCAGGCCGAGCAGGCCGAAACCGGTGATGCGTCCGGCCTGGAAGGTGAGGTTGACCCGCAGGGCCGAGCTGCGCGCCGCGGTGCCTTGCGCTGTGGAGCGTCCAGCGGCGCTGGCCGAGATGGCGAGGATGATGCCACCGACCATGGCCATGCACGTGGACACCCCGGCGGCCAGGCCAAGGGCGAGGACGAGCAGCAGTCCGCCGGTGCTCAGATCGCCGAACCGCCCGGCGAGGTCGCCGGCTCCGACGACCCAGACGAGCAGGGCGACGAAGATAGCAGCCACGGCGGCACTGCGCCATACCTGAGTGTCCCGGTTGAACCACGGCGAACCGCCCACCCGGTAGCCGAGTGAGCTGATCGCCTTGTCGATCGAGTCGCGGCTGGCTTCGCTGGTGGTGATCAGGCTCGCGCTGCCCTTGCGTGCGGACGCGCTCGCGGATACGACACCCGGCAAGGCCTTGAGGGCCTTGGTAATTCGCCGCTCACAGGCCGTGCAGGTCATGCCCGCAATGGGAAGCGTGATCAGCTGCTTCGCGTCTCGGCCCTGGGTCTTGGTGACTGTCATAGGCCGAACAGCTCCCTGGCGGCGCGACCGAGGTCGCCGCTGTCGTCTTGGCGCAACCTCGACCGCGGCGCATGCAGGATGCCGGCCACGAGCCGGTGGCTCATCTGGTCGACCACAGCGCGGTCCTCCGCGGACAGGCTCGGAAGGCGCCGGAGCAACCACTCCAGCTCGCTGCGTCGTCGCCCTTCGGCCGCCTCGGACATCGCCTTGATGGCGGGGAGCGAGTCACGGGCGAGCAACCATTTGCAGTACTCGCGGCCGGACCCCGACACCAGCGTCTCGAGTCGGCTGCGAAGCCCCCCGGGCAGCTCGACCTGGGGTCCCCAGGCGAGGTCGTCGATGGAGACGAAGCGCTCACCCAGTCGGGCCTGTAGCCCAAAAGGGACCGCAGGCGGTGATGAGAGGTCGACCACGGGGGCCCCGATGTCGACCAGATTCTGGGCGTCGAGCTCCTGGACCTGCCATGGGCCGGACAACGCCACGACCACGCCAGCGACCGGGGTGAGTCCACCGTCGACGGCATAGTCCAGTGCCTGTCCGTCGACGTCGTGGGCCAGGCGGATCGCACGCTCGTGGGTCCGTGACGTGACGAT
The DNA here is from genome assembly GCA_038212865.1 of Actinomycetales bacterium. Lineage (GTDB taxonomy): Bacteria > Actinomycetota > Actinomycetes > Actinomycetales > Dermatophilaceae > UBA4719. Next base: position 3,919 of record JBBQUB010000126.1, read on the forward strand.
CACCTTCGCCCCCCGGCGGACTGCCGCATGGGCGGTGAGCCGACCCATGCTGCCTGCACCGACAATGAGGATCGGCAGGTCCGTCAGTGCCCCGGACCGGCGCTCGATCTCGTCCAGCGCCGCATCGCCCAGCGACCGTTTCGACCCTTCGAACCATCCGTGCGCCCGGCGTCCGGAGTTCAGCGCCACGTGAAAGAGGCGGCCAAGTATCGGGTCCAAAGGCAGTGTGGCGCGGCGTGCTGTGTAGGTCTCGCGGACTTGGTGGAGAATCTGGTCCTCACCCAGAACCGCGCTCTCCAGGCCACAGGTGACCCGGATGAGGTGGCGGACCGCGGCAGCGTCCTCGAACCGAAGCCCACCTGGTGGCAGCGCTGGGAGCTCGCGGTTACCGAAAGCCTCGAGCGCGACATACAGCTCGACTCGGTGACAGGTGTGCACCAGCACCACTGCCTCTTCCTCCTGGAAGGCGGCGCACTCGGCAGCGAACGCCTCGCGGGCCACGCTGGGGACTCCGCGCGCATGAGCAACGAGGGCCACGATGGTGGCGGGCTGTGTCTCGACCGGGCAGTGCCCTGTGAGAGCGGACGTTGGGGACATGGTGATCACGCGATACCCCGTGTCTGTGCGCTTTCAGCCAGCTCAGAGCGGTGGCCACTCATCAGCGCAACCAGCAGCTGGTCGATGGCCTGGGTCGCCGTCACCAGCAGGTGCGTGGCCTCAAGGGTGTCGAGGCCGCGACGTCGGGACACCTGGGCGAGCTCGCTGAGGAAGAGCATCCGGAACCGAAGGAACGCCTCGACCGTCTCGCCGATATCAGCGGATCCTCGAGCCGCGATCCGGCCATACTCGGTGGCGGCGATCGTGGCGTCCCCGATTGCCGACCGGCGGTCCTGTGGGGTCGCCGCGTCGATGAACACCAGCAGCGATCCCGCGATCAGACGGCCGTGGTCGCGCAGTGGCGTCAGCTCTTCCTCACTGAGCCCGACCAGCCAGGTCGCCCCGTGGAGAGCCTCCGCCAGGTGGCGGCGGTAGACCCGGGTCATGTGCTCCGGTGTCTCGCCGAGGCGGTCCAGGGTGGGTCGCTTGCGCCGGGCGGAGGGCAGCAGCCCAAGGATCGTCGAGCGGGCGAACCGGCGGTGGCCGCCGGGGGTCGTGAACGCCTGGACGTCGCCGGCCGCGCTCCACCGGCGCAGGGTGGCGGTGGAGACGCCGATCAGTGCGCAGGCCTCGTGGACGGTCAGCCACTCCTCGGTGGCATCTGCCTGCGACAATCGCGACGCGGTCATGCCGCCGACCTGGCCTTGATGGCAGGTTGCGGCTGCACGCCATCCTTGAGGACTGGTTCCTTATGGCACTTCTCGCAGTAGACCGGCAGGTGGCAGTAGGCGCATCCCTGGGTGCCGCCCGCCTTGTCGATGGCGGTGGTGTGCTTGTAGAGCATGTCGGTGTGGGTCACCTTGATGGCGCCGCTCTTGTGACAGTTCAGGCAGTAGCTGGGCTTATGACAGCCGGCGCACGTCGTCCCGGCGGAGTCTGTCTTGGAGACCGCGTCCTTGTGGCTGAACACGTAGAGCTTGTCCTTGTGGGTGGCGGGCTGTGCCCCCAAAGGGAAGTCGACAATGTCGGCCCCAACAGGGGTCCCTGGAGCGGTGGGCGCCGGCTTGGCCCCCAGAGAGACCGGCGACGCGCTCCCACTGATCTGGGGGAAGGTGTGGCAGGTGGCACAGGTCGACGGGATCTTCTCGTTCGTGATCTTTCCCTTCACCACCAGGAAATGAGCATCGTCGTGGCAGCGGAAGCACCCGAGAGACCCCTGGTGGCCCAGGTTGTTCGGGTAGGTCTTCGCCTCAACCTTCATGGCCGGGGTCGCCACGAGGCTGTATATGGTCTTCAGCTCGTTGATGGCCCCGGTGACCTGCGCTCCATGCTTCTCGGAGACGAGCGGGTACTTGGTGGCATAGGTCGTGCGCAGGGCGGTGATCGCCTTGTCCGCTGCGTCAACAGTGGGGTAGTCGCCGTTCAGGAGGGCAACCCCGTCGCGCTTGATGAAGGGCAGGGCGGTGCTGATTCGCCCGTCGGCAATGGCCTCGTCAACAGCCCGCTCCGGGCTGGGGAAGTCGTGCCCGACCCGGTTGTGGCAGTCGACGCAGTCCATGGTGCGGTCGCCGCTCAGCTTGAGCCGGTCGATGTCCGGCTTGACGTCCGTCGACACACTGACCTCGGTGCCTGCGATGAACTGCTCCTTCGAGCCGTCCTTGCCGGTGATCTCGACGAGGTCGATCTTGCGCGCGCGTTCATCGCTGGTGGTGTACGTGACCTTCTGATCGATGTGCCAGTGAACGCCGCGGACTGCACTTTCTTCAGTGCTGGCGGCTTCACCACTGGTGGCCGATGGCTGCCCTAGTCCGGCGGGGCGCAGCATGATGGCGATGAGCTCGCGGGTGTTGGCCTCGTCCGGCTTGTATCTGGGCCGCAGGATCAGCTTGACCGGTCCCCCGTTCGCGGTGAGCTTCTCACGCGAGTGGCATTTCAGGCAGGTGTCTTTGGTGTCTGGGAGCTTGGCGTGGTCCGGGGGTTCGATCGGCGTCGGGTAGTTGCCCAGGATGAGAGCCTTGAGCTCCTTGGTGCCGTTGAGCTTCGCCTTGACGAGGCCGGCCAGGCCGGGCTCGACGTGGCATTCGCCGCACGCGACGTCCTTGTGGGCAGATATCCCGTATGCCGCCAACTGCGGGTTCATGGTGTGGCACAGGCCGCAGAAGCCAGCGGTCTCGGAGAAGTGCACAGCCGTGAGCCCGCCGACGCCGACCACCAGACCGGACCCTGACACGAGGCAGAAGAGGACGAAGATGCCGCGCTTGCTGCGCCACGGCGGGTGGGGGATCTTGGCGAGCAATCGGCCTACCGGCGCGAACAAGGTACGGGTGCGCCGGAACCGCCGGCGGGGTTGGACTTCGGTCGCTTCGGTCGGATTCTCTTCAGTAGCAGTCACTTCGGTTGCCTCGGCCGGAACGGTCGGCTCGCTAGGGTCGCTCATTTGCTGATCGCCGCCAGGGACGTGTCCATCTGCTCGGAGCTCAGGGCGCCGGTCTTCATCTCGCGCAAGACCCCGGCGCGGTCGATGAAGTAGTGGGCCGGGATCCCGTTGACGCGGTACGCCGAGGCGATCCGCGTGTCGGGGTCCGCAATCTGCGGGTAGGTCAGCCCGACGCGGCCGACGTAGTCCCTCACCGTTTCGGAGTCCTCGGAGATGGAGATCGACAGGATGACGACACCCTCGGCCTTGTGCTTCTCGTAGGCGGCCTGGATGTCGGGCGCCTCCGAAACGCAGGCAGCGCACCAGCTGGCGCCGAAGGTCAGCCATACGGCCTGGCCCTTGTAGGAGCTCAGCGAGACGTCCTTGCCGTCAACGGTTGTCGCGGTGAAGTCTTGCGCGGGAGTGCCGATCTTTGGCGCCGCACCCCCACCCGGCCCCGTGAGTGAGACGGCCTGGATGCCCGTCTCGGCCGCCTTCGGACGGTCAACCAGATAGGCACCCACCATCACCAGGGCTGCGGTCAGCGCGAGGACGAGCAACGTGCCCATCCGGCTCTCGCGGATGCGCTGGGCCCAGCCCCTCGTCGGGCTGGATGGGGGGCCGATCGGCGGGCTGTCCGTCGTGACTTGACTCATGATCGAGTCATCCTCGCTTCTGTTGGTAGTGCAGCGATTCTGTTGCTATTAAAGCGTTTTCGTGCGTCTCGTGGTGCTGACTACTTCGTGCCGCCATAGCTGTGCAGGCCGCCGAAGAAGAGGTTGCCGAAGAAGGTGAACAGCACGGAGGCGAACCCGACGACGAGCAGCCATGCGGAGCGACGTCCAACCCAGCCGCGGGCCACCCTGGCGTGCAGGTAGGCACCGTAGATCAACCAGGTGAGCAGCGACGCCGTCTCCTTGGGGTCCCAGCTCCAGTAGGTGCCCCACGCCTTCTCTGCCCAGAGCGCGCCGAGGACGACGGTCAGGGTCAACAGCGGGAAGCCGATGATGACCGCGCGGTAGCCGATCTCGTCCAGTAGCGCCGGCTTGGGCAGTCCTGGCTTGCCCTCTTCGGGCTGGATCAGATAGAGCGCGGCTGCCGCGAAGGAGATTGCGAACGCGCCGTAGGCGACGACCGCCACCGCGATGTGGGTGATCAGCAGCGGGGGGTTCTGCAGTGCCGGCACCAACGGGTTGGCGGTGGCCCCGATCGACAAGGCATAGAGCAGGAACGCTGCGGCGATGGGGAGGACCAGCAGGCCGATGGTGCGCACGTGGTACTTCTGCTCGAAGTAGGTGTAGGCCACGAGGATGCCCCAGCTGAACGAGACCGCGAACTCGTACTGGTTGGTGAAGGGCCCGTGCCCGGTCCCGACTGTCAGGAAGAATAGGCAGGCCGTGAGGAAGACCAGGCCGAGCCAGCTGAAGTAGGTGCCGTACTGAGCCAGAGCGCGCGGAGGTGCGACCACCGGCGGTGCGGTGATGACATCTGTGGCGACCCCGCCGCGGCCGGCGTGCCCGCCGGCGTGCACCGTGGCCGGTTCCACCCGAGTGGATCGCCCCAGCGCCAGAGTCAGGGTGTAGCACGTCGTGGCCAGGACGATCAGCATGAGGGTGGCCACAAGGCTGTACTTGGACAACTGCATTGCGAATGTCGGCTCAAGCATGGTTCTGCCCTACTACTTGGGTGGTGCTCGA
>JBBQUB010000127.1:0-8457 GCA_038212865.1 Actinomycetales bacterium
GCCCGAGAGCGACGCGGCCTCGGACATCGTCAGCCCCGTGACGGCCGACGAGGCCATCCAGCGTGAGATCTTCGGCCCGGTCATCACGGTGCAGAAGTTCTCCGACGAAGCCGAGGCGCTCGCCTGGGCAAACGGAGTCGAGTACGGCCTGGCCAGCAGTGTCTGGACCAAGGACTTCGGCCGCGCTATGCGAATGTCGAGAAAACTGGACTTCGGCTGCGTTTGGATCAACACCCACATTCCTATCGTGGCCGAGATGCCCCACGGGGGCTTCAAGCACAGCGGCTACGGCAAGGACCTGTCCATGTACGGGTTCGAGGACTACACACGCGTCAAGCACGTGATGGCCAACATCGACGGATAGGGCACGTTTTCCAGTAAGTACACGTTTTTCCAGCGCACTATCAGCCCACCAAGGAGCGTTACACATGAGCGAACAGATCCCGTCGGCCTTCCAGACGGCACTGGCCAGGGGTCTGGTTTCCCGGCGGTCAGCAATGGCCGGAATGGCAGGTCTCGCTGGTGTCGCGAGCCTCGCGGCCTGCGGCTCAGCAGGCAAGAACCCCACGCCCGGTGCCACGACCAAGGCCAGGGTCAAGGCCGCGGCCGACAAGTCCGACACCGAGAAGCTCGTGAACTGGTCCAACTGGCCCGAGTACATCGACGTGGACGAGAAGACCCAGTCACGACCGACGCTGGACGCGTTCACCAAACAGACCGGGCTCAAGGTCAACTACACCGAGGACTACAACGACAACGACGAGTTCTACGCCAAGGTCCGTCCGCTGCTCGATGCTGGCCGTGACACGGGGCGCGACGTCTGGTGCAGCACGGACTGGATGGCAGCCCGCCTGATTCGCCTCGACTACGTCCAGAAGCTCGACCTGGCCAACATCCCCAACCACAAGAACGTGCAGGACTCCCTGCTGAACGTCGAATGGGACAAGGGGCGGTTGTTCTCCCTGCCATGGCAGAGCGGGTTCGCCGGAGTCGCCTACAACCCCAAGGCAACTGGCGGCAAGAAGGTCGAGTCGATGGATCAGCTCCTCACCGATCCGGCGCTCAAGGGCAAGGTCACGCTGCTCACCGAGATGCGCGACACCGTCGGACTGGTCCTGCTCGAGCTCGGCAAGAGCCTCGAGTCGTTCACTGACGCCGACTTCGACGCGGCGATCGCCGAGATCCAGAAGGCCAAGGATGCCGGTCAGATCAAGGGCTTTACCGGCAACGACTACACCAAGCCGCTGGCCGCCGGCGACACCGCGGCCTGCGTGGCCTGGACGGGCGACGTCGTGCAGCTCCAGGCCAGCAACCCTGCGCTCGGCTACACGTTGCCTCAGAAGGGCTTCACGCTCTGGTCGGACAACTTCGTTATCCCCAACATGGCTGCGCACAAGAAGAACGCCGAGCAGCTCATCAACTACTACTTCGACCCTAAGGTCATGGCCGCAGTCGTCGAGTACGTCAACTATGTCTCGGTGGTCAAGGGTGCCAAGGAGATTGTGGTGGCTGCGGATCCAGCGGTCGGCGACAACCCGCTCATCTTCCCGAGCGACGAGCTGCTGACCCGGGCGCACGTCTTCCGCGGTCTCACCGCCGATGAGGAGACACGCTACAACCGCAAGTTCCAGTCCATCGTCACGGGTTGACGATGGACGACGACACTTCGGGCGACCTTCGGCTCACGGGAGTCACCAAGAGCTATGACGGATTCACGGCGGTGGACGGACTGGATCTGACCATTCCGCAGGGCTCGTTCTTCGCGCTGCTTGGCCCCTCCGGCTGCGGCAAGACGACCACCCTGCGGATGGTCGCCGGTCTTGAGGAGCCCACCGCCGGCACGATCCACATCGGGGACCGGGACATCACGAATACCAAGGCGTATCAGCGTAACGTCAACACCGTGTTCCAGAGCTACGCGCTCTTCCCGCACCTGAATATTGTGGACAACGTGGCCTTCGGGCTGCGAAGGCGGGGTGTCAAGGACCACCACGCCAAAGCGATGGAGGCTCTCGAGCTGGTCGAGCTCGCCGGAAGCGCAAAGAAGACCCCGCAGCAGCTATCCGGTGGGATGCAGCAAAGGGTTGCGCTGGCTCGCGCGGTGGTCAACCGACCCGCCGTGCTCCTGCTCGACGAGCCGCTGGGCGCGCTGGACCTGAAGCTTCGGCGGCAGATGCAGATCGAGCTCAAGCGCATCCAGTCCGAGGTCGGGTTGACGTTCGTCCACGTGACGCACGACCAGGAGGAGGCCATGACGATGGCCGACACCATCGCGGTGATGAACGGTGGACGGCTCCAGCAGGTCGGTGACCCGGCCTCCCTCTATGAGAACCCCCGCTCCACGTTCGTGGCCAACTTCCTGGGTCAGTCGAACCTGCTGCCGGCGACCGTGCTCAGCGTCGAAGAGGGCACCGCCGTGCTCGACGTGCGGGGCGTCAAGCTGCTGATTCCCGCAGCCTCGCTGCCTGAGGGCGAGACCCAGGTCTGGCTCGGCGTCCGTCCCGAGAAGCTCCGGCTGGTCGACGGGCCGGCGGAGGGGCTCAACACCTTGTCCGGCGTCGTGACCGACGCGTCGTTCACCGGCGTCGCCACCCACTACCTCGTCAGGATGCCCTGGGGCCAGGAGCTGACCGCCGTTCAGCAGAACGACGGCATGCCGCGGGCTGTCACGGGTGCAACCGTCACCCTCGGCTGGGCACCCGACCACGGGTTTGCCCTGGACGCCACCCAGGACGCCCATGCCGGTGAGGACCTCGAGGATGTCGAGGCCTAGATGGCTGCGCTCACCTCGGTCGAGCCGGTGACGACGGCTGCCGCACCCGCCCGCAGGGGCAGGTGGACGCCATACCTGCTGTTGTTGCCTGGAATGCTGTGGCTGGTCGTCTTCTTTGTCGTGCCGACGATCTCGCTTGCCTCGCAGTCCCTGCAGACCGGCAACATCGACGATGGCTACGTCCAGACTTGGAACTTCCAGATCTACGCCGACGCGGTGAGTCAGTACTGGCCCCACTTCGCCCGCTCTATCGGTTACGCCGCATCCGCCACGGTGCTTTCACTGTTGCTGGGCTATCCGCTGGCGTACTTCATGGCTCAGAAGGCGGGTCGGTGGAAGAACATCCTGCTGGTGCTGGTGATCGCTCCTTTCTTCACGAACTTCCTGATCCGAACCCTGGCCTGGCAGATCATCCTGACCGACACCGGCCCGGTGACGGGATTCGCCCGGTGGAGCCACCTGACCACGGTGCTGCAGTGGCTCGGTCTGACGAACAACGACCAGCTGATGTCGTCCAAGTTCGCCGTGGTCACCGGCCTCACCTACAACTTCTTGCCCTTCATGGTGTTGCCGCTCTATGCCAATCTCGAGCGGCTGGACCGCCGGCTGGTAGAGGCATCCGGTGACCTCTACGCGTCCGCCTTCGAGACCTTCCGGCGGGTGATCTGGCCGCTGTCACTGCCCGGGGTCGTCGCCGGCACGCTGCTGACCTTCATCCCTGCGGCCGGTGACTTCATCAACTCACGGCTGCTGGGCAACACCCAGACCGTCATGGTCGGACAGGTCATCGACGGGCAGTTTCTGCGGGTGCTCGACTACCCGATCGCGGCGGCGTTGTCGTTCATCCTGATGCTGACGATCGTGGTCCTCGTGGGGATCTACGTCCGGCGTGCGGGCACTGAGGAGCTGGTCTAGGTGACGTGGATCCGCAAACACCTCATCGCCCTGGTGGCCATGGTGGTCCTCATCTACATGCTGCTGCCCAACCTCGTCGTCGTGATCTTCAGCTTCAACAAGCCCAACGGTCGCTACAACTACGAGTGGACGCGCTTCTCCGCCGACGCCTGGCTGAACCCGTGCGGACCACCGGGCCTCTGCCAGTCCCTGGGGCTGAGCCTGCAGATCGGACTCATCGCCTCGCTGGTGGCGACGGTCCTCGGGACGATGGTCGCGTTCGCACTGGGGCGCCACCGGTTCCGCGGTCGGTCCGCGACGAACTTGCTGATCTTCATGCCGATGGCCACTCCCGAGGTCGTCATGGGGTCGAGCCTGCTCACCTTGTTCATCGCGATGGGCATCCCGACCGGCCGGACGACCATCCTGATCGCTCACATCTTGTTCTGCCTGTCATTCGTGGTCGTGGCGGTCAAGGCCCGCGTGTCCTCGCTGGACCCTCGGCTGGAGCAGGCGGCTGCCGACCTGTATGCCAACGAGCTCCAGGCGTTCACCCGGGTCACCCTGCCCCTCGTTGCTCCGGGGATCGCGGCGGGCGGCCTGCTGGCGTTCTCGCTGTCGTTCGACGACTACATCATCACCAACTTCAACGCCAGCCCGAGCTCGATCACCTTCCCGATGTATGTCTGGGGGGCCGCTCAACGGGGTACTCCGGTGCAGATCAACGTCGTCGGCACGGTGATGTTCCTTGCGGCCCTGACCCTGGTCGCAGTGGGCCAGCTGATCAGCAACAGGCGCTCCAAGGCGGCGGCTTCCTGACTTTGCTCACTTCAAACCGCTTTGCTCATTTCAAACCGCTTCCAGACGGCAAATTCCGCTTCCAGACCGGCCTGAACTGAGCAACTACAAGAAAGGGGCTCGACCATGCGCATCCTCGTCGTGGGTTCAGGTGGGGTGGGCGATGCCTTCGCCCGTATCGCGGTCCAGCGAGACTTCTTCGAGCTGCTGGTCATGTCCGACTACGACGCGGCGAGGGCGTCGGCAACCGTCGCCGCGGCCACGGCTCGACGGCCCGGAGAGGTGCGCCTGGTTGCCGCGAACGTCGACGCTTCATCCAGTGAGTCGGTCGCCGCGCTGGCTCGCGAGCACGCCATCACACACGTTCTCAACGCCGTGGACCCGCGCTTCGTCATGCCCGTGTTCGAGGGCGCGCTCGCCGCTGGTGCCGACTACCTCGACATGGCCATGAGCCTGTCGACGCCCCACCCGGAGCGGCCGCATGCCGAGTCCGGAGTCAAGCTCGGCGACGACCAGTTCGCCGCGACGCAGCAGTGGGAGGACGCCGGCCGCCTCGCGCTCGTCGGGATCGGGGTCGAACCGGGGCTTTCCGACGTCTTCGCGCGTTACGCAGCCGACCACCTGTTCAGCCAGATCAACGAGCTCGGGACCCGCGATGGTGCCAATCTGGTGGTACGGGGCGACCAGGGTGAGGAGATCTTCGCCCCCAGCTTCTCGATCTGGACGACCATCGAGGAGTGTCTGAACCCCCCTGTGGTCTGGGAGAAGGCCAAGGGCTGGTTCACCACGGCACCGTTCAGCGAGCCCGAGGTGTTCGACTTCCCCGAGGGCATCGGCCCCGTCGAGTGCGTCAACGTCGAGCACGAGGAGGTCCTGCTCATGCCACGCTGGGTTGATGCCCAGCGGGTGACCTTCAAGTACGGCCTCGGCGACGCCTTCATCGGGGTGCTCAGGACGTTGCACACTCTCGGCCTCGATCGCACCGACAAGGTGACGGTCGGCGGCATACAGGTGTCACCGCGCGACGTGGTCGCTGCCTGTCTGCCCGATCCGGCCACGATCGGCCCAAGGATGACCGGCAAGACCTGCGCTGGTCTTTGGGTGACTGGCAAGGGCAAGGATGGCGAGCTGCGCGAGGTCTATCTCTACCACGTTGTCGACAACGAGTGGGCGATGCGCGAGTACGGTGCACAGTGCGTGGTCTGGCAGACCGCGGTCAATCCCGTTGTGGCACTTGAACTTCTGGCATCCGGGGTGTGGAGGGGCACAGGTGTGCGGGGTCCTGAGTCGTTCGACGCCGTGCCGTTCCTCGACCTGCTCAAGGCGCCCCAGCCCCGTGGCTACGGCTCGGCGTGGGGGATGGAGGAACGCCGGCCCGGATCAGCGCAGTTAGGGTCACAGCCATGACGCGCTACGGTCCACAGTTCGGACCTGACATCACGTTCCTGGGTGTCCCGAGCTGCGACCTTGACGAGCCTGACTCGTATGCCGGCGCGGACGTGGTGATCCTCGGCGCCCCCTTTGACGGGGGCACCTCCCACCGCCCGGGCGCGCGGTTCGGCCCGATGGCAATACGGATGACGGACTACCTGCCGCACGACGGTTCGCGCCCGAGCCTGGCCCTTCGAACGAACGGCCTGGTGGACCTCAGGGTCGTCGATGCCGGCGACGTCGAGATGTACTCCGGCGACATTGAAAGGGCCCTCCCGGCGCTTGAGGCGGCCGTCGAGAAGGTCACCCGCGCGGGCGCCATACCCGTCGTTCTCGGTGGCGACCACTCCATCGCCTATCCCGACGCGAAGGGCGTGGCCAACGTGCTCGGGCACGGCCGGGTCTCGATGCTCCACTTCGATGCGCACGCGGACACCGGCGACATCGAGTTCGGTTCCCTGTGGGGCCACGGACAGCCGATGCGCCGGCTGATCGAGTCCGGTGCTTTGCGCGCCGACAGGTTCCTGCAGATCGGGTTGCGTGGCTACTGGCCGCCTCCGGACACGCTGGACTGGATGGCTGGGCAGGGGATGCGCTCCTATGAGATGACCGAGATCAGCCTTCGGGGGCTGCAGGAGTGTCTGGGCGAGGCCTTCGTCATTGCCGTGGACGACTGTGACGGGGTGTTCCTCTCCGTCGACATCGACGTCTGCGACCCCGGTCACGCCCCTGGCACAGGCACCCCCGAACCGGGCGGACTGTCTGCTCGTGAGCTGCTGGACTCGGTGCGGCGGATCTGCCTGAAGCTGCCCGTCGTCGGCGTCGACGTCGTCGAGGTATGCCCTCCCTACGACCACGCGGACATCACCGCCGCGTTGGCCAACCGCGTCGTCCTGGAAGCGCTCTCTGCGATCGCGCGTCGCCGTCAGGACCACCTGGACGGGACCACCTGGAACCCCGCTCAACCGCTGCTCGACGGTCGCTGACAACGAGCCCGGATTAGCCGTTCGGCCAGACCTTGTCGAACCTCCGGCGAGACGGTCGTTCGGCATGGCGAAAAATTCAGGATGACGACAGAGCGGCTCCAGAACGAAACCGAAGGGACGTTGACGGACAATGGGAGCGTGACCTCACCACGCAGCATCGTCATCCTGGGCTCCACGGGTTCGATCGGCACCCAGGCGCTGGAGGTCGTTGCGGCCTCACCAGAGCGCTTCCGGGTGAGCGCGATCAGCGCTGGTGGCGGCAACCTTGACCTGCTGGCGCGCCAGGCCGTCGCACTCGGTGTCGAAGCCGTCGGCGTAGCCCGTGGTGACCATGACATCGTCGCTGCGGCCATCCATCATATGGCCGGTGAGGCTGGGCTTCAGGGGTTCGCACCGCACATCTATGTCGGGCCTGACGCCAACAACGAGCTGGCCGCAAGCGGCGCCGATGTGGTCCTCAACGCGATCACGGGCTCGATCGGACTGCGCCCCACCTTGGCCGCGCTGAAGGCCGGAAGCACTCTTGCCCTGGCCAACAAGGAGTCCCTGATCGTGGGTGGCCCGCTGGTCAAGGCGGCTGCAGGGCCGGGCCAGATCGTCCCCGTTGACAGTGAGCACAGTGCCATCGCCCAGTGCCTGCGCGCCGGAAGAGCCAATGAGGTGCGGCGTCTCATCGTGACCGCCAGCGGAGGGCCCTTCCGGGGTCTGAGCCGGTTAGACCTCGAGACGGCCACGCCAGAACAAGCCCTCGACCACCCGACCTGGGCGATGGGGCCGGTCGTCACGACCAACTCGGCCACGCTGGTCAACAAGGGTTTGGAGGTCATCGAGGCCCATCTGCTCTTCGACATCCCCTTCGAACGCATCGAGGTCGTCGTCCACCCCCAGTCCGTCGTCCACTCGATGGTGGAGTTCGTCGACGGGTCCACCATCGCCCAGCTCTCTCCTCCCAGCATGCTGATCCCGATCGCGCTGGGTATGGCGTGGCCTGACCGGGTGCCCGAGGCCGGGCCCGCAGTCGACTGGGCGAAGGCCGCGACGTGGGAGTTCTTCCCGCTGGACCAGGATGCCTTCCCGGCCGTGGCCCTGGCTAGGCAGGTGGGCCTGGCGGGTTCGTGCTTCCCCGCGGTCTTCAACGCAGCCAACGAGGAGTGCGTGGATGCGTTCCTGAACCGCCGCATCCGTTTCGTCGACATCGTCGAGACGATCGAGCGGGTGGTAGACGACTGGGGTGCCCACCCTGAGAACGATTCGAGCCCCCTGGACGTTACTACCGTATTGCGCGCCGAGACCTGGGCGCGAAAGCGCGCCAATGATGTGCTTGGCCTGACCGGAAGTGAGACGCTGGTTCCGTGATGTATTTCCTCGGTGTGCTGTTCATCGCCCTCGGTATCAGCGTCTCCATCGCGCTGCACGAGGTCGGCCACCTCCTGCCAGCCAAGAAGTTCGGCGTCAAGGTCACGCAGTACATGGTCGGGTTCGGTCCGACCGTCTGGTCGCGCAAGCGTGGCGAGACCGAGTACGGCCTCAAGGCGGTCCCGCTCGGTGGCTATATCCGGATGATCGGCATGTTCC
>JBBQUB010000128.1:0-8450 GCA_038212865.1 Actinomycetales bacterium
CCGCCGTCGGGATGGCAATCGCCCAGCGCCGCCAGCGGGGTCTGCTGGACCCTGACGCCGCGCCAGGCCAGAGCCCCTTCGACCACCACATCTACGTGGTTGCCTCCGACGGCGACATGATGGAAGGCGTCTCGCACGAGGCCAGTGCCCTCGCCGGGCACCAGGAGCTGGGGAACCTGACGCTCATCTATGACCAGAACCACATCTCCATCGAGGACGACACCGATATCTCGTTCTCCGAGGACGTGGGAAAGCGCTACGAGGCCTACGGCTGGCACGTCGTCACGGTCGACTGGCGCAAGAGCTGGAGCCAGGGAGGCGCCAGGGCTTATGTCGAAGACGTCGATGCGCTGCTGGCCGCGATTGAGAGCGGCAAGGAGCACAGCGACAAGCCAACGCTGGTGATCCTCTCAACGGTCATCGCCTGGCCCGCGCCGACCAAGCAGAACACCGGCAAGGCCCACGGTTCCGCTTTGGGGGACGAAGAGATCGCAGCCACCAAGACGCTGCTCGGCTTCGACCCGGCCCAGACCTTCGAGGTCGACGGTGCGGTGCTGGCCCGCGCCCGTGAGGTCTTGGTGCGCGGCAAGGCAGCGCATACCGAGTGGGACAAGGGGTATGCCGACTGGCGGGCCTCCCATGCTGAAGGCGCGGTCCTCCTCGACCGACTGGTCAAGCGGGAGCTGCCGGCGAACTTCGCCGCTGCGTTCCCGACGTTCCCGCCCGACCCCAAGGGCATCGCGACCCGCGCGGCCTCCGGCAAGGTCCTGGCCGCACTGGCCGACATCATGCCCGAGCTGTGGGGCGGTTCGGCCGATCTGGCCGACTCCAACAACACGACGATGGAAGGCGCGACCAGCTTCATCCCCGAAGGCAAGCAGACTGCCGAATGGAAGGGCGGACCATACGGCCGGACCCTGCACTTCGGCATCCGCGAGTTCGGCATGGGCGCCATCCTCAACGGCATCACGCTGGAGGGGCTCACCCGCGCCTACGGCGGCACCTTCCTGGTGTTCTCGGATTACATGCGCCCGGCGGTTCGACTTGCCGCCATCCAGGAGATCCCGGTGACCTTCGTCTGGACCCACGACTCCATCGGTCTCGGTGAGGATGGGTTGACCCATCAGCCGATCGAGCACCTGGCCTCTCTGCGCGCCATCCCCGGCCTGGACGTCGTGCGTCCCGGAGATGCCAACGAGACCGCGGTGGCATGGCGCACGATCCTGGAGCACACCGACCGCCCAGCCGGTCTGGCCCTGTCTCGGCAGGCCATGCCGACCCTGGACCGCGAGACGTTCGCGTCGGCCGAGGGCACCGCCAAAGGCGCCTATGTGCTGGCCGAAGGCTCAGTGCTGGCCGAAGGCACTGGAGGCTCTGAGGGTTCCGGCCCCCAGGTCATCCTGATTGCGACCGGCTCCGAGCTCAGCATCGCCGTGGCAGCACGCGAAACCCTTGAGTCCCAAGGGGTTTCGACCCGGGTGGTGTCCATGCCATGCCGCGAGTGGTTCGACCAACAGGATCAGCGCTATCGAGACGAGGTTCTCCCGCCCCACGTCAGGGCCCGCGTCAGCGTCGAGGCTGGCGTGCCCATGGGCTGGCGCGACGTGGTCGGGGACGCCGGCCGGATGGTCAGCATCGACCACTACGGCGCCTCGGCCGACGCCGCGACGCTGTTCCGTGAGTTCGGTTTCACCCCTGCGGCCGTTGTGGCCGCAGCGCGGGAGTCCATCCAGGCCGCAGGAGGTCAAGCATGAGCAACGACACGACGTCCGACCGACTCGAGGCGCTGTCCGCACTGGGCGTCTCCATCTGGCTCGACGACCTGAACCGGCCGTTGATCACCAGTGGGGGCCTGCAGGAGCTGATCGACACCAGCCGCGTCGTTGGCGTGACCACGAACCCCTCGATCTTCGCCGCGGCTCTCGCAAAGAGCGATGCCTACGACGAGCAGATCAAAGGGCTGGCGGCCGAGGGCAAGACCGCCGACGAGACGGTGTTCGCGCTGACCACGCAGGACGTCCGCAATGCCTGCGACATCATGATGCCCGTCTACCGCTCCACCGACGGCCAGGACGGCCGCGTCTCCATCGAGGTGGAACCCGCGCTCGCCCATGACACCACCAAGACGGTCGAGCAGGCCCAGAAGCTCTATGCCGCTGTCGACCGGCCCAACGCGTACATCAAGATCCCAGCCACCGTCGAGGGCCTGCCGGCGATCTCCCAGACCCTGGCCGAGGGCATCAGCGTCAACGTGACCCTGATCTTCTCCCTCGACCGCTACCGCGGAGTCATGAACGCCTTCCTCACCGGGCTCGAGCAGGCCCGCGAGGGCGGCAAGGATCTCTCGCAGATCCACTCGGTCGCCTCCTTCTTCGTCAGCCGGGTCGACACCGCGATCGACAAGCGCCTCGACGCCCTGGCCACCGAGGAGGCTGCGGCACTGAAGGGCAGGGCCGGCGTGGCCAACGCCAGGCTGGCCTACCAGGCCTACGAGGAGGTCTTCTCGACCCCGCGTTGGGAGAACCTCGAGGCCGAAGGCGCCCACAAGCAGCGCCCCCTGTGGGCATCCACGGGAGTCAAGGACCCGGCATACAAGGACACGATGTATGTCGTTGACCTCGCGGCGCCAAACACCGTCAACACCATGCCTACCAAGACAATGCTGGCCGTTGCGGACCACGGGGAGATCGCCGGCGACCAGGTCACCGGCCACTATGAGGAGGCCCGAAACGTGCTGGACGCTCTCGAGCGTCTCGGTGTCCCCTACTCCGAGGTCGTTGCCGTGCTCGAGCGTGAGGGAGTCGACAAGTTCGCCACGTCCTGGGCCGAGCTGCTGTCCACCGTGCAGGTCGAGCTCACCAAGGCGGCCCGATGACTCAGGTGGTTCTGGGCGTCCTCGCCTCCGGGCCGGCCGCCGACGCCGTGACCCGACACGTGCCGCGGCTGGTCGCAGAAGGTTTTGCCAGCAGGCTCTTCGCCAAGGACCCCACACTGTGGGGGCCCGGGGCCGAGGCCGAGTCGGCCATCCGTCTGGCCTGGGTCAGCCTCGGGCGCAGCTCACGACCGCTGGTCGGAGAGGTGGCCGCCCTTCGTGACCACCTGGCAGAGCAAGGCATCGACCACGTCGTCCTGTGCGGTATGGGCGGGTCGTCGCTGGCGCCCGAAGTCATCTGCGCGACCGCCGGAGTCGAGCTCACCGTGCTCGATTCCTCTCACCCTGACCAGGTCCGCACCGCCCTGGGCGACCGGCTGGACCGCGCCGTCGTGGTGGTCTCGAGCAAGTCCGGCTCCACCGTCGAGACCGACTCCCAGCGCCGCGCGTTCGAGGAAGCATTCATTCGCGCCGGTATCGACCCGACAGAACGCATCGTGATCGTCACAGACCCCGGAAGCCCTCTGGACTCGAACGCCCGCACGGCCGGATATCGAGTCATCAACGCCGACCCCCTTGTGGGCGGGCGCTACTCCGCCCTGACCGCGTTCGGCCTGGTGCCCAGCGGCCTGGCCGGCGTCGACCTCGAGCAGCTGCTGGACGAGGCCGAGTCCGTCGCTGACCTCCTGGCCGATGACGACGAGGCGAACCCCGCTCTTCGGCTGGGGGCGGTCCTCGCCGGCACCGACCCACTTCGCGACAAGCTCGTCCTGGTCGACGAACGTTCCTGGGGCACGGGATTCGCCGACTGGGCAGAGCAGCTGATCGCCGAGAGCACTGGCAAGAACGGCACCGGTGTGTTGCCAGTTGTCGTGCATGGTCACCCGGAGAGCGCGGATCCTGAGGTCCGCTCCCCCGGCACCGACGTCACGGTGGCCCGGCTCGTCGACGACGTCGCCGAGGATGACCTCGCGGAGGAAGGCGCCGGCGCCGACGACGCGGATATGCCGTTCCACACCGCGGTGGACCCGTCCCGCTCAGAGGTCCAGGTCAGCGGATCACTGGGTGCTCAGCTGCTGCTGTGGGAGGTGGCCACCGCCGTAGCCGGCCGGATCCTGGGCATCAACCCCTTCGACCAGCCCGATGTGGAAAGCGCCAAGAACGCCGCCCGGGGACTGCTCGAGGCCACCGAGGTACTGCCCGACCATTTCGCCTTCAGCGATGGCGCCATCGAGGTGCGCTCTCTTGGGGGCGATTGGCTCGGCGATGCCAAGACCGTCGCCGACGCTCTGGACTCACTGTTCTCGCAGCTCGACCCACTGCACGGTTACCTTGCGATCATGGCCTATCTGGACCGGCTCGCCGATGACTTTTTGTCGGGAGCTCGTCGAACCCTCGCCGTCCGCACCGGGCGTCCCACCACGTTCGGCTGGGGTCCACGGTTTCTACACTCGACGGGGCAGTACCACAAGGGCGGTCCGGCCACAGGTGTCTATCTGCAGATCACGACGACACCGCACGAAGACCTGGCCATCCCCGGTCGCGACTTCACCTTCGGGGACTTCATCAGCGCTCAAGCCGGGGGCGATGCCCAGATCCTGGCCGATCACGGTCGCCCTGTCCTGAAGTTGCATCTGAGGGACCACGACACCGGGCTGGACCAGCTCACCCGCGCCCTTGGCCTTGTCGCCACCTCACCCGCGAGAGAGTCCCGATGAGCCCCGCCAGGGTTGCCCCGGGACAGAACCCGCTGCGCGACCCCCGCGACAAGCGCCTACCCCGGATCGCAGGGCCTTGCGGTCTCGTGCTGTTCGGTGTCACCGGTGACCTGGCGCGCAAGAAGATCATGCCGGCCATCTATGACCTGGCCAACCGCGGCCTGCTGCCCCCCGGGTTCAGCCTTGTCGGGTTCGCCCGCCGTGACTGGGCCGACCAGGACTTCAGCAAGATCGTCCACGAGTCCGTGCGCGCCCATGCCCGTACCCCCTTCCGCGAGGACGTGTGGCGAAACCTGGCCGAGGGATTCCGTTTCGTACCAGGCACGTTCGACGACCCGACGTCATTCGACCTACTGCGTGAAACCGTGCACAACCTCGACCGGGAGCGCGGGACCGACGGCAACCACGCCTTCTACCTCTCGATCCCGCCTGCTTCCTTCTCCATAGTGTGCGAGCAGCTCGATCGCAGCGGGCTGAGCCACCAGAGTGAGGGCGGCTGGCGGCGAGTCGTTATCGAGAAGCCGTTCGGTCACGACCTCAGCAGCGCCCGCGAGCTGAACTCGATCGTCTCGTCGGTTTTTCCCCCGGACTCGGTCTTCAGGATCGACCACTACCTCGGTAAGGAGACCGTCCAGAACCTGCTGGCCCTGCGCTTCGCCAACGAGATGTTCGAGCCGGTCTGGAACGCCAAGTACGTCGACCACGTGCAGATCACCATGGCGGAGGACATTGGCATCGCGGGCCGCGCCGGCTACTACGACGGCATCGGTGCGGCGCGCGACGTCATCCAGAACCACCTTCTCCAGCTGCTCGCCCTGACCGCGATGGAGGAGCCGGTCTCCTTCCAGGCCAATGATCTGCGAGCCGAAAAAGAGAAGGTTCTCTCGGCGGTGCGGCTGCCCAAGGACCTGGCCAGGTCCACCGCCCGCGGGCAGTACGCCAAGGGGTGGCAGGGCGGCGAGCAGGTCATCGGCTACGTCGACGAGGACGGCATCAGCAAGAGCTCCACCACCGAGACCTATGCCGCCCTGAAGCTCGAGATTGACACCCGTCGCTGGGCCGGTGTCCCGTTCTATCTGCGCACCGGGAAGCGCCTGGGCAAGCGCGTCACCGAGATCGCGGTGGTCTTCAAACGCCCGCCCTTCCTGCCATTCGACCAGACCGCCACCGAAGAGCTGGGCCAGAACGCGATCGTGGTCCGGGTCCAGCCCGACGAGGGGATCACCATGCGTTTCGGTTCCAAGGTGCCCGGCACTGCCATGGAGGTTCGCGACGTCACGATGGACTTCGGCTATGGCAGATCCTTCACCGAGTCCAGTCCCGAGGCCTACGAGCGGCTCATCATCGATGTCCTGCTCGGCGACCCGCCACTGTTCCCGCGCCATCGCGAGGTGGAGCTGTCCTGGCAGATCCTTGACCCGGTGGAGGCGTTCTGGGCCAAGCACGGACGACCAGACCCCTACCCCGCCGGTGGATGGGGCCCGTCCAGCGCCGAGGACATGATGCGCCGCGACGGACGCACCTGGAGGAATCCGTGATCGTCGACCTACCCGGCACCACCACCGCCGCCGTCAGCAAGAAGATGGTCCAGCTGCGCAACGACGTCGGCGCCATGACGCTCGGACGGGTGCTCACGCTGGTCATCGTCACCGACGAGAACGGAGCCGACGAGGCGATCGACGCGGCAAACGACGCCAGCCGCCAGCATCCGTCCCGCATCATCGTCCTGGTCCGCGGCAGCATGCGAGGCGCCAGCCGACTGGATGCCCAGATCCGGGTGGGCGGTGACGCCGGTGCCAGTGAGGTGATCGTCACGCGGTTGTACGGTGCGCTGGCAGGGCACGGCGAAAATGTCGTCGTACCCCTGCTGCTACCCGACTCCCCGGTGGTGGCGTGGTGGCCCAAGGATGCTCCGCTGGATGTCGCCGGGTCGGCGATCGGGCAGATGGCGCAGCGGCGGATCACAGACGCGGGCGAGGCTCACAACATTCGCGCCGAGCTGAAGCGGCGTGCTGACAACTATCAGCCAGGCGACACAGACCTGGCCTGGACCCGTGTCACCTTGTGGCGTGGCCTGCTGGCGGCGGCACTGGACCAGCCGCCATACCTGCCTGTCGTGGCCGCAACGGTCACCGGCGGCAGCGACTCCCCCTCCACGGACCTGTTGGCCGGATGGCTGGCACAGTCGCTCAAGTGTCCTGTCACGCGTGCCCGCACCCGCCCGGGCACCGGCACGGTCAGTGTCCGGCTCGAACGCCGCGGCGCCAACATCGACCTGGTGCGCCCCGATGGCGCTGTGGCCACCCTGACCGAAACCGGCCAACCGGTCCGCCGCATAAGCCTCGACCGACGACAGCTTGCCGAGTGCCTGGCCGAGGAGCTCCGCCGGCTCGATCCGGACGAGGCCTACGCCGAAACCTTGATCAAAGGCCTGGCGAAAGTCGCCAGTGGTTCGGTGAGCTCCTCTGCGTCAGCGGTCCACAAGACTGGAGCTCGCCAGCTGACGACGAAGAAGGCCGCCCAGAAAAAGGCCATCGCCTCCCCGGCCCGAAAGGCGACAGGCCCCGCATGAGCAGGGGACCCATCGTCATCGTCCATCGCGACCAGCAGCTTCTGGCGGACGCCGCAGCCGCTCGCCTGGCCACTGCCATCATCGACGCCCAGTCCTCCCGGGGGCAGGCCGACATCGTCCTGACCGGCGGCTCGATGGGTTCGGCGGTGCTGACCTCGCTGGGCGACAGCTTGGCCAAGGACGCGATCGACTGGCCACGGCTGAACATCTGGTGGGGTGACGAGCGCTTCCTGTCCGCCGGGGACCCCGAGCGCAACGAGACACAGGCGCGCCAGGCGCTGCTCGATACCGTGCCCCTGGACCCTGCACGGGTTCATGCGATGCCGGCCGCCGGCGGCCCGGACGGAGCCGACGTCGACGCAGCCGCTGCACGCTACTCCGAGGAGCTGGCCGCAGCCGCGACAGGCGGCCGCGACGTTCCGGAGTTCGACGTCATCCTGCTGGGCGTGGGACCGGATGCGCACGTGGCCTCGTTGTTTCCCGGCCACCCGGCGCTGCATGAGCGCGACCAGTCGGTCATCGGCGTTCGCGGCGCGCCAAAACCGCCAGCCACGCGAATTTCCATGACCTTGCCAAGCCTCTGCGCCGCACGCGACGTCTGGTTCCTGGTCTCGGGCACCAACAAGGCAGGGGCGGTCGGTCTGGCCCTCTCGGGTGCCGGCCCCCTACAGGCGCCAGCAGCCGGTGTCATCGGTATCCGGTCCACCACCTGGTTTCTGGACCGAGATGCCGCCGCTCACGTACCGCCGCAACTGATCCGGCCAGCAAGCACCTGAGGGTTCAGCGGATCAGTCCGCGGTCGCGCAAGGTCTTGAGCGCCTCGTCGAGGATCGCCTGGCCATCGGTCTGGCTGCGGCGCTCCTTGACGTAGGCCAGGTGCGTTTTGTACGGCTCGATGTGGTTGGCTGCCGGTGGGTTGGCCTGGTCCTGGCCGGCGGGCAGACCGCAGCGCGGACAGTCCCAGGTCTCGGGAACGGCCAAGCCGGGCTCTTCGGCAAAGCTGGGACGGGTCTCATGGCCGTTGGCGCACCAGTACGAGATGTGGACACGAGGCGCCGCGTCACCGCGCTCGGCCTCTCCCATGGGACCGGCGCCGACTCGGCTGCCCCGGATCGCGTTGCCACTTGCCACGTGTGTTGCTCCTTGGAGTTCGGATCAGTCCAGCGACGCGGACGGGCGCGGGACTAGCGTGAGAACTTCTCGATCAACCCGAGACCAACAATGCTGGCTCCCCATACCAGGCCCAAGGCCACGGTGAACCGGTCCAGGTTTCGCTCCGCCACTGAGG
>JBBQUB010000129.1:0-8438 GCA_038212865.1 Actinomycetales bacterium
TCGGGGCCGATCACCGAGCCGACGTCAGGGTGGCAGATCGTCGCCATTGTGGCCCTTGCGGCTCTCTTGACCGTTGCCGGCGTGGGCCTGGCCGGTCCCCAACTGACGTCCGGGACAGCGCGAACCTCAAGGTCGTCATACATCTCGAACTCTCCTCGCGACGGTGAGTGCCGTTGATTATCAGCGGTAAATGGCACTGACCTGCACATATAACCAAATCGACCGGCGGCCAACGTTGAACTCTTGTGACTGTGCTGAGTACAAACTGAGTACAAACTGAGTACATGCTGAGGCGATCCGGCGACCTGGAAGTTGGCCACGTCGTACCCGTTCGATCGACTGAAGATTTCCGGGCCTGACTCCTTCAGTCGTGACCTGCGACAGGCACTCCGTGTGCGCCGGCGAGCATGAGCACGGCTACTCCGCCATGAGGCCGGACGCATCACGGTGGTCGCTGATCTCGGGTGCGGCCAGCCTGATCGCGTCCGCCGACTCGTCGTCTGGCATGGTCTGAGACTCGCGCTCGGCGGCGACCCGCTGAAGGTACACATCGACCTCCGCCTGTTGGTGCGCCTCATCCCAGCCCAGCAGCGCTGCAACGATCCGGGCTGCCACTGGTGCCGCGGAGACCCCGCGGTCCCAGGCCTCAATCGAGATCCGGGTGCGTCGGGTCAGGATGTCATCCAGATGCATCGCGCCCTCGTGAGAAACAGCGTAGGCGATCTCCGCCTGCAGGTACTCCCGGCTGCCCGGAACGTGTTCAGCCAGAGCGGGGTCGGCAGCCATCAGCTTCAGCACCTCGGGGGTCATGACACCGTAGCGACCCAGGAGATGCTCGAGGTTGGCCACTGGCATCACGGCATCGTCGGCTATCTCCTGCCGGCGGTCCCACATGACCTGGAAGCCGGTCGCCCCCAGCAGAGGCGTCGTCCTGGTCACGCAGGGGGCCGCCGAGCCTTCCAGTGCCGTCACGGCGGCGTCCACGGCGGCCTTGGCCATCACCCGGTAGGTCGTGAACTTGCCTCCCGCGACAACGATGAGTCCCGGTGCCCTGCGGGCGACCACGTGCTCTCGTGACAACTTCGATGTGCTATCAGCCTCGCCGGCGAGCAAAGGACGCAGGCCAGCCCACACGCCCTCGACGTCTTCGCTGGTGAGCGCGGTCGTGAGGACGCCATTGACCTGGCTGAGCAGGTAGTCGATGTCGGGTCGGGTCGCGGCCGGATGGGCCTTGTCAAGTTTCCAGTCGGTGTCGGTAGTGCCGATGATCCAGTGTCTGCCCCAGGGGATGATGAAGAGCACCGACTCCTTGGTCTTCATGATCAGCCCGGTGCTGGACTGGATCCGGTCAAGGGGTATGAGGATGTGGATTCCCTTGCTCGTCCGGACGTGGAACTGGCCCTGACCTCCGGCCATGGCCTGGGTGTCGTCGGTCCAGACGCCGGTGGCGTTGACGACCTGGCGGGCGTGGATCTCGAACTCGCGTCCGGTCTCGGTGTCGCGAGCCCGGACGCCAGTTACCTGCTCTCCCTGTCGGAGGAAGCCGATGGCCTCGACCCGGTTGGCGACCAGTGCGCCGCGGCTGCTGGCGGAGCGCGTGAGCTCCATCGTGAAACGTGCGTCGTCGACCTTCGCGTCGTAGTACTGGATGGCGCCGATGAGAGCTGAGGGCTTGAGCGCCGGCATCATTGCGCGGGCACCAGTGCGGGTGAGGTGACGGTGTCGTGGCAGACCGTCGTTCTTGCCGAAGCTCGCAGCCATCAAGCCGTACAGCCCGATGCCCGTACCGACGTAGAGCCGCTCCCAGACGCGGTGGGTCAGGGGGTACAGGAACGGCACCGGGCGAACGAGGTGGGGTGCCAGCTCGGTCAGCAGCAGCCCACGCTCCTTCAGCGCTTCGTGGACAAGGCGGAAGTCCATCATCTCGAGGTAGCGCAGGCCCCCGTGGATCAGTTTGCTGGATCTGCTGGAGGTGCCACTGGCGTAGTCCCTGGCCTCGATCAAGCCCGTCCGCAACCCACGGGTGACTGCGTCAAGGGCGACGCCGCCACCGGTGACGCCACCGCCGATCACGAGAATGTCCAGCTCATCGGGTCCGGCCATCACGTCGATGGCCTGTTGGCGTCGTTCCGGAGACAGTGCTGAAGACTTCATTCCACTTCCATCCCGTTGAGGGTGCGTTGGACGGTCTTGGACCATACGACATACCCGGTTGAGCGGCGTCCGATACCCGGTTGAGCGGCGCCCGATACCCGGTTGAGCGGCGCCCGTTCATCCGGTCAGTCAACCCACCAACTCGGGGGGACAGGACAGCAGGCTTGGTTCGACACTGTCGAAGGAAGGACAGATTGCTCGAGGTGACCTAGGCGAGTAGCAGTCGGAGGCAGCCTCTGGGCTGCTTCCGACTGCTACTCCCTCTTGCTGGGCTACTTGACCGACGAGTTGTACTGCTCGATGGCCGGCTTCAGCGCGTTGGCCGCATCGGTCATCGACTGCTGCGGGTCGGCACCGTTGAGGGCCTTCTCCAGGCCGTCCTCGGACAGCTTGCGTGACTGCGGCATGACGCCCAGCAGGCAGCCCTGGGTGGCTTTGCTGAGCTTGGTGCTCTCGAGCTGCTTGACGGCCACATCGAACTGCGGAAACTTCGCGCGCCAGGCGACGTCGACGGGCTCGTTGAGCGCCTTCTTGGACGCCGGGAAGTAGCCGGTGCCGGTGTGCCAGATCGCCTGGTTCGCCGGCTCGGCAAGGAACTTCACGAACTGCCAGGACGCCTCCTTCTGTGCGTCGGAGTGGCCGACCCCGTTGATCCAGAGCGAGGCCCCGCCGATGATGGGGCCGCCGTCGCCCGCCTTGAGCTTGGGATAGAAGCCGACGCCCAGCTCAAAATTGCCCGCCTTGGCGGCTTCGGTGAAGGAACCGACCTGGCCGGTGGACTCCAGGGTCATCGCGGTCTGGCCGGAGCTGAAGGCGGCCTGGGCGGCCTTGGTGTCGCGGCCGGTGTTGGTGGCCAACCCGTCCTTGAGCAGCTTCTGCCACCAGGCAACGACCTGGACGTTGTCCGTGGAGTCGAACAGGACCTTGGTCGCCTTGCCGTCGCGTCCGTTGCCGTTGTCGCAGTACTCCGCGTTGTCGGTCGCGATCATCTGCTCCAGGAGCCAGCCGTAGATCGCCGCACCGAAGCCGTAGTTTGCCGGGCCGCCGTTCTTCTTGGACAGTTTCTCGGCGTCGGCGCGGATCTCGGCGATCGTGGTGGGCGGCTTGTTGGGGTCCAGGCCGGCCTTCTCGAACAGCGTCTTGTTGTAGTAGAGCACCGGCATGGAGGTGTTGAACGGCATCGAGTAGAGCTTGTTGTCGATCGAGTAGTAGCCGATGATGTTCGGCTGCAGGTCACTGACGTCGAACTTGTCGCGGTCGATGAACTCCTGCATCGGCACGGTCTGCTTGGCATCGATCATGAAGCGGGTGCCGATGTCGTAGGTCTGCACCAGGTCCGGGGTCGACTTGGACTGGATCGAGGCCTTGTACTTGGCGATCGCGTCGTCGTACTTGCCGACATAGGTCGCCTCGACGTCGAGCTTGCCCTTGTTCTTGACGTTGAAGTCGGCGACGAGCTTGGTCAGGACCTTGGCGTTCTTGCCGTCCATGGCGTGCCAGAAGCTGATCTTCTGCACCCCGCTGACCGTGCCCAGGGCCGCCTTGTCCGGAGCCTTCTGGTCGCCGGTCGCGTCCGAGCCACTGCCGCACGCGACGAGCACCATCGACAGGGCCGCCACGCCGCTGACGAGCATCAAGCCCGGCCGAAGCCTGCCGGTGGGAGTTCTGGTGATCACGGTTGTCTCCTTTGGTGTGACCGGGCGGTCAGGGGTGGACAGATCATTTGACGGCTCCGGCGGTGAGGCCCTTGACGATGAAACGCTGGCCGAAGATGACCAGCAGCAGGGTCGGGACCAGGGCGATGACGACCCCGGCCAGCACCATGCCCGGGTCCTGCGCATCGGAGGACTGCAGCTGCCCGATGCCGATCTGGATCGTCTGGGACTTGGACTTGGTCGTGATGAGCAACGGCCAGAGGTACATGTTCCAGGCGGAGAGCGCCGAGTAGATCCCGAGCGCGGCCAGCGTCGGTTTGCTCAGCGGCATCAGGACGGAGAAGAGGAACCGGAAGTGGCCCGCGCCGTCCACCTTGGCCGCGTCGCGCAGCTCGTGGGGAAAGGACAGGAAGGACTGTCGCAGCAAGAAGGTCCCGAACCCGGTCGCGAGGAACGGCAGCGCCAGCCCGGCGATGGTGTCCTTCAGCCCGAGGCCGGAGACGAACAGGTAGTTGGGGATGATGATCGACTCGTAGGGAATCATCATCGTGGAGAGGAAGACCGCGAACCAGAACCCGCGCCAACGCATCGGCAAGAACACGAACGCGTATGCCGCGAGCACGCTGGTCACCACCTCACCCGCCGTGATGAATGCGGTCTGGCCGATACTGTTGAGGTACTGGTTGCCGAGCGGGATGATGTTCAGCGCGTTGGTGTAGTTGGACGGGTGCAGCCCGTGCACCGGCCAGAGCGCCGGCGGATAGGAGTTGGTGTCCGCGGTGTTCATGAAGCTGCCGGCAATGCCGTAGTAGACCGGGAAGAGCACAATCAGGAAGAGCACACCGAGCCCGAGGTAGGTGCCCGGTCCGGCCGACTGGTGGTCGCGCCTGGCTCTGCGGCGCGCGAGAGCGTTCGGGGCGCTCGCAGGTTCTGCGCATGGCGCCTCGTCGACACCGATGTCGTTCTTGAGGTCGCTCATCGGTAGAACACCTTGCGCTCCAGGATGCCGAACTGGATGGCGGTGATCACCAGGACGACGAGCAGCAGGACCATCGCCTGCGCCGAGGCATAGCCGAAGTTGGAGTTGTTGTAGGCGAATGCCTGCTCGTAGATCGAGTAGACCAAGGTCCGCGTGGTGCCCTCGGGACCGCCCCTGGTGAGGATGTGGATCTGGCCGAAGCTCTTCAACGAGTGGACGGTGCCGGTCACCACCAGGAAGAACAGCTGAGCGGTGATCAGGGGGATGACGATCAAGCGCTGGAGCTTCAGGCCGGTGGCCCCGTCGAGCCGTGCGGCCTCGAGCACCTCTTCCGGCATGGCGCCCAGGCCGGCGCTGAGGATCAGCAGGTTGTAGCCGAGCTGCATCCACACGGTCGCGAGGGACACCGAGATGAGTGCCATGCTCGGATCGGTCAACCAGCCATAGGGTCCGAGACCGACGAAGGAGAGCATCCCGTTGAGGACGCCGGACGCCGGGTTGTAGAGCACCTGGAAGATGACCGAGGCCGTCGCCACGGAGAACGCGAACGGCAGCGCGAAGGCCGAACGGAAGAACTTGATGCCCCGCAGGCGGCCCTGCAGCAGCAGTGCGATCGTCAAGGCGATGAGCATGCTCGGGATGACGGTCAGCAGCGTGAAGCCGCCGGTGACGGCCACCGTCTTGGCGAACTGGGGATCGCGGAAGAGCCGGGCGTAGTTGTCCAGGCCGACGAAGGCGCCCTGTCCCCCGATGATGTCCGTGCCGTGCAACGACAAGATGACGGACCGGATCAGTGGCCAGAACATGAACAGGCCGAACACGGCGAGCGCGGGCAGCAGATAGAGCATGGCCAGCGCCGAACCAGATCGTCTTGCGCGGCGGACAGGGCTCACTGCGGTCACTGCGGTCCCCCCTCGACACACACATTGGGTGCACGGATGATACCGGTTCTCCCCGCCGTATGATGGCAGGAGGTTCGCGAGTCGCCTACTCGTGCCATCCTGCTATCTATGGGCACCCGGCTATCGAGTGGCGCTGAGTGATCGGCGACACTTCGGGCGGATCAGTTCGGGCAGTCACTTCAGCTACGACTTTGCCTTGGCCCTCGGTTCGGAGCACTGCCACACCGTATGACGTCCGGCTGGCCATCGGGGTTGGATCCGGCCCGGGATGGGGTCAGTCCGCGACGCCCCGCAGCGCGGTCAGGGAACGTGGCACGTCGTCGATGACGACGGCGTCGATGCCGGCCCCGAAGAGCGCGCGGGCCGGCTCCGGCTCGGGGCACCAGGCCATCACCTCGAGTCCGCCCCGGTGGGCTATGTCGATCGCCTGCTGGGGCGTGACGAAGACCGGTGCGTGGTCCTGGGCATTCGGCCCGAAGGACGACCAGTGCGCCGCCACGACGTCGGCGCCGAGATGCACCGCGGCCGGGATCGCCTTGCGCAGGGGGAAGCTCACCCATGTCAGGAACGCTCGGCGCACCTCGGGTGCCCGCTCCCTCAGCTGGCGCATCGCGGACGCGTCGAATGAGGACACCAGGACGGGACGCTCGGCGGCGAGCTCCTGCGCCACGGGGGCCACGAGGGCAGCGATCGTCGCGCCAGCCGGGCGCAATGCGTCCTCGAGGGCGGTCTTGAGGTCGATGTTGACGCCGATGCCGGCCGGCAGTCCCTCGATGAGCTCGGCCAACGTGAGCGCACCGAGCTCGCGGGCGTCCGCGAGCGGCAGCGAGGCCATGAAGGTCCCGTCCGGATAGGTCGGGAAGTGCCCGACCACGAGCCGGTCGTCGGCGGTCCTGCGCACGTCGAGCTCGACCCAGCGCAACCCGGCCTCGACCCCGGCCAGCAGGCCGGCCCGGGTGTTCTCGAGGTAGCCGTCAACCGACCCCCGCCCCATTCCGCGATGGCCGATCAGGGTGGGGCGGGCGCCGAAAACAGGCGACGATGTCGGGGTGGTCATGCCGGACATCCTCTCGTGCTGGTCACGATCGCTGGGGCGGCGTCGTGCCGCAGTACGACGTCGGCCACCTCGACCGGGTCGCCGAGCTCGAGAAGTCACTCGCCGCGACCCCTGACGTCGTGCTCACGCGCAGCGCCACGCACGGCCTGGGCATCCCGGGCTGAGTCCCTTCGGCCGAGCGAGTCGCCGTCCTCGTCGGCTTGACTGAGGTCGTCGCCTGACCATGTGCAGCGGCCTCAGTCCCCCGGACCAGCCCGGACGAGGCCGGGCTCGTAGCCGTGATCACCCACCCATAGGCATTGGAGGCCTCTGAGCGGTGTAGCCGGACGCAGACGAGTCCACACGCACTGCCGTTTCGGTGGTCCTGGCTGCGCGTGTGGACTCTGCTGCTCAGACGCGCTGAGTACTGGCTGAGCACTGGCTGAGTACTTCTAACGCCCGCTGACCGCATCACTGAGCTCAGTGGGCTGTGAGCCTCATAGGTCGTAGTACATCTCGAACTCGTGGGGGTGCGGGCGGAACCGGATCGGGTCGACCTCGTTGAGCGTCTTCCACTCGATCCAGGTCTCGATCAGGTCCTGGGTGAAGACGTCACCCTCCAGCAGGTAGTCGTGGTCCGCAGCCAGTGCCGCCAGCACCTCGGGCAGCGAACCGGGAACCTGGTCGATCTGGTCGTGCTCCTCCGGAGGCAGTTCGTAGAGGTCCTTGTCCACCGGTGCCGGGGGCTCGGTGCGGTTCTTGATGCCGTCTAGGCCGGCCATCAGCTGGGCAGCGAAGGCGAGGTAGGGGTTTGCCGACGGGTCAGGGATGCGGAACTCGATGCGCTTGGCCTTGGGGGAGTTGCCGGCGATCGGGATCCGGACACAGGCTGAGCGGTTGCGCGCCGAGTAGACCAGGTTGACCGGAGCCTCGTAGCCCGGGACCAGGCGGTGGTAGGAGTTGACCGTCGGGTTGGTGAAGGCCAGCAGCGACGGTGCGTGCCTGAGCAGGCCACCGATGTACCAGCGGGCGATGTCTGAAAGGCCGCCGTAGCCGCGCTCGTCATAGAAGAGTGGGTCGCCGCCCTTCCAGAGGCTCTGGTGGGTGTGCATCCCCGAGCCGTTGTCGCCGAAGATTGGTTTGGGCATGAACGTGGCGGTCTTGCCGGCCGCCCAGGCAACGTTCTTGATGACGTACTTGAACTTCATCACGTCGTCACCGGACTGGAGCAGTGAGCCGAAGCGGTAGTTGATCTCCTGCTGTCCGGCGGTGCCCACCTCGTGGTGACTGCGTTCGACGCTGAGGCCGACCTCGGCCAGTTTCAAACACATCTCGTCGCGCATGTCGGCAAAGTGGTCGACCGGCGGGACCGGGAAGTAGCCACCCTTGTAACGGGTCTTGTAACCCTGGTTGCCGCCCTCCTCAACGCGGCCTGTGTTCCAGGCCGCCTCGATCGAGTCGATGTAGTAGTAGGAGGCGTTCTGCCTGGTCTCGAAGCGCACGTCGTCGAAGATGTAGAACTCGGCCTCGGCACCGAAGTACGCGGCGTCGGCGATGCCGGTCGACTTCAGGTAGGCCTCGGCCTTGGCGGCGATGTTGCGCGGGTCGCGGCTGTACGGCTCATCGGTGAACGGGTCCACGATCGAGAAGTTCATGATCAGGGTCTTCTGGGTGCGGAACGGGTCCAGGTAGGCGCTTTTCGGGTCCGGGAT
>JBBQUB010000130.1:0-8429 GCA_038212865.1 Actinomycetales bacterium
GCTCGGGTGCCTGCTCGGGGGTCACGATCCGGCCGTGCATTGCGTACAGCGCGATCCGGTCCGAGAACCAGTACTGGGCGAACAGGACCCCACCGGCGATGACGATGGCCAGCACCGCACTTTTGATCAGCACGATCAACACAGCGGTGAACACCACATACAGCAGGCCGAGCAGGAATATCGTGACCAGCATCCGCCTGGTCAAGCCGCGATCGGGTGCGAATCGGCTCTTCATCGGCTCATCCTGGGATCAATCCGTCCTCGCTGAGCAGCGCGGACACCTCGGCCAGGCTGCTGTCCGGACCCGGAAGAATGAGGTCGGACGCCGTGAGGTTTTCGTCGGGCACCGCAGAGCCAAGAGCTCGGACCCGATCCAGCAACCGCGTCAGCTCACGCGCGAATCCCGGCTCATCACCGGAGTTGACCGCCGTAGCCAGCTCAGCGTCCAGTGCGTTCAGCTCCGGCAGGTGTTCTTCGGCCAGCTCTAGCTGGCCCTCGCCCAGAATGCGCACGATCATGACTTTGCTCCCTGTGGCTGGGCAGGTCCGGCGGTCAACGCGTCCTGCGGGGGGCTGCCGGCAGGCAGTGCCGTCTTGAGTCTGGAAAGCTCTGACTCGACGTCCGAGGTAGACGATATCCGCTCCAGCTCGACCTGAATGTCGTCCTTGCTCGACCCTGTGGCATCCTCCAACGCCCCCGAGGCCAGGAGGTCGTCGATCGCACCGGCGCGGGCCTGCAGCTGCGCGGTCTTGTCTTCGGCGCGTTGCATGGCCAGCCCGATATCGCCCATCTCTTCGCTGATGCCCGAGACCGCTTCACCGACACGCGTTTCGGCTTCGGCGGCCGAATAGTTGGCCTTGATCGTCTCCTTGCGGGTCCTGAAGGCCTCGACCTTGGCCTGGAGCCGCTGCAAGGCAGCGGTCAGCTTGTCCTGCTGCTCCTGCAGGGCGGCCTCCTGCGCGGTCAGATCTCCCAACTGCTGCTGCGCGGCGGACCGGCGCGTCAACGCCTCCCGGGCCAGATCCTCCCGGCCAGCGGCCAACGAGGCCGCCGCCTGCTGCTCCAACTTGTCGGCGCTCGCGGTCAGCTGATGCGCCTGGAGTTCGACCCGCTTGCGGCTGGTGGCCACGTCAGCGAGACCGCGTCGCACCTGCTGCACCATTTCCATCTGCTTCTGATAGGAGTAGTCCAGTGTCTCCCGCGGGTCCTCGGCGTGGTCCAACGCTCTGGACGCTTTCGCCCGGAAGATCAGGGCCAAGCGTTTGCTCAGGCTCATAATGGTGTTCCCTTCGTGTGGTAGCCGGATTGAATGAATGAGGATCTGGCAGAACCTGCTCCAGCAGAGCGCTCAACCTCAGAGTGCGAGTCAGAGTTGGAGGCCGAATTCGGCCCTCGGGCCTCAGCGGGGAGCCCGGACGTCGCGTCGACGCCTGTGCGGCTGTCAGACTCCGGTCTCGGCTGGCCCACCGAGGACGTGTCCTGGTGTCCCGTGGCTCCCGGGTATCCGCCCAAGCCACCCTGGTGGCCGCCACGGTGCCTTAGATGCATAGCCAGCATGGCGCCAACGAAGAAGATGAAGACCCAGTTCTGTTGGACAAAACGTGCCATGGCTTCCTCCTGGGACTCTTGTGTGTCCGAGCGACCGGGGCGAGTGCTCCGGTCGCTGTGCTTGTTCGAGTCCCACCATCACGCTCCGACGTGAAGGTCGGGTCGGCAAAGCCTGAAGAATTGACAAAGATGCTGTCGCTGTCGTGCGCCCGACCAGCAACGTCTGCGAGAGGGAGCTTGCCATCTGGGCCGCGAAGTCGCGAGGCCAGCGAACTGCCTCGGCCTTCATACCCGCCAGACGGGTAAACGTTGCCCACCAGGAGGGGTCCCGGTACTGCGCGGCCGTTCTACCCACGGCTTGTCTAGGGGCTTGAACGCCCGCGCCGAGTCGGCCATGGTCCCGTGCTGGATCGCCCTCACTAGGTCCTCGAACACGTGCATGCCTCGGTGCCGGTCGCATTTGGCGGCAAACCCATCGGTTTCAGTCGCACTTACACATTGAACGCTGTGCTGTTCGGACACGCCCGCCGGCTGCGCGCGCGTCGGCGGTGAGAACCGGAGGAGGAGTTCACCCGTGGCAGCGACCCCGTGAAGACTGGTGCCAAGGGTGGTGGAACTGACCGTAGCCATCTTCGCACCGTGGGCTGGGCAGGTCCCGACGCCGGCCCAATCGTTGGCTCGCAGGTAGGAGGCCAGAATCATCGCCCATTGCTGCCGGTTGCTGGGCATGATGCCCTTGAGCCCTTTGCCAACGGCCGCAGCTGGTGGTCCCACAGTTGCGTCTCAGCCCAGATCTCCCTCCAGCGAGGGGAACGCATCAGCCACAGCACCCGGGAGATCGTCGGCGCGTCCATCCTGGCTCCTTCCCTACCCGCGCGGGCTCGGTCAGCAGCGGCTGTCCTTCGTGATTCTGCCCCACGGACAGCACTCGTATCCCGGTCTCGCCTACGAACCATGTTTCGGTAGGTGACAGCTACCGAAACCGTCAGGACCCCGAGCCAGGCCAGCGCTACCAACAGGGGCACGGTTTCGTCGAACGATTGGGTGAGGGCACCATCGAGAAGGACCCGGGAGCCGCCATACCCTGGGAGGAACTTGCTGAAGAGGGTTGGCTCGGCATGCAGCATGGGGCTTTGGACGATCCCGAGGTCGAGGAACGGCAGCATGAAGGCGAAGAAGACGCCCCCAACTCGGCCGAAGATAGGGGTGAGCAGCGCGCCGATCATGGCGTAGGTGAGGCCGATGAGGATGTTGGCCGCTATGTACGTCGGCCAGCGAGCCGCGTCGAAGACCATGGCGGTGGTGAGCAGCGACACCGCTGCCGCAGCCAGCGTGAAGGAGGCCAAAACGCCGATCTTTGCGGTGAACAGGGCCCACGGCCGCATTCCGGCGAGGGCGACCCGGGTGTCAGCCGCCCTGCCGTCGAGTAGGACGAACAGCCCGACGAGCGCCGAGAGGGACGCGATGGCGATGGGCGCCATGGTGGCGCCGTGCACGTCAGGCATCGCGAAGGCTTGGGCGAGCCGGCGGCCGTGCTCGTTGAGCATGACCGTGATTGGCTTATTGGGTGTGACCGCTTCGGCCCCGAGGATGAAGACGACGGGAACGATGACGAAAAGTGCCCATTGGGCAGGGTTCCGTCGCCCGTCGCGCCAGGCCGCCCGACCCGCGGCCGCCATCTGCGCACTGACCGAACCGGATGCTGAGGGCAGTCGGCGAGTGCGCGCCAATCCGGTACGCGCTGCGACCAGTGACCATGCCGCTAGGACAGCGCCGACTGTCCAGATCAACGCCCAGCCGAGGTCGCCGACCCGGCCGCCGTGCATGGAGGGCAGGTCGACCATCCAGAGAGTGACGAAGTGCGTGGGCAACCCGCGGGTGGCGATGCGGTCGGCTGCCCCCATGGCAGGTCCGAAGAACACGTCGAGGATCCAGATAAACAGCACGATGACGGTGCCGTTCACCTGGTCGCGGGCCAGCGCCCCGACGACGGCACCGATGGCGACGTAGATGACGGCGAACATAATCGTCCCGAGGATGACCCTCAGTGGCTGGCCAATCCCGGTCCGTATCGCGAGAGCGGCGACGGCCGCCGCACTAGCGATGCCAGCCAGCGCCAGACCAGTGAGCAGGCGGGCCAGCACGAGGCGGGACGCAGCCAATCCCCCAATGACAACGCGACGGTCTGTGTCGCGGGTGGCAGCAGTCTGGAAGTACATGGCGACGCCGGCCAAGAACGCCGCAGCCCACCCTGCGGTGGCGCTCTCGACCGAAGGACCACCGGTGGCGCCTAGTAGCGTCGCGAAATCGGCCATGCTGCCAGCGATGACCACGACGAACACGATCGGCATGACGCCGAGCAGGACCAGGTTGACCGGGTTGCGGGCGTAGTCGAGCAGGTAGCGGCGGGTGAAGACCAGCGTGGTCATTGTGTGGCCGTCAGCCCGTCGGTGAGCTTGACGATGCGGTCGAAACGGTCTTGGTCGACAAGGAAGTGGCTGATGATCAGCACTGTCCGGCCGGCGCCGCGCCGCTCGGCGACGATGGTCCAGAACTTCTGGTAGGTGTCCCAGTCAAATCCGGCGTAGGGCTCGTCGAGCAGCAGTACGTCGGGGTCTGCAAGCAGGGCGAGCGCGAGGTTGAGCTTGGCGAGGGTGCCTCCGGATAGCTGGTCGGCGCGGGTAGCGGCGTAGTTGGCGAATCCGAGACTCTCGTACAGGGCGCGTCGCGCCGCGGCGGTGTCTTGCTCACTCATGGCGTAGGCGCGGCCGAAAAGCTCAAAATGCTCGTCACAGGTCAACCGGGCATAAACCGTTGGCTCTTGCGGGCAGTAGCCCACCCGCCCGGACCAGCGCACGGTGCCCGCGTCGGCGGCGAGCGCGCCGACGAGGATCTTCATCAACGTGCTTTTGCCTGAGCCGTTCTCTCCGACCAGCCCCACGACTTCTCCGGGGTGGAGAGTGAGGTTGGCGCCGCGAAGTACGAGTCGACGCGCTCGCCAGGGCCACCCACCCTTTCGGAACGACTTGTGGAGGTCGGTGGCGATCAGCATCTCGGTACCCGGTGTCGGGCCAGCAGTCCCGGCCTGGGTGCCATCCACCGCGCTATGGACCTGCATGATGGTTCTCCTTCCTGAGGGGGTGAGCGTCCCCACTCCCGACTGGTGGGTCCGGTCGTTGTTGGGGTGGGTGGTGTGGCATGTAGCGGTGCACCTGGGTCGCGTAGGCGGTCCGCAGCGGGCCTATAAGGGCCTCGACCTCACGTTCCTCAGAACGGGCGAGTCGGGCATAGACGACGGCCAGGATCGGGAACATGACGACGGTCGGGATCGTCGGCCACTGCAGCAGCCACATTGTCCTGCTCACTGGGCGCTGTGGATCGCTGCGCGGCCCGTTGGACGAGTTGGCTGATCCTCATGACTCACGACGCCCGCCAGGTGCCGAACCGGCGTCGCAAGCGCAGCAGCATCGGGATGGGCGGGAGCAGGCCGACAACGCCGAACAGGGCGGAACCGCCGGCCCCGGCAAGCACCGCCGTCCCGGTAAGCAGCCCCACGTGATGTGGCACATGCGGGGCGATGCCGACGATGGCCCCTACGACGCCGGTCACCCATTTCCAAAGGAGGCGTACTCGACCAGGCGCCGGCGGTACGGACGTTCCCAGGGTCGAGTCCTGTTGTGCAGTCGACAGCGAGCGGTTCGGTGTGGGTCATGATCTCCCCCTACCGGTTGCGTAGGTGCTGACGGGACGGTTGCGATGTCATCGTGGAACTTCTCGACGCCGCTTAGACTCCACAGGTGCCGGCAACCGGCAAAGTCACGCTTAGCACCCAGTGGAGGTACCCCGGCGGGGTATCTCCAGGTAACGTCACGATCATGTCGTCGCGACCCAGAAACCATGAAGATTTCGTCAAGATCGACGCTCCGGCGCCCGGTGCCGCCTGACGCCTAGCAGGCAGAAAGAGTCATCGCCGCGGAGAAGAGCCGTTGAGCTGCTCACTTGCCAAACCCAGATCCCGGCCGTCGCCGTCATCAACTTCGTTTGTTCCCGTCGGGGCGGCCTGACATCCGGGCGGGTGTATCGAGCAGCGGGCTCATGCCCAGTGCACTAGCCCCAGGAACCTGACTTGCCTAGGTGCATACCGGGTTTGTGTTTCCCGGAGAAGTCCACCGTTTAGCGTCTGTGACCTTCAGGGATGTCTCGGCGAAGCAGAACCTTCATGGTTTTGACCAAAGGGGCTCGGCTGGTGTAGCGCAGCAACCGCAAAGGCATTCATGGGCGGGTCAGTAATATCCGGAAGGTTGAACCCTGCCCGATCCCCGGGCTCGTTACGCTGAGCTGCCCACTGTGGGCCTCGATGAGGGCCTTGGCGATGGCAAGGCCGATGCCAGACCCTCCGTGCGTGCGATCCCGGGCGGTGTCGACCCGGTAGAAGCGTTCGAAGATGTGAGCGAGATGCTCCGGTGGGATGCCGTCGCCGGTGTCTGCGACTGACAGTGCCACTTCGCCGGTTCGGGTTGTCGCCGCTGAGAT
Source organism: Actinomycetales bacterium (assembly GCA_038212865.1). GTDB lineage: Bacteria > Actinomycetota > Actinomycetes > Actinomycetales > Dermatophilaceae > UBA4719. The sequence continues at coordinate 6,082 of JBBQUB010000130.1, forward strand.
CGTGACTGTCCCACCTGCGGGGGTGTGCCGCAACGCGTTGTCCAGCAGGTTGCCCAGAACCTGTCCGATCCGTTCCGAATCCAGCCACAGCTCTGGCAGTCCTGCCGCGATGTCGGAAACCAGTCGAACGCCCTTCGCCTCGTAGGCCTCGGCTGCCGCGTTGACCGCGGCGGCCGCCACCAGCTCTGGGTGCACTGAGTCCTTAGCCAGCCGAACCTGTCCCTCCTCAGCACGTGAGACGGTGCTGATGTCCTCGGACAATCGGGCCAGGCGCCTGGTCTGGGAGCGCAGGAGCTCTGACGTCCCGGCGTCCAACGTCGCGACGCCGTCCTCCAGCGCCTCCAGGTAGGCCTCCAGCGTGGCCACCGGGGTGCGCATCTCATGGCCGAGGTCGGCCAGCAACCTGCGTCGAGTCCGTTCGACTGAGCCCAGCCGGCCGGCCATCTGGTTGAACGCTGCGGCGAGCGCGTAGAACTCCGGGCCCAGCCCCGACCCGGGGACTCTGATGTCGTAGTGGCCACCGGCAACGTCGCTTGCCGCCGCGGCAATGGTTGCCACCGACTTTCCGATCCGCCGGGTCTGGTAAACGCTTACTCCCAACGCGGCCACCAGCGCCGCCAGCAGCGCCAGGGATAGCGAGATGGCGTTCGCGGACTGGTATGCCCTCTCGGTGTGAATGATCTGGGCAGGTGTCGCTCCGACGTTGGCTCTGGCGAGGTGCTGGTGGAATATGGAGGGACCGATGTTGGCGGCAATTAGCCATGCGGTGAGCGTGCTGGCTACCAGGACCAGCGTCTGGGCCAGGAGTAGGCGACCAGCCAGTCCAGCGCCTTGACGTGTTGGCCCGGTGGCGGCGGACTCTTTCATGTGCCGTCGCCCATCCCATAGCCGATACCACGGACCGTGCGTACGTACCGAGGTGAGCCGGGATCGTCGCCGAGCTTCCTGCGCAGGTGCCCGACGTGCACGTCAACCAGGTGCTCGTCGCCGATCCAGGTCTGGTCCCATACGGCATCGATGAGCTGGCGGCGTGAGAAGACCAGTTTGGGTCGGCCCGACAATACCTCCAGCAGGTCGAACTCGGTGCGGGTCAGCACCACTGCCTCATCGTCGAGGCGGACCTCACGTGCGGCCACGTCGATAATGAGCGCCCCGACGACCCGCGGCGGGGCTTCCTGGGCGGGCTGCCCGCCGGTGGAGGCGCGGGGGCGGCGCAGCATCGCGTGGACACGCGCGAGCAGCTCGCGGGGGCTGAACGGCTTGGTCAGGTAGTCATCCGCACCGACCGAGAGGCCGATGAGCTTGTCGACCTCATCGGTACGCGCGGTGAGCATGATGATGTAACAGTCAGAGAAGGTGCGTATCACCCGGCAGACCTCGACGCCGTCGATCACCGGCAGCCCCAGGTCCAGCACCATGACGTCGGGGTCGAACTGTCGGGCCTGGTCGATCGCCCGCTGCCCGTCATGGACCATCGACACCTCAAAGCCGTCGCGGGTCAGGTAGGACCCCACGAGGTCGGCCAAGGCTCGTTCATCGTCCACGACCAGGGCGCGGAAACCGGTGGGGGTTGGTTTTGACACTCGCTTGCTGGCCGGTTGGCTCATGTCCCAAGTGTGGGCGATGCCGCGCTCAGCAACGGCATCGGGGCCGTTCTCAGCCACATGCTTTACAAATCTTCGTGGAAGCCATCGCACTACTTACGGGGCCGGGGCGCAGGTTGAGGGAGTCGGTCGTCGGGACTGACCCAGATGAGGAGTCAACTGTGGTCTGGTGGGGTGGCGGAGCCGCAGGGGGGGCGGCTCGGTGGTCATGATCCTGGCGATGGCGGGTTATGGGTCTTGGTTGTCGGCGCGACTTTGGCGATCTTCCGCGGCGCCCATGACGATCCAGACGTCCGTCGCCGCCGATCTGGGGCTGTGAAGGACCCGGGCCGGGTGTGCGATGTCCGGGTGTCGTGCGAGAAACAGCATCAACAGGATGCTCATCCCGAGTTCGGAAGCAAACGGCGCTAAACCCCTGTTCGAATGACAGGCAACTCTTCATTCGCTTCACTGATTTCCAGGGCTGGATGAACCTGCCGTTTAGGCATGATGGCAATGGGCGGGTGGTTGCTATTCTTGTCACCCCTGTGGGCGGCTCCTCGGCCGGACCTTCAGCAAACCTCCATCGAAAGCCCGCCTAAACCTTCGTCGATCAGGCGGACTGTACATCCATGAGTGAAGTTGAGATGACCGCCGCATGGGGGAGGCAGGGGCGGGGTGCAGTCGGTGGCGCCCCCACCCGGGTGGCCGCTCTACCGGTTTTGGTGACGCTGGTGGAGGCGCCCGCGGACTTGGCAGTCAGGC
>JBBQUB010000131.1:0-8375 GCA_038212865.1 Actinomycetales bacterium
CGAGAGCTCGCGAACCCGGGACCGGACCCCGCCCACAACCATCGCACGAACCTGCCCGGGCTGGACCGGCTGCGAAGCCGGCTGGTAACGCCAGGTCAACCACCGTCGTGACGGCGGCGTTGGCCAGCACCAGGTCCACCAAGGCGTCAGCGCGCGCCTGGTCCATCGTGGCGGCCACCTCCTCCTTGAGGTAGCCGGCGGCCAGCTCCTCGATCGCCGCCCACACCTGGCGACCCTTGCCCGACTCCACCTCGGCCTCAAAACGCATCAACCCCGGCAAGGCACTAGGCCCGGCGGACACGAACCGGCCCGCCTTGGCCTGCTCAACCTTCGCCGCCGCCGCGCCCGGATCCGCCGCAGCCACCGCCCGCCGGGCCAACATCCCCACCCGCGAGGACGGCCTGTCCAGGATCCTGGGGAACAACGCCGCCTCCACGGCCGCACACACCCCCACGTCACCGGCGGGCACCTCATCAACGATCTGCTGGGCCCGGTGCGGCTCCAGATCCCCAGCAGCCATCGCGGCCAACGTCACCGGCAGCGACCCCACCAGCGTCCGCGCCGTCGCGTACCGGCGCGCAGCCGAACGCGGCGAGAGCCGCAACACCGGCGCCAGATAGGACGGCATGAAGTCATGCTCATCCTTGGGCACCCCATGGGCCAACCTCAACCGAGCCCCGTTCACACCCGTGCTGGCCAGCCCCGCCGCGGCCGACACCGCCGCCCACTCCACCTTGTCCACGCTCAGCTGCTCGCCCTCCCGGCGCCCCCACGCCTCGATCGCCACCGCCTGCACCGCACTCACCGCGTTGATCACCCGCTGCGCCGCCGCCACCAATGCCTCAGCAGTCTCAGCGTCCACCAACAACAGCTCAGGGTCAGACAGCCCGAACAGGGACGCAGCGAGGCCGGCGACATCCGCCGCCCGAACCTGATCCACCCTCATCCCCACCATGAGATCAGTCTAGTCGAACACCTGTGCTAACGCAAGCCTAAAGCCCTCAATTCCGTTGCACCACAATCGAACCCACATCTCAGGAGTGTTTGGCCCTTGCCTTCACGGAACCACGGTCAGGACTGAACGGGACTCGTCTCAGGTTCAGTGAGGGTGATGCGTACGGCTCGGCCGCGGCGCAGGGCTTGTTGGAGGACCACGAGCTTGGGGTCGGGCAGGTCGAACAGCTCACGTCGTGGGAGCTCCGCTATTCGGGCCAGCCGCGCGGCGGACAGGACATCTCGGACGAGGGCCTTGTCCCCGCCCACTACGAGCGCATCGCTCGGTGTTGCCGAGATGACTCGCTGAGCGTGCTCGATGACAGAGACAACCAGCGCATCCGCCTGGTTGTCCCTGCGCCGTGCGAAGCGATGCTGGGACCATCCACCGGCAGCGGTCCGGGACTGCACGTAGCGCGTACCGACCTTGTGGACGATGAGCTCCGCCCCCTGACCCAGTCCCACGGCATAGCCGCCACGACGGACCAGGATGAGCGCCAGACGCGCTGGCGGCACCACCCAGTCGGCCAGGTCCTCGAGCACAACGGGTCGAGCCGGGGCACCATGCACAAAGGGCTCCAGCAGCGCGGTGGCGCCGTCCGCTGCTGACAAACCGACCGAGCTCTCGGTCGAGGACGACGTCAAGGCACCATGTCGTTCCGCAAAACCGTTGACCCACATAGCGATCCGCTCGGGGGCGACCTCAACCAGACGGGGTTGGCCGGTGGCCGACCGACGTCGCTTCGTCACACGTTGAAACCAAGGGCCCGCAGCTGCTCGCGGCCGTCGTCGGTGATCTTATCCGGACCCCACGGCGGCATCCACACCCAGTTGATCCGGTGACTGGCCACCAGGCCGTCGAGGGCCTGGGCCACCTGGTCCTCGATCACGTCGGTGAGCGGGCACGCGGCACTGGTCAGCGTCATGTCAATGATGACGTGGGAATGCTGGTCGACGGTGACGCCGTAGATCAGGCCCAGGTCGACAACGTTGATTCCGAGCTCGGGGTCAACGACATCGCGCAGCGCTTCTTCGACGTCAGCGACGTTGGGCGGCGTGGGACCTGCGGCTGCAGCAGTGGTGTGATCGGCCGCGCTGGTGTGATCAGTGGTGGTGTCGGTCATCAGATCTCCTAGGTGTTGCCGGCGATGGTGCTGCTCGCGATGGTGCTGCTCGCGGTGGTGTCGCTCGCGGTGATGTCGCTCGCGGTGGTGTCGCTCGTGATGGGGTTGCTCGTGATGGGGTTGCTCGCGAGGGTGGCAGTGATATCGACGCCCGCCCTGGCCAGCGCGTCGGTGAATGCGGTCCAGCCCAGCAGAGCGCACTTGACGCGAGCGGGGTACCTGGAGACGCCGGCGAACGCTACTCCGTCGCCAATCTCGTCCTCGTCTCCGGTATCAGCACCCTTGCTCGTCAGCATTCGGCGCATGGCTGCGAAGGAGGTCAAAGCCTCTTCGACGCTGTGCCCCGTGACTTCGTCGGCCAGGACCGAGGTCGAGGCCGTCGAGATGGCACAGCCGAGCGCGTCGTAGGACAGGTCGGCAATCACCGCCGACCGGCCTTCGCCGCTCAGCTGGACCCGCAACGTGACCTCGTCGCCACACGTCGGGTTGACGTGGTGCACCTGAGCGTTGAACGGCTCACGCAGACCGGCGTGATGAGGTCGCTTCGAGTGATCCAGGATGATCTCCTGATAGAGGTCCATCAGATCGCCACCCCGAACGTCGCTGGCACCCGATCGAGTGCCCTCAGCAACGCGTCAACCTCGGCAAGCGTGTTGTATGCCGCGAAAGTGGCTCGCGTCGTCGCCGTCACCTTCATCCGCCGATGCAAGGGCCAAGCACAGTGGTGCCCGACCCGAACGGCGACCCCGGCGTCGTCAAGGATCTGGCCGACATCATGTGGGTGGACCCCGTCGACGACGAATGCGACGGCGCCAGAACGATCCTGGCAGTCGGCAGGACCGATGACGCGGACCCAGGGACGTTGCGCAAGCCCGGCGAGCAGCGCCTCGGTGAGTGCGTGCTCATGGGCCGTCACCCGGGGCATACCGAGGGCGGTGAGATAGTCGCAGGCCGCCGCCAGGCCCACAGCCTGAGCTGCCATCGGGACCCCGGCCTCGAAACGCTGCGGCGGCGCGGCATAAGTCGTGCTTTCCATCCGGACGACCTCGATCATCGAGCCACCGGTGAGGAAGGGAGGCATGGCCGCAAGGAGCTCATAGCGGCCCCACAGGACACCGATTCCCATCGGGCCGAGCATCTTGTGTCCGCTGAAGGCCAGGAAGTCGACACCGAGATCAACCACGTCAATGGCCAGGTGAGGGGTTGACTGACACGCGTCCATGACCGTCAGCGCGCCGACAGACCGCGCCCGCTCCACAATGGCGGCAACGGGATTGATGGTGCCCAAGACGTTGGAGACATGGGTGAAGGCGACAATCTTGGTGCGATCAGTGATGACTGTGGCCAGGTCGCCCAGATCAAGGCGGCCATCGTCGGTGACACCGATCCAGCGCAACGTGGCGCCGGTGCGACGCGCAAGCTCCTGCCATGGAACGAGATTGGCGTGGTGCTCCATCTCGGTGATGACGATCTCGTCGCCCTCGCCGAGAGCGAACCTCGCCGCCAGCGCAGGGTCCACCCCGTCCATGGCCCCTGCGGCCGCCGCATTGCTGAAGGCGTAGGCCACGAGGTTCAGTGCTTCGGTGGCGTTCTTGGTGAACACGACCTCGCGGGTCTGTGCCCCGATGAAGCGAGCAACGGTCTCGCGCGCGGACTCAAAGGCGTCAGTGGCTTCCTCGGCCAGCTGGTGGGCGCCGCGGTGAACCGCGGAGTTGTGCTGCTCGTAGAACTCTCGCTCGGCATCGAGAACCTGGCGCGGCTTGTGCGAGGTCGCCCCGGAATCGAGATAGACCAACGGTTTTCCATCGCGCACCGAACGCGACAGGATGGCGAAGTCGCCGCGGATAGCGGCCGTCTCCGCCGCGGTGAATGCCGCTGCCAGGGTGACTTCGGTCATGGTGGTCAAGTCCCGTGCCTCAGGCCTCGACCTTGACGAACCGGTCGTAGCCCTCGTTCTCGAGGCGGTCGGCGAGCTCGCGCCCACCCTCCTCGACGATCTTGCCGTCAATGAAGACGTGCACGAAGTCAGCCTTGATATAGCGCAGGATCCGGGTGTAGTGCGTGATCAGCAGGACACCCACGTCTCCGCCGGCTGCAACGCGGTTGACCCCTTCGGAGACGACCTTGAGCGCGTCTACGTCGAGCCCGGAGTCGGTCTCGTCCAGGATCGCCAGCTTCGGGCGCAACAGCTCCATCTGCAGTATCTCGTGAGCCTTTTTCTCGCCACCGGAGAAACCCTCGTTGACGTTGCGCTCGGCAAAAGCCGGATCCATCCTCAGCTTGGCCATGGCCGCCTTCATGTCCTTGACCCAGGTGCGCAACTTGGGAGCCTCGCCGTCGACCGCGGTCTTGGCGGTGCGCAGGAAGTTGGACACCGTCACGCCGGGCACCTCGATCGGGTACTGCATGGCCAGGAACAATCCAGCGCGGGCACGCTCGTCAACCCTCATGGCCAGAACGTCCTCGCCATCCAGGGTCACGGTGCCACCAGTGACGGTGTATTTCGGGTGGCCGGCGATGCTGTAGGCCAGGGTCGACTTGCCTGAGCCGTTGGGCCCCATGATGGCGTGGGTCTCCCCCGCTTTCACGGTGAGGTCGACGCCGCGCAAGATCTCCTTGACGCCGTTCTCGGTGTTGACGGTGACGTGCAGGTCATGAACTTCCAGTGTTGCCATGAGCTTTCAGTTCTCCTTCGTCACGGAGACGAACACGTCGCCACCGTCGATCTTCACGGGATAGACAGAAATGGGGGTGGTGGCCGGAAGGCCGATGGGCTTGCCGGAGCGGAGGTCGAAACGAGAGCCGTGGAGCCAGCACTCGATCGCAGTGCCCTCCACATCGCCCTCGGAAAGGGAGACGTTGGCGTGGCTGCACGTGTCGTCGATCGCATGGATGGCACCTGCCGTGTCGCGCACGATGGCAACGCGCTTTCCCGCGATCTCGGCCTGAACCGCACCCACCGCCGGCAGGTCGTTGACGGAGCAGACCCGCACGAAGCCGTCAGCCGCCTCGACCACCTCGTCGGTCACGGTCGTCGTTCCTTCAGGGTTCACGCGGACTCCACCGAGCTGACCGGGCCCATCGACAAGGACAGTTCCTGGTCGATCGCGGCCATCAGGTGGTCCTGGACCTCGATGACGCCGATGCGACCCACGATGTCCGCGAAGAAGCCGCGCACGACCAGGCGCCGCGCTTCGTCAGGCGTGATGCCCCGCGACTCGAGATAGAACAGCTGCTGGTCGTCGAAGCGGCCCGTCGCCGAAGCGTGCCCGGCCCGGACGATCTCGCCGGTCTCGATCTCGAGGTTCGGCACGGAGTCAGCCCGGGCCCCGTCGGTGAGGATGAGGTTGCGGTTGAGCTCATAGGTGTTGGTGCCCTCGGCGGCCGCCCGGATAAGCACGTCGCCGATCCACACGGCATGCGCGGAGTCGCCCTGGAGCGCGCCCTTGTACTCGACGTTCGAGAGGCAGTTGGGCGTCTCGTGGTCGACGAAGAGGCGGTGCTCCTGGTGCTGACCGGCATCGGCGAAGTACACGCCGATCGCCTCCGCCGAGCCACCCGGGCCGGCGTAACGGATGTTCGTGCAGACCCGCACGATCCCGCCACCCAGCGTGACGGCGATGTGCTTGAGCTTGGCGTCGCGACCGACCAGGGCATCGTTCTGGGCCAGGTGGATCGCGTCGTCATCCCACTCCTGAACCGTGACGAAGGTCGGGTCCGCGCCGTCACCAACCCGCAGCTCCACGTTGCCGCCGCAGGCTGCCTAGCCCTTGTGGGTCAGAACGACGGTCGCCTTGGAGAACCGACCCACGTCGACGATCAGGTGGTCATTGATCCGGGGCGGCCGCTGGCCGACCTCGGACCGACCGGTGATGGTGATCCGCACCGGCTCGTCCAGCTCGACCTCGGTCGGGATGGTGACCAGGGTGGCCTTCTCGGCGCCTACCCATGCAGCAGCAGACGCTCGGTCGGCAGGGCGCAGGACCGAACCGAAGACCGGGTCGCCGGCCTTGGCCTCGCCAATCCCGACTCCTTGCGGTGCGGAGATGTCCAGCGTCAGCCGGGACTCGTCGGTCTGCCCGACCTGGAACAGGTCGGCAAATCGGTCCACCGGCGTGAAGCGCCAGTCCTCCTCACGTCCGCCGGGGACCACGAAGTCCGCGACGTCATACGAGGTCTTGCGTTCCGCGCGCGACTGGTCGGGGACATAAGCCGCCCCGGAGTCGGTATGGGCCCGTGAACCCGGTGCTTGGGGGGCAGTCTCTTGCGTGACGGTCATTTAACCGACCGCTCCTTCCATTTGGAGCTCTATCAGTCGGTTGAGCTCGAGGGCGTACTCCATGGGCAGCTCGCGTGCGATGGGCTCGATGAACCCGCGCACGATCATCGCCATGGCCTCTTCCTCGGTCATGCCGCGCGACATCAGGTAGAACAGCTGGTCATCACCGATCTTGGAGACCGTGGCCTCGTGGCCCATCGTCACGTCGTCCTCACGCACATCGACATACGGATAGGTGTCCGAACGGCTGATCGTGTCCACGAGCAAGGCATCGCAGCGCACGTTGGAGGCACTTCCGTGCGCACCCTCCATGATCTGCACCAGCCCGCGGTAGGACGTGCGGCCACCGCCACGAGAGACCGACTTGGAGATGATGCTGGAGCGCGTGTTCGGGGCAGCATGGACCATCTTGGCACCGGCATCCTGGTGCTGGCCCGCGCCGGCGAAGGCGACGGACAGCGTCTCACCCTTGGCGTGCTCGCCAAGAAGGAAGACGGCCGGGTACTTCATGGTCACCTTGGAGCCGATGTTGCCATCGATCCACTCCATCGTCGCGCCCTCGGCGCAGGTCGCCCGCTTGGTGACCAGGTTGTAGACGTTGTTCGACCAGTTCTGGATCGTGGTGTAGCGCACGCGGGCGTTCTTCTTCACGATGATCTCGACGACCGCAGAGTGCAGCGAGTCCGACTTGTAGATGGGCGCGGTGCAGCCCTCGACGTAGTGCACATAGGAGCCCTCGTCGGCGATGATCAGGGTCCGCTCGAACTGACCCATGTTCTCCGTGTTGATCCGGAAGTAGGCCTGCAGCGGGATGTCGACCTTGACGCCGGGCGGGACGTAGATGAAGGAGCCACCGGACCACACCGAGGTGTTGAGTGCGGCGAACTTGTTGTCACCGACCGGGATCACCGAGGTGAAGTACTCGCGGAAGAGGTCCTCATGCTCACGAAGGCCCGTGTCCGTGTCGACGAAGATAACGCCCTGCTCCGCCAGGTCCTCACGGATCTGGTGGTAGACGACCTCGGACTCGTACTGCGCGGCCATACCGCCCACGAGACGCTGCTTCTCGGCCTCGGGGATGCCCAGACGGTCGTAGGTGTTCCTGATGTCCTCGGGCAGCTCATCCCAGGAGGTGGCCTGCTTCTCGGTGGACTTCACGAAGTACTTGATGTTGTCGAAGTCGATGCCGGTGAGGTCGGAACCCCAGGTGGGCATCGGCTTCTTGCCGAAGAGCTTCAGGCCCTTCAGCCGCAGGTCGAGCATCCACTGCGGCTCGTTCTTTCGGCCCGAGATGTCGCGGACGACCTCTTCGTTCAGACCCCGACGAGCCGACACACCGGCAGCGTCGCTGTCGGACCAGCCGTACTTGTAGGTGCCGAGGCCCTTCAGACCTGGGTTGAGCTCTTCAATGGTGCTGCTCATTGCGAGCGCCTTTCATCAGATGTGATCGTTCCTGACGGTGACTTGACTGCCTTGGCCATCTGTTCGGGACCGGCACTCAAGGGAATGAACGTGGTGCAGACGTGCTCGCCATGGGCGAGGGTCGCCAAGCGTTGGACGTGGACTCCGAGTAGGCGCGAGAACGCGTCGGTCTCGGCGTCACAGAACTGCGGAAACTCTGCTGCGACGTGCTGCACCGGGCAATGCCCTTGGCACAGCTGGACGCCTGCGAGGGGGATACCCTGTCCGACCGGTCGGGTGGAGGCGGCGAAACCTTCGGCGGTCAGTGCCGTAGCCAGTGTCGCGGCACGCACGGTGACGTCATCACCGGTATCGGCGAGCTGCGCCGCGTAGCGCGCTTCGAGCTCGGCGCTTCGTTCCTGCGCGAAGTCGCGCACGGCATCCTGACCGGCGGCCTCTGCCAGGAATCGCAGCGCCGAGATAGCAACGTGGTCGTAGTCGCTGCCCATTCCGGCGTGACCCGCCTCTGACAGGATGTAGGCGCGGGCGGGCCGACCACGACCGCGGCCGAGACCACC
>JBBQUB010000132.1:0-8278 GCA_038212865.1 Actinomycetales bacterium
ATGCAGCTCGATCCGTTCGGCCGCCTCCTTGCCGTCCCAACGATCCACGGTCTGCGAGATGACCTTGGCAATCTCGTGGCCATAGGTGCTGACCACGAAGCCGATCGCGTCGGCAGCGTGGCCGTCGACCCGCTGGCGAAGGTCTGGGTCACGAAGGAGGCGGGCACCGAACTCCGAGAGTGCAGCGACTCCCCGACGCCGCAACTGTCCCTCTGCATCATCGAGCGCACCCAGGAGGGCGACGCGCACTGCATCCCACACGGCAACCGCGGAGGGTCCGATCTGAGGGTGCGTCATCACACGAACCTTGAGTGCCTCAGCGCGCGCGATGGTGTCGAGGTCATGCTGCAGGTCAAGAGCCAACTGCGCGAGCAGATCATCAAGAGCCTTGCGCGCCGGGTGGTTCGGGCGATCGCGCACATCGGCGACCCACGAGAGCGCCTCTTGGTGCACACGTGCGATGACCCTTTCGTCGAGCCATCCGGGGGTCCACCAGGGGGCCTTTTCGCCGACGATCGAGTGAACTGCCTCCTCGTTCGCGCGCAGCCACACGTGGGCCTCCACCAGGGCAATGTCGACCAGGCCGTGGTGAGCTCCGTCCGCCACGACCGACTCGAGCAGGTGCCCGGCGACCGGGCTCAGTGGCTCGTTGACGAGACGTGGAAGGAGGGACTGCTCAACGAAACCCCGGACATCTTCGTCCTTGATAGCCACGAGCGCTCGACTGGTCGCCTTGGCCACTTCCGTGATCACCCGTGCGCTGTGCTGCTCCTGGGTGAGCCAGCGCCCTAGGCGCCGACTGACGTCGGCGGCGACGACTCGCTCACGGGCAGCGTCGGCCGTCAGGAAGTTCCCCGTGACGAACTCCTCGAGACTCTGACCGAGGGTGTCTTTGCGGTTGGGAATGATGGCCGTGTGCGGGACGGGTATGCCCAACGGGTGACGGAACAAAGCAGTCACTGCGAACCAGTCCGCAAGCGCTCCGACCATCGCGGCTTCGGCGGTCGCATTGACGTATCCCCAGGCGCCATCGCGGTTTCGGGTGAGGATGAAGACCAGGGCTGCGAACGCGAGCAAGGACAACGCCACGGCTCGCATGCGTCGCAGGCCGCGTCTGCGCGCTAGGTCTGCCGGTCCGAGCAAGATCGTCGTCATGGCTTAGATCCTGCCGGATGGGTCCCGCCTGCGGGCGGACGCAGCAAGGTTCAGTTCGGGCTGACCAGCTCGGACCGGGTTCGCGCCGCCTCCACGCCCCCCGACTCCCGGATGCCGTGACGCTCCCACCATCGTCGAAGCGGCCCGGGTGCCCACCAGTTCGCGGTTCCCAACAGCCGCATGGTGGCTGGCACCAGCATGGCCCGAACGACGGTGGCATCGAGCAGGATGGCGACGAGCATCCCTATCCCGATCATCTTCATCAACAGGATGCCGGAGGTGGCGAATGCACCGATCACCACTGCCAGCAACAGCGCTGCACTCGTGATGATCCGCCCGCTGTACTGCAGGCCATTGGCCACGGCGGTCACGTTGTCGCCGGTGCGGTCCCACTCCTCACGGATCCGGGAGAGCAGGAACACCTCGTAGTCCATGGACAAGCCGAAGATGATGGCCAGCATCAGGATCGGTTGGGTGACATCCAGGTATCCCGGCGAAGAGAAGCGTAGAAGCCCGGACAGGTGACCCTCCTGGAAGATCCAGGTGACGACTCCGAAGGAGGCACCAAGGGACACGACGTTCATCGTGACAGCCTTGAGGGGCAGAACCAAGGAGCCGAACGCGACGAACAGCAGCACCAGCATGACGGCGCCCACGAAGGCGTCCATCCAGGGCAGGCGTGAGCCGACCGAGTCAATCAGGTCAACGGTATTCGCAGACGTGCCACCAACAAGTGCGTTGACACCGGGGCCGGGGTTCACGGCACGTATGTCCCTGACCATCTGCTGCGACTTTGTCGTTTGGCCGTCCCCGAGCCAGCTGACCTGGACCAGGCTCGTCCGCCCACCGCTATCGACGACCTCGTCGATCGGCTTGGCCGACTTCACGCCGCTGATCTTCGAGATCTGGCCGAGGTAGGCACCCAGCTTGCTCTGGCCGGCCCCCTCGACGACGACGTTGGCGCTGGTGGTCTCGCCACCGAACTCGCGGGCACCCAGGTCTGCGGCGATTCGGCTCGGCGCGCTCGTCGGCAGCACCCTTTCATCGACACTGCCCCACGTGGCCGACCAGAAGGGAACGCTCAGCGCCACCAGGGCCACGCCAATGACAAGCAGGTAGGCGACGGGTCGCCGCATCACGCTGTGCGCCAGGGACGCCCACGCGCCGTGAGCGTGCCTGAGTTCACCTTGGGCAGTTTGATGGCGTTCCGCGGCTCGAGCACGCTGGCCCCGACGCCACGGCATCCGGCCTGCTTCGATCCGCGGCCCGAGGATCGTGAGGGTTGCCGGCAGGACCGTCAGCGCGGCCACCATCGCGACGAGCACAGCAGCGACTCCGCCGTAGCCCATCGAACGCAGGAAGTTCTGCGGGAAGATCACCAGAGACGCCAGCGACGCCGCCACGATCAGGCCGGAGAACAGCACGGTACGGCCGGCCGTAACCATGGTGGCGGTGATGGCCGCGTTGACGTGCTCGCGATCGGTGCCGTGCTGCTTTGCCAGCTCCTCGCGGAACCTGCTCACGACGAAGAGCGCATAGTCGATCGCCAGACCCATGCCGAGCAAGGTGATGACGTTGATCGCGAACACGGAGACCTCGGTGGCCATAGTGATGCCGCGCACCAGCGCGAAGGCTCCGAAGACCGCGACAGCGCCGACAACGGCTGGCATCAGGGCCGAGAGAAAGCTGCCGAAGATGACCAGACACAGAAGGAAGACGATCGGCATCGAGATGGCCTCGGCACGAGCGATATCCTTGGAGATGGCCTGGTCCACGTCGGCGAAAACCGCCCAAGCCCCACCGACGTTGGTGGTCAGCCCCTCGGCGGCCAGGAGAGGTCTGACCTGGTCATAGCGGTTCGACTTCTCATCCTGCGAAGTCCCGCTCAAGGTGATGATGACCCGGGTCGTGCGCTCGTCCTTGCTGACCAGCGTGGGCGATGGGCTTTCGTACCACGTGGTGACACGTTCGACGGCCCCCTTGGGAAGCCCGGCTACGACTTTGTCGACGGACCCTTTGAAGTCTGGGTCGATGAGCTTCATCGACGTGCTGGAATAGATGGCCACGATGTCAGCGTCATGACTGGTGAAGGTCGCCTTCTCCTTGGCCAGCGACCGTGCCGACTCACTGGCCGGGTCCTCGAAGCCACCGTTGCTCAGGCTGCCGAACACTCCAAGGCCGAATATGGCGGCCGCCGCCACAAGAACCAGTGCGCCGATGAGGACGGACCCCGCTCGTCGGGCCACCAACCGGCCCCAGGTTTGCATCATCCGCGTTACCCTTCGCTTCCAGCCGTGAGGCCAACGGCCAGCACTTCCGCCTATTTCCGCAACTGTGAAGGCTGTTAACTTTCCTGTCAAGCGTTTAGACTACCGGTTGAAGGAGGACCGACATGACAACGGAGGTCAAGGGTCGAGTGTCGGCTCCGACCCGTCGCGAGCGCCAGCGAGCAGCCACGCACGACGAGATCGTGACCGTCGCGCGAGCGCTGCTGGGTTCTCCGGAGGCGTTGTCGTTGCGGGCAGTTGCCAGCGAAATGGGCCTGACTGCGCCTGCGCTCTACCGCTACGTCGACAGCTACCACGAGCTACTGATGCTGGTCTGCCGCGCGATCTTCGACGACGTCATCCTCGCCATGACCAGCGCCCGCGACCGGCACGGCGATGACGACCCGGCGGCCCAGATCCTGGCCTCTTCGATTGCTTTTCGCGGATGGGCACTTGCCCATCCGGCGGAGTTCGGGCTCATCTTTGCCAATGCCGCGATCGCCGAGGCCGCCGAGGCAGTCCACCCAGCAGACCCGTCATCGCTTGGTGGTGGCGCCCAGTTCTCAAATTTCTTCACTGACATTTTCCTGCGGCTGTGGGACCGCTACCAGTTCACCGTGCCGACCGACTCCGAGCTCGGGCCGGCGCTCCTGGGGCGGCTGCGGGACCAGCGAGCCTGCGGCCTCTTGCCCTGCGACTTTCCGGGGCACCCGCTTGGCCTGTCGTGGATCTTCATCCGCTGCTGGACCCGTCTCTATGGCTCGGTCACACTCGAGGTGTTCAAGCACATGGACCTCGGCGTGATCGCGAGCGGCGCGCTCTTCCGCGCCATGCTCGAGGACAACGGACGCGATCTCAGTTTCGGTGACGACTGGCCGCGGCTGCGCGCCCTGGCCGAGTCGGAGATGACTCGCTAGGAGTTCTGGTCGATGGCCTTGGCATCGTTGGCTTCCGCGACCGCCACCTGCCCAGCGAGGGCGAAGAACGTCGGCGCCCACAGCCCGACGAAGATGCCGAAACGCTCGGCGTGCGCGGCGTCCCCTGATCCTTTGGCCGTGCGCCAGGTCGCGATGCTGCCGAAGACCGAGGCGAATCCGAGGATCTGCAGGACGTCACTACTAATGCCGAAGTCTTTCATTCGCCGTGCGAGCATGTGGGGTTCTCCTAAGACAGAGGTTGAGTTTGTCTAAGACAAAGGTTGAGTTCGTCAAGTGTGACACCAAGTGACCCAGCGCGCAACGGGCTCGTTCGCCTGGACCCCTTCTCTCAGGCCAGCCCTCCCGCAATCCCCTCGGCACGGCATCGCGAGCCGAACCGGTCTCAGCCGAAGGAGGTGCTGGGCAGGTCGCGTTCGTCGTCGAGCAGGGCCGCGATCACGCGCGCTGCGACGGTGTCTGGGTCGAGGCCGGGGGGTAGCCGCGGTGCCGTACCGGCGAGTGGACGTTCGGCCAGACCGGTCTCGGTGTGCGGTGGCCGGGCGTCGACCAGGCGGATCCCGGCTCGCCGCAGCTCACGGCCGGCGGCGGCGTCGTAAGCGGTCAGCGCCGCCTTCGACGCAGAGTAGGCGGCCATACCGGCGGTGGGGTGCTCGGCGACGACCGCGCTGAGGTGGACGACGAAGGGTGATCGGCCGTCGCGGGCCGACCCGGCTAGGTGGGGCAGGACGGCCCGCAGCAGCCGGACGGGTGCCAAGGTGTTAACCAGGAAGAGGTCAACGAGCGCGTCGTCGGGCAGGTCGCCCACCGGACCGAAGGCGACGACACCGGAGGCGACAACCAGACCGTCGAGGCGGCCGTATTCCGCAACGGCCGCGGCTGCGGCCCGCACGGCCGTCTCGGGATCGCGCAGGTCACCCGTCACCAGCGACGCATCGAGGTCGAGCGCCTCCAGTCGCCTGATATCGCGGCCCAGGAGGGTGAGCCGCGCACCCTCCAGCGCCAGGCGGCGGCTGATCGGGGTGCCGAGCCCACCAGTTGCACCGGATACCAGCACTGAGAGGCCGCGCACCGACGTCATGGTGAGATTGTGCCAGCCCCTTGCCAGGTGCGCCTCCGGACGACGGGAATTCGGTTCCGATGACGCCACGGAAGTTCCGCGGAACGGTGGCGTCCGCGACGGCCGCCCCAGTGGGTCCTGGCCGTGGCGGGGATGTTCGCTGACTGGGCGCGTGGAGCAGAGCAAGCGAGGGGCGGGCGGTGCGCTTGACTGAGCGGGAGACGACGAGCTGGTTGTTCGAAGACCAGCTCGGTCCACATTTCCTGGATGACCCGGACCAGCCGGTTTAGACCGCTAGGCCACCATCGCCGACACGGCCGTGACCAACCGGTCAAGATCCGACTCGGCGGTGTAAGGGGCGAAACTGACCCGAATCGCACCACCGGTGTCGCGGATCCCCAGTACCCTTGCGAGCTCCCACGCGTAGGCGTGTCCGCTCCACACGCTGATGTCCTGCTCCCCCAGCGCTGCCGCGACCTCACGCGGCGCGACGGAGTCCACCGTGAAGCAGATGGTCCCGGTGCGCCGCGTCGGCGTCCCGACCATGCGAACCCCCGGTATTCCGGTGAGCCGGCTGATCGTGCCGCGCACCAGCACGTCCTCCCGTGCCGTCAGAGCCGCGAAGGAGCGATCGAGCCGCTGGCGCCGACTCCCATCTCCTGCAACGAGATCGGCCAGGTGATTCACAGCCGCGGCGATGCCGGCCATGTTGGCGAGGCCGGAGGTGCCGAGCTCAAAACGGTCGGGCACCTCCTCAGACGACGGCTCGAGCTTGTCCGGCCGCAGGGTCGCCAGCAGGTCAGGGGAGGCAACCACTGCTCCGGCGTGCGGACCGCACCACTTGTAGGCGGAGATGGCGATGAGGTCGGCGCCCAGTGAGGGCATGTCCAAGCGGAAGTGCGGCGCGGCTGCGACACCATCGACGTAGACCAATGCCCCTGCGGCGTGGGCGATCCCGCTGATCGTCGCCACGTCGGGCATGGTCCCGATGAGGTTTGAGGCAGCGGCAACGGCAACGAGCCGCGTGCGAGAGTTGACCAGCTCGGCATACTGTCCGGCCGGCAGATCGGTGGTCTCCGGATCCACGCGCGCCCAGCGCACCGTCACTCCCGCGGAGGCCGCGGCCTGCACCCATGGCCGGACGTTGGCGTCGTGGTCGAGCTCTGAGACCACGATCTCGTCGCCAGGTGCCCACGTCTTGGCGAACGCCGCGGCCAGGCGGTAGGTCAGCGTCGTCATGTTGGGTCCGAGGATCACCCCACTTGCCTCGCCGCCGGTGAGGTCCGCGACGGCCGAACGGGCGTCGGCAATTAGCTGCATCGAGCGTCGGCTGGCCGCGAAGGCGCCACCCACGTTGCTCAGTCCCGATCGGTGGGCTTCGGCGATCGCCTCGATCACGCACTCGGGCACCTGCGTCCCGCCTGCACCGTCGAGATATGCCGTGCCGTCCTTGAGCGCTGAGTACTGCGAACGGATGCCTTCGATGTCCCACGTCGTGTTCATGTGGACGAGCATGCCCGATCCGGCCAAACCGAATGACCGGCAGGGGCGAGACAATCGAAGCGCCGGCCAGACCTGACACACCCGAGCTCCAAGGAGACAAAGATGCCCGTGCCCACAGACCCCATGATCACCGAGCCCGTCACCACCGACCCCGTGACCCTGTTGCACCGGGCACTCGACCAGACCGGAGCCATCATCGCGGGCATCCGCGATGACCAGGAGCACCTGCGAACGCCGTGCCGTTCCTGGGATGTCACCAAGGTCGTTGCCCACCTCGTCCACGACCTCGAACAGTTCACCGAGCGCGCGTCCGGTGGCACGCCGGACTGGTCGGCTCCGATGGCGGCCGTCGACGGGGACTACATCGACGCCTATCGGGCGGGTGCCACCGCTCTGGTTCAGGCCTGGCGCGACGCCGGGGACCTGACCGGTACGACCTCGATGCCCGGCATGGGCGAGGTCGCCAAGCGCTTCCCCGTCGACCAGCAGATCGCCGAGATCGCCGTCCACGGCTGGGATCTAGCCGTCGCCACGGGGCAGTCAACGCACTTGGACCCGGAGGTCGCCAACACCGCACTGGCCTGGGCGCGAACGGCCCTGCGGCCTGCGTTCCGCGGTGGCGAGGACGAGGACAAGGCGTTCGGTCCAGAGGTCGACGTCCCCGAGGACGCACCGCCTTATGACCGGCTGGCCGGCTTCTTCGGACACCGTCTCAGCTGACCAGCCCGTCCCGGTCCAGCTCGAGGTTTGCCCCGATGGACGTCTATTCGGTAGGCGCGAAGGCCTGGAAGAAGATGGGGAACGTGCCCACCACTCCAAGCGCAATCAGAACCAACGCGAGAGTCAACGTCTTGCGGGTTTCGAACCCCTTGTCGCGGTAGACCATGTGCAGCAGGGCCCAGGACGCCAGCCAGATCACCAGTGCACCAACGGTTTTGCCCGCCAGGGGTCCGACCGGGTTGTAGAAGTTGAGGAGATCCTTGATGGTCGTGCTCATCTCGGACAGGGTCGTCAGCACGCCCAGAGCAAGGACCCCCACACCGCTGGCAATGACGGCAGCGGCGATGGGACCTTCAGGCTTGTCCCACGCATCGGGCTGATCGCCGACAGCCGCGCCGGCCTCCACATGTGATGCCATGACGCTCTCCTTAGAGGACTGGGGCTTCCTGGGCTATCAATGTCCCGACGGTTCCAGCCACCAACGCGAACAGGAAGGCCAGCGAGAACAGGAGAAGTGCCGTCCTGCGCACGCGGTTGTGCCGAATGAGACCGGCTCCGTAGTAGATGACGATGAATACCACGACTGTCGCCAGGATGGGGCTGATCCAGGCAACGTGCTCCTTCCACTCCATGCCGAA
>JBBQUB010000133.1:0-8219 GCA_038212865.1 Actinomycetales bacterium
GCTCAGGTTCGAGTGCTCGAACCTGCGGGAGGCCTTTGACCCCAGGGAGAGCACCTCGGCGGAGGCCTGGTCCCAGGCCAGGGTCGACACCACGGGCATCTGCAGAGTCTTGGCGGCTTCCTTCGTGCCGTAGGGCATCCCCTGACCGATGAGCAGGGCCCCAAGGTTGGATTCGGCTCCAGAGCGCCCGAATGCGTCACGCAAGGTCTGGGACCAAGAGGCGGCCGCGACCAGGGCCGGCAGGGTGCTTCGGGTGGTCAGCAGCGCCAAGTCGGCCGCGGCGAGCAGCTTGAACGGCGACCCCTCGAGGCCCAGCCGGCCGGCGTCGACAATGACGTCCTGCCCGTTGCGCTCCAACGCCTTGAACACGCCGGCCAGTGGCTCCCACAGGCCGTCCAGCGCGCGGGCCTGGTTGTGACGGCGAGGTCCGCACAGGAACTGGACCTGGCTGTCCGGGATCGGCATCAGCATCGCCGGCAGGTCCTCCACCAAGCTGCCCTGCCGGTGCGACATCGCCAGGTCGACCAAGGTCAGGTCGGTAGGGAGCTGGCTGCCGCGGAAGTAGCCCGCCGGGATTGCCAGCGCCCCGGTCGGGTCGGCGTCGACCAGGACTGACGGCCGGGGCCAGGCCAGGGCCAGCCCGAGCGCCGACGTAGTCACACCTGGGGATCCGTTCGCGGACGTGAGGACGATCAGTGCCATCGTTCAGCGCTCCCGGCTGTCCAGTACCAGGGCGACCTTGCCGGTCGCAGCCAAGGCGGCCACCTTCGCGGCATCGGCGTACGGCACCTGGACGTTGACGATGGTGTTCCCGGTGGTCTCATCCGAGCTCATGCCGACGACCACGGCATCGACCGCGTCCGGAGCGGCCACGGTGACGTCCCCGGCCTGGCCGGGGGTGGTCACGACGCGCACCGGGTCACCGACCCGCAGCTCGTTGGCCGGCAGGAGCGCCGCGGTCAAGCTGATGCCGACAACGGACTCGCCCTTGGGTGGGGTGTTCGCGTCGGTGACCTGCTCGGCGGTGACCACTCCCCCACCCGGCATGTCCAAGGCGGCCCGCTTGCCCACCACCGTGGACGCCTGGTCCGCCGACAGGGGCTTCAGGGCGGGGTCGACCCCGATCCTGACCGTCATCAGGTCATCGGGCTGGATGACGTCACCGCGCTGCACGGTCTGCCGGACTGCCAGCACCTCCTGGGCGCTCGAGCTGGACGTGTACGCCCACAGGCTGGCCAAGGCGCCCAGGCAGATCGCGGCGACGGACGCCGCGATCAGGGCCGGTCTGCGACGCAGCTTCGGCGGCGGTGCCAGCTGCTCCCCCGCTGCCCGTGCGGGGACCTGCTCGCCTTCCGCTGCGCCCTTCCCCCGTCGCAATGTGCGCGAAGGAGCGTCAGAAGTCGTGGTTGCCATAGGTGGTCTAGGCCTCTCGGGTGGGTGGTTGGTTTGAGTGCTACTGGCTGCTGAAGAAGTAGTCGTTCAGGGCGGCCGTGATCAGGTGCCCGCGGGAGCTGGCACCGAACTCATCGACAAGCCGGTCCAGCGTCTGGAAGTCCGCCTCGCGAAGCCGGTAGTTCAGCGGAGTGAGCGGGCCGTCCGTCGAGCGGGACGCTCGACTGCGGCGGGAGGCGAACAAACTCCCCCCTGCCGTCGCGGCCGGGTGCACGAGGTCCTTCAGCCGTGGGTAGGCGGCCTCGATTGCCACGATGATCACCTCTCCGTGCGAAAGGCCGTTCGCCTTGCACTTCGCCTCGATCGGCTCCAGCAGCGCCACCGGGATGTGCACGTTGGACGGCCGGACGCGGTCCTCGGGGCCCTTGGGGCCTTTGCGCGGGCCCGCAGTGGCCTCGCTGGAGTCGGTCGAAGTCGGCGCCGCGCTTGGTGCGGCAGCTGTGCTGGACGCCGTGGGCGGCGAGGCCTGTGCAGCTTGCTTCGGCCGACGTCGAGGCGCAGGGGCCGGTGCGGCATCTCGCCGCGGGCGCGGCGGCAGGGACAGGACCGGTGTCACCTCACCGTCGTCGGCGTCCTCGAAGCCCGCCAGACGGCCAGGTGCGACCTCGCGAGCGGTACCCGCCTCTGATGTGGTCATGCCTGGCCTCCTGCCTGGACGGTCTCGCTCGAGTTCTCAGCTGCCGAGATCCGCTGGCAGATCTCCTGCGCGAGGTTGGTGTAGTCCCCCGCCAGCGAGTCTGCGGTGCCAGACAGTGCCGTAGGCAAGGCGATGACGTTCCCGCGATCAGTGCCCGTGTGCCGACGGGACCTCAGGGCCAGAAGCCGTTGAGTCTTCGACGCGCTGGCGTCGCGTGCGAGCTCGTGAGCGAGCTGGCCGCGCGACCGGCAGTCATGAGCTGCCGTCTCGGAGTGACGGATCGATGTCTCGAGCAGGGGGACGGTGTCCCCGACTTCTTCCAGACGTGCCGTGGTGTTTCGCCGGACTCTGGTCGCGGCCAGGTTGTGCGCGGTGATGACGACGCCGAGATAACCCAGGTGCGGGTTGACCTGCCGAGCCCGCTTCACTCGCGGCCCAACCCCAAGCAGGCCGTCCCAGCTTGCCTGGTCAGTCTTGGTGGGGATCAGCACCCACCGGGTCGCCGCCAGAGCCATGTCCTGAAGGTCGCCGTTGCCGGGCGGACAGTCCAGCAGGATCAGGTCGTAGTCGTCGGCCACCTCGGCCAGCCGTGCCGCGAACTCCCCCGCCACGCTGCCGGTGGGCAGGTCGTCGACGAGGTTGGACTTGGCGAGCTGGCCGAGCATCTCCAGCCCACGACCGCCAAAGACGAAGTCCAGATTGGGACGCACCTCCGGCACGACCGGCAGAGAGGAGCCGTTCCACACCGCATCGACGATGCCCTTGCCGGCGTCGTCCTCGGTGGCGCCGAGCATGCCGAAGTCCAGCTTGAGGTTGCCCGAGATGTCGAGGTCGACCACGAGCACCCGCATCCCGCTCCTGGCCAACGCCCCAGCGACGTTGGCAACGATTGAGGTCTTGAGCACTCCCCCCTTGCCGTTGATGACGGCTACCACGCGGCTGAGAGTGTCCCCATCAAGGACCTTCGGGTCGGACATGCGTCCCTCCATCATGCTCATGTCCACGGAAAGTGCAGTGAACCCCGGATCTGTGACACGCGCCCGTCGAGTGACGGTCAACAGATGGTCGGATCGGCCCGCCTGAACGTCCATGGACGGTCATCAGTGAGTCCACTGTTGCCCACCCCGCCGGGATCTTGGCGCAACTGAGGGCCTACGGGGGGCGTGTTGCCACTTCGTCACCGATCCGCAGACCCACCACTAATGATGTGTTGCGCCCCCACTGATCGCACGTTGATAGTGCGGCGGGGTCAACAGACGGTGTGTTGTTGACCTGTTGGCCGTCTACTAGTTATGTGGTGTGCAATAGGTGGGGGAGTGGTGTGCGCGTCCTAGCCCAGTCATGGTGAGTTGGTGGGACTTCAGTGTCGTGCTGGTGTGCCAGTGGTGTGAACGGGCAAGATGAGGCTCGTGAGCACTGCGGCCGCGCAGCGGGACCCCGCCAACTGGCTCGAGGACATGAGCTGGCACCGGCGCATGTTTCGCCAGTCGCACTTCCGCTGGGTACCCGAAGACCCAATGGACATCGCTCTGTCGTGGACCAGGGGACGGCTGCTCTACGAGACGCCAGGGCACCTGCGGATCCTCGATCGACAACGCCACGCGCTGCACACCTTTGCTTCGGGTATCGACAACGCCATGGTCGCCCCGCTGGGGGAGGCCGAGCGCCGCTGCCGCCCGGAGGACTTCCGCCAAGGTCTGGACCTAGTGGGTCTGACCAAACAGGACGTCGTGCTCTTGCGCTTCTTCGCACCCCCCGAGGTCGAGCCCCATCGCGAGGCGAGGCGTGCGTTGCGTGGGATTCCGCTGCCTAACCCGTTCAGCCAGGTTTGGGAGCTGCGTCAGATGCGCAGCATGTACCGCGCCGCAGAGGACATTCTGTTGGACGTCTACTGCGACCTGATCCTCGAGCTCGTGCCGCAGCACGGCTGGCAGAACCTAGCCCTTCTCCTGCAGGACAACCGCTCAGAGCCTGCCCTCCGCAGCTTCGTCGAGGATCAGCGCCTTCGCCGAGGGGAGCCCGGCGACCCACGCCGCCAGGCCAGCCAGCGCTACTAGGCGCCCTGTGAGCTCCAGGGTAAGGGCGATCATCCGCTCAGCAGGGCCTTCAAGCGTCCGGGGACGCCCTTGGCGTCCGACCCGCCGAGCTGTGTCCCTCCGCTTGGTACTCATTCCCGAACCCGTCGGCCCGGCGCGACCGGGTTACGAGGCCGCGACGACGACAAGTTGCGCGTCATCCGCTGTTTTCCAACTGTGTTTCCGAGTAGCAAAACACGCGATCCCCGTTTTGCTGCGCGATTCCCACCTCTGGTTCCCACCTCGATTCCCACCGCCTGGGGAACTAGTGAACCGGTGCTGACCTGCCCCGATTCCCGCCGCTAGCCCCGATTCCCCCGATTCCCACCAAGTCGGCATGCAAGTACGTGCGTGTGTGTGCACGCGACCGTCGCGACTACATCGCGATCGACGTCGTAGATCCCATCTGTCACACGCGCAGCCGGCCGCGCACCTTCCCGAGGCATGGCGGACACCTGTCACCTCGACACGCATGACACGCCGCCGAGCGATGCATCCCTGATTCCGAGTCAAGGACGCACTAAAACGGATGCATGGCAGCAATACCGCCCCGCAAGCGGCCCGGACCACAGCCCAAGGGCAAGCGTCGTCAGTTCACCGTCCGGGTCCCGGTCGAGCAGTTCGATGTCTACCAGCTCGAAGCGGATCGTCAGGGCATGGTTCTGGCCGACTACTTCGCCGCCGTACTGGCTCGCGGACACGGCCTCCCTGAGCCTGCTTACCTACACCGGCGTCACGCCGAGGCGCAGCAGCAGCTGCCGCTCACTGGCACCGGATAAGACCCCAGACAACGAAGAACGCCACCCCCTGAGCTTGGCGGCAAGGTGGGGCGGCGTCTTCTACTACGAAAGGCTGAAGTGCTTCCGACTACCCCGAGGGTACCTGATGCTGCATTCAGGACCCCTCGAAACACGCTGCGGCGTGTCCTCCCTCAGAGGGGGTGACGCGCTGTGACTGACCAGACCGCTGGTTACCCCTCCCGGTCAGGTGGCCCTCGCGCGTCCTTGGACCGCATTCGTGCTGCTGTCGACCGCCAGAACCTGAAGGTGGGGGAGTCCAAGCCGGACGGCTTCAAGGTCTGCTGCCCCGTGCATGACGAGACGACCCCGTCGCTGAACGTGACCTGGCGATCTGGGCAACGCGGCGGGGGAGTGCTGCTGTTCTGCCACGGCTGCCAGGCAACGGCAGACCAGATCGTGGAGGCTCTCGGGCTGACCATGGCTGACCTGTTCGACGAGCCTCTTCCCGAGCGTGACTGGGGCCTGAGCCGAATCAGCAAGAGCCCAGCTCGACGGCAGGCCGGGCAGCGCCGCGGAAAGCTCGGGCGGCTGCCGGCCCTCATCGCCCGGACCGCCGCGGCCGCCGTCGACGACGTCGAGCACCAGTGGTTGGAGGTCGAGCGTTACCCCTACGTCGACCACGACGGGCGCTTGGTTCAGGAGGTGCTGCGCGAGGAGTGCACCGCGGAAGCGCAGCGGCACAAGCGGTTCCGGCAGCTCTTCGTCACCGGAGCCGGTCGTCGTGTGGGCCGCCGACCTGAGGGCTTCTATCCCGTGCTGTACCGCGCACCGCAGGTTGTCTCTGCCGTGCGCGAGGGCCGTGATGTCTGGCTGCTCGAAGGAGAGAAGGACGTCCACAGCGCCGAACGCCTCGGGCTGGTTGGGACCACGAACACCATGGGCGGCAAGAGCTTCCCCGAGGACCTGGTCGACGAGCTCAGCAACGCCCGCGTCATCGTGGTGCTCGACCGGGACGCCACCGGCTGGGCCCGGGGCGTCGACCTGCACGCCAAGCTGACCAAGGTTGGCTCCACCGTGCTGCTTCGGCTGCCGGCGGTCGAGCAGGACAAGGCCGACTTCACCGACCACCTCGAGGCCGGGCTGGCGCTCGAAGAGCTGGTGCGGGTCTCCGTCGAGGAGGTCGCGACCTGGCACGCACTGAGCGCGGTGACCGCCAAGGCCAAGACGCTCGAGCAGGCGGTGGCCGAGGCAAGGGCCCGCTGGAACCTTGCTGAAGAGGGGGATGACGTCGAGGACAACCGGCGCTACGCGCGCCGTTGGGCCTTGGAGGCCCAGGTGCGGCAAGAAGCCCTACGGGCTCTCGTCGACCAGGTCTACGGGTTCGGTATGCGAGTCGGGACCGACTGGGTGGCTCAGGCGATGGAGTCGGCCGATCAGGCGCTCACGGCCGCCACCGAGGCCGCCCGCCGCTGCCACTTGGACGTCGGCGTTCCCGTCCCGGCGTCGCTGCGCGAGCCCCGCACCGATCTGGGTGGCCAGACGGCTAGCACCGAGGCCAGCAGCGGGTTCTCGACCGAGCCGGGGGAGTGGCGATCGCCGGCTTCCACGAGCTTCCTCACGGGTGCCGAGAGCCTGCCCGGTGACAAGGGGGTCGGGGCGACCGCTCCAGTGTTCAGGGTCCTCAACGGCCAGATCGTTCAGTGGGAGCCAGACCGCAGCCGGCGGCGAGGAGACGACGGCGACGAGGACGACGATCGCCGCCCCGCCGGCAAGTTCAAGGTGCTGCTGTCGTCTGTCGTGCGCGTCAACTGCCGCGAGTACCTCGAGGTCGAGCACGATCTCGACGTCGAAGAGACCGAGCTCCTCGGTCGCTCCAGCAGCCAGCGCAAGCGGGTCACCGCCCGCCGTCAGCTCATCGCCGTCAGGCTTCAGTACCCCGACGAGATCACCGGGGAGCCGATGGAGATCCGGGTGTCTCGCGATGAGTGGAACGACCACTCGTGGCTGGAGTCCTTGCCGGGCAACCCCGACTACGGCCAAAAGCGCGCCGAGCTCGACCAGCTGAAGCGGGCCATTCTCTCGATCAGCGAAGACGTCGTCGACGAGGTCCTGTACCGGGCCACCGGATGGCGCGAGGACACCGAGGGCAACTTCCGGTTCATCCACCGCCGCGGCGCGATCACCGCCGCCGGTCATGAGGACGTCGAAGTGGCCTTCTCCGGACCGATCGAGCGCTACGACCTTCCCGACCCCAGCACCGAGCCGGCGACGGTGCGTGCGGCATGGATGAGCGCCTCCGCCACGATGCTCGACAGCATCCCGGGGCGGGTGTCGGCGCCCCTGCTCGGCCAGGTCTTCCGCGCCGTGTTGGGGCACAACCCCTGGGTGCTGGTGCTGGTGGGTCCGCCGGGCTCGTACAAGACCAGCGTCGCCGCAAAGGCGATGCAGCACTTCGGAGAGCGGTGGGAGCACAAGCGGCCGGCCTCCTCGATGAGCGGCAACGGCGACACGTTCAACGCCCTTCGGTTCAAGCTTCACTCGGCCAAGGACGCGCTCTACTGGATGGACGACTTCGCCCCCACCAAGTCGTGGCTGGATGCCCAGAAGCACCTCGAGGAGACTGCGCGGCTGATCCACAACCAGGAGGAGCGCTCCCGGTCTAGCCGGGACGGGCTGTCCATCAGTGACGGCACCGGCCCCCGGGCCAGTGGGCTGTGCACCTCCGAGGTGATGCCGCGGCCGGGGTCCGGCTCGGAGCGCATGCTCGTGGTCCCGCTGGCTCGCGAGGACATCGACACCTCGTCGCTGTTCCCGCTCGACGAGCCACTGTCCCGCTATGGCCGGGCGCTGGTGATGGCGTCGTACATCTCTTGGCTGGCGCGGGATCTCAAGCGGGTTCGGCTGCGCTACATGCAGATCGCGGACGCCTACGCCGAGGACCTGGTCAACCGTGAGGGTGAGAGCGTCCGACAGGCAGCGGCGCTCTCGCATGCCTGGATCGGGTGGGTGGCCATGACCGACTTCTTGGTGGACACCTCCGCGATCACCGAAGAGGAACGCGAGCAAACCCTTCGGCGCGTTGACGAGGCGTTGCACGAGGCAGGTCGCGCCGCGGTCAACCCCGACATGCCGCGCACCACCGGGGCCCGGGTCAAGGAGCTGCTGGCCTTCGCGCTCCGCCAGGGGATCGCCTACGTCGACGACGTCCGCAACGGGGAGTGCCCGCCGTGGCCACTGGCCGGTCGCCTCGGTTGGCGCCGCACCACCACCGACGTCGACGTCCTGGGTAACGCGACCAAGTACCGCCTCGAGCGG
>JBBQUB010000134.1:0-8195 GCA_038212865.1 Actinomycetales bacterium
CCCCTCCTACCGGCAACGAAACCGGCTCAACCAGCGCGCCAGCGTTGACACCGACAGCCAGGCCCTGTGATGCTCACCGACACCTCCAGGTGGTCCCATGCTCGTGGCAACGAGGTGGTCCCATACCGCTGGCAAGCGACAGGCCGTCGTGTCGGGCATGGCGTGGTGGTGCAGCTGGGGGGGCGATGCCGACGGCATCCGGGTCGGGCTCGTGGGTGTGGCGCAGCCAGGACGATGAGACGGCGAACCCTTCGGACTGCAGGCGCAGGGCGATCGCAAGGAGACCGTCACGGGCGGAGTATGGGCCAGCGACGTACACGCTGGGCTTGAATAGCCCGCACCGTCTCTGACATGCGACAAGTCATCAGACTCGGACTGTTCAACGGCTCCTGATCCAGCGGCCGCCGCGCCAGCTTCGCCCTTACGACAGCCCGCGGACTCCGAGGGTTGATGCGGCCATCCGCCGGCCGGGGGAGGGTCCCCCAGTCATCTGTGTGACGCTGCAGGAGTGCGTGGTCTCTTCAGCCGTGTATCTCCTCGACCGATGAGACTCAGGTCTGGCCATCTGACCACGATGGTGCAAGGCTCGGACGAGTCAAGCCTAGGGAGACACAATGAGCGTCTACAAGATCGTTGAGATCGTCGGGACCAGCAACTCGTCGTGGGAGGACGCCGCGGTGCAGGCCGTGAACACCGCGAAAGAGACTGTCCGCGATCTACGTGTCGCAGAAGTGGTCGAACAAGACCTTGACCTCGCTGGTGAAGAAGTGGTCTTCAGAACGAAGTTGAGCATTTCGTTCAAGTACCAGGCCGACTGACGTCGATCTTCGTGGTGTCGAACTCCGGCTTCGGGTGACGGCTGCGCTGCGAGCGCGACCTGCAGAACATCATCGCGCCGTGGAGGCCTACCTTCGGCTCTACGGCAACCAACTGCAGCGCGAGCTCGAGCCAACCCCAGTCTCCTGGTGCGACTCCACATCGGCCCGGCATTGGCTGGCGCCTTGTCCATTGAACGGGGGGGCGGGGCGACGGCCCGCGCGTCATGATTGCGCCGAGGTGCTTGACTTGGTGGCTGCTGGGGAGGCGTGATTGAGCCATGAGGGCGCGACAACTGCTCAGGGAGTACCGCGTGGCAACCGTGGTGGCTGCGGCGGCGTCGCCGCTTGTGGTCGCAGCCGTCCTGGCACCTCTGCGTGAGACGGTGACCCCAGCCACTGACGTGCTCGTGCTGGTCGCCGTGGTGGTGACCTTCAGCGCGACCGGCCTTCGAGAGGCTGGACTGGCCGCCGCAGTGTCCGCCGCAGTCTGGTTCGACTTCTTCCTGACGGAGCCGTATGGCTCCTTGGCGATCAACGACCCCAACGACGTTGAGGTGGCGGTGCTGCTGCTGCTGATTGGTGGAATCGTCACCGAGACCGTGCTGTGGGGCCAACGCAACGAGGCCGCACTGAGTAAGGAGGTGGGATACGTCGACGGCGTTCTGGCCACTGCAGAGAGCGTTGCTGGCGACCAGCGGACACCCGAAGAGTGCGCCCATCTCATCTGTCTGCGGATCAGCGAGGTGCTCGACCTCGATAGCTGCCGCTTCGAAGCGGGCGTAACGGTAGAGCACTTCGCCTACATACTCAATCATGACGGGTCCGTCACGAAGGGAGGGCGGAAGGTCGACGTGGACCGTGATGGCTTCCCTGTCGACTCGGTGGTGGTGCTGCCTGTTCGAACTGGTGGCGAGTTAGGCGGCCGGTTTCTTCTCACGGCCGCGTCCCACGTGGCCCGGCCGAGCGAGCGGCAGAGGCGGGTTGCAGTCCTCCTGGCCGACCAGATCGCCGGAAGCTTGAATGGCACCGAGCGCTGAGGGCCGCTGCCGGTCACCCACCGGCCTGGCGACATCGGCCCACCAGGTCATCGCGACCTCGACCGAGGGGTGCTCGCGCCCAGGGCCGCTGAGGGCACGGCCGGAATCCATTCCTCGGCTACCGAGGCGGAGAGCAGGCTAACTCGACAAGCAGCTGACCGCCGGTGACCGCGTCGCCGGGTGCGACCAGGACGGATCCCACGACTCCGGCTTGTGGGGCGGTGATCTCGGTTTCCATCTTCATTGCTTCGAGCACGACCACGACATCACCCGCCTCGATGGCTTGGCCTTCCTCGACGAGGATGCGAGACACGGTGCCGTTGAGTGGGGCGCGCACGCCCTCACCGGAGCCCGTCGAAGGCGCCCCGGCGGCCGAGCCGGCCGTCGCCGCGGTCGGAGGGGGAGCGAAGCTACCACCCGTCATGAAGATCGCACCCAGCGCCGGTCTGGGTTCGGGCTCCACCTCGACCTCGACGTCGTAGGCCACGCCGTTGACGGTCACCTTGAGCTGCATGTGCTACCTCGACCCGTAGTAGTGGTGCCGACCCTGGACGACGGCCCGGCCCAGCTGCGCGTAGGCGGCGCCGGTCCGGTAGTGCACCTGCTTGACCTTGGCGCGGTGGCCGAAGAACGCTGCGACCGCTGCGGAGATGGCGACGACCACGTCATCAGGCACCTCGGGTACAGGTGGCTGCCGCGCGATGACCGCCTCCAGCTGCTCCACCCGCTCGGACAGTGAGAGGACGACGTCCAGCAGCTCCGCGACGGTCGGCTCCGGCGAGGGGCCACTCATGTCGGCCCGAGCCCGTGCTTCTTGGCCGGCCGGATGGTGCGCTTGCTGACCAGGATCTCAAGCGCGCGCGCCACGTGCTCACGGGTCCGTGCCGGTTCGATGATGTCGTCGACGAGGCCGCGTGCCGCTGCGACGTACGGCGTCGAGAACGTCGACCGGTACTCTTCCACGAGCTCCTTGCGCCGGGCGGCAGGGTCGTCTGCGCCGGCGATCTCGCGGCGGAAGACGACCTCGGCGGCACCCTCGGCGCCCATCACCGCGATCTCGGCCGTCGGCCAGGCGAGGACCTTGTCCGCGCCGAGGTCCTTGGAGCACATCGCGACGTAGGCGCCGCCGTAGGCCTTGCGCAGCACGACGGTGACCTTGGGGACCGTCGCGGCCGAGTAGGCGTAGAGCAGCTTGGCGCCGTGCCGGATGATTCCGTTGTGCTCCTGGGCGACGCCGGGCAGGAAGCCGGGGACGTCGACGAGCGTGAGCAGCGGGATGTTGAAGGCGTTGCAGAACCTGACGAAGTCCGACGCTTTGTCGGACGCGTTGATATCGAGGACACCAGAGAGCACCTTCGGCTGGTTGGCCACGACCCCCACGGTGCGCCCGGTGATCCGCCCGAAGCCGATAACGATGTTGGCGGCGTACCCCGCGTGCACCTCGAGGAAGTCTCCGCGGTCCACCAGCCGAGTGACAACCTCTCGGACGTCGTAGGCTTTCTTGTCTGAGTTCGGGAGGATCTTGCCCAGCCCGGGGTCCGGCTCCACGACGAAGTCCGGGTCGACGACCGGTGGGTCCTCGGCGTTGTTCTGCGGCAGGAAGCTCAGCAGCTTCTGCGCGATCAGGATCGCCTGTTCGTCGTCGTCGGCGACGAAGTGGGTGACACCGGACAGCATCATGTGCGCGTCGGCCCCGCCCAGGGCGTCGGACGTGACCTGTTCGCCGGTGACTTGCGCGATCACGCTCGGGCCGGTGATGAACATGTGCGCCTGGCGCGTCTGGATGATGAAGTCGGTCAGCGCAGGCGAGTACGCCGCCCCGCCCGCGCAGGGCCCGGCGATGATCGAAATCTGCGGGACCACACCGGAGAGCAGCACGTTGTTGTAGAAGACCCGGCCATAGCCGGCAAGCGAGCCGATGCCTTCCTGGACTCGAGCGCCGCCGGAGTCGTTGATGAACACGAATGGCGTGCCGGTGGTCAGGCTGGCACGCAGCATCGCCGCGACCTTGTTGGAGTGGACCTCGCCGGCGCTGCCACCAGCGACCGTGAAGTCCTGGCTGGCGACGTGCACGGGGCGACCAAGGACCGCCCCCTCACCAGTGACCACGCCGTCGGCGGGAAGGTCGGCCCCGTCCAGCCCGAAGTAGGTCGACTGGTGGCGGGCGAACTTGCCGGTCTCCTCGAACGTGCCCGGGTCCAGGAGCGCTGCGATCCGTTCGCGCGCGGTCAGCTTCCCCTGGTCGTGCTGCTTCTGACGGCGGGTCTTGCCGCCGCCCTTCTCGATCTCCTCGCTCCGCCGCCGCAGTTCGGCGACCCGCTTCTCCATCGTCACCCCTGCCCCCTCAAGCCCGCTCGACCGTGACGTGGTGCGACTTGCCGCCCGAGGTCACGGAGTACCGGACCGGCCCCGTCACCGGACCGGCGCCGGATGCCTTCGACAGCTCGTCCGTGGCGACCTCCGCCGGGTCCTTACCGACGTTTCGCGGCCCCTCGGGACGCTCGGCCAGGAACGTCGGAGCCACCCCCGGGAACATCGCGTAGGTGAGGACGTCCTCGTCGGTTCCGTCGCACCCCTCGACCGCGTTCGCCGCAGCCACGAGCTGGTCCCACTCCGGCACCAGGAGGTCTGCGGGACGCACGTCGATCGGTTCCTTGCCGGTCTGCGCACGGGCGGCCTCGACGATCTCAGGGTCGCGCTCACCGAGCGTGGCGCCGTAGTAGCCGAGCATCAGGTCGGCGAACTCGGCGGTCAGCACCTTGTACGGACCCATCAGCACATTGAACACCGCCTGGGTCCCGACGATCTGGCTGGACGGCGTCACCAGGGGTGGGTAGCCCGCCACCGCACGCACCCGCGGCACCTCGAGGAGTACGTCACGCAGCCGGTCATCGGCGCCCTGCTGGCGCAGTTGGCTCTCCATGTTCGAGATCATCCCTCCGGGGATCTGGCTCTTGAAGATCTCGGTCTCCACTCCTGTGATCGCGGACATGAACTCGGTGTATCTGGGCCGCACCTTCGCGAAGTGGTCCTTGATGTTCAGGAGGCGGCCGTCGTCCAGGTTCGTCGTGTACGGCGTCCCGCGGAGCATCTCCACCAGCGACTCGGTGGGGTTGTGCCCGGGGCCCAGCGAGAGGGAGGAGATCGACGTGTCCACGACATCCGCGCCGGCTTCGATGGCCTTCATGAGGCTGACCAGGGTGACACCGGTCGTTGCGTGGCAGTGGACGTGGATGCGGACGTCCGGGCCGAGGTCGTCCTTGATCGCCTTGACGATGTCGTAGGCCGGCTGTGGCTTGAGCAGGGCGGCCATGTCCTTGATGCACAAGGAGTCGCAACCGAGCTCCATGAGATCGCGCGCCATAGCGACGTACCCCTGGACGGTGTGCAGCGGGCTCTCGGTGTAGCAGATCGTGCCCTGGGCGTGCTTGTCCACGCGGCGGACCGCGGCGATCGCCTGCTTGACGTTGCGCACGTCGTTGAGGGCGTCGAAGACCCGGAAGACGTCCATGCCGTTCTCGGCGGACTTCTCGACGAACCGGTCGACGACACCGTCCTCGTAGTGCCGGTAGCCCAACAAGTTCTGTCCGCGGAGCAGCATCTGCAGCCGGCTGTTCGGCATCAGCTTCCGGAACGTGCGCAGCCTCTCCCAGGGGTCCTCGTTGAGGAACCGGATGCACGCGTCGTAGGTCGCGCCGCCCCAGCACTCGACCGACCAGTAGCCGGCCGCATCGATGTCCGCGCATGCGTCGACCATGTCCTCCAGCGCCATCCGAGTGGCCATGAGGCTCTGGTGCGCGTCACGGAGGACGAGCTCGGTGACGCCGATCTCCCGCCGCTCCCGGCTACCCGCGGGTCCGGTCATGACTTCACCATGCACCATCGCGGCCCGTCAGTTAAGGCCTTCGGTCCCACGGTGCACCTTCCGGTGTCGAGCCGGATCTGGTTGACCGCGGCGAGGTGGATCAGGTGGTTGACGCGTAGGTTGCCGGGCCGGGGGGAGCCGGTGCCGGTTGTCCTCGCCATTATCCGGTGAGCCACCAGACGCGCAGGGTTGGGGGTCGGTGGGCGCAGCTGCGGGGTCGCCTCAGACTCCGCGGAACCGGTTGATCGCGGAGAGGTGTTGGGCGCGCTTCTGCTCGTTGCGTACGCCCAGCCCTTCCTCGGGAGCCAGGCACAGGACGCCGACCTTGCCCTGGTGCAGGTTGCGGTGGACCTCAAGGGTGGCGTCACCTGCTTGGTCGAGTGGCAAGGTCCGGGACAAGGTGGGGTGGATCAGGCCACGGTCGATCAGTCGGTTGGCCTCGTAGGCTTCGCGGTAGTTCGCGAAGTGCGAGCCAGGCTTCACCCCGTGAGCACCGATGAAGGGTCGAGCGTGACGCACGCCCTCGCCCGCGCGGCCTCAGGCGTGGTAGGTCCCCAGAACCGACGGTGGCTGGCCGCGGTCGTCGCAGGTGCCGGGGTCGGCGTCCTGGGCGGGATGATCGGGCTCGGCGGGGCCGAGTTCCGCCTACCGCTGCTGATCGGGATGTTCGGGTTCCTGGCGCTGCAGGCCGTCATCGTCAACAAGGCACTGAGCCTGCTCGTGGTGGCCACAGCTCTGCCGGCCCGCTTGGTGTCGGTCCCTATGGCTGCTCGCCCCGCACTGGTCGATCGTGGTCAACCTGCTGGCCGGGAGCCTGATCGGCGCCTACCTCGGCGCGACCTGGGCCACCCGGATGGCCACCCGCACCCTGTACCGGGTGCTGGCCGTCCTGCTCGTGTTGATCGCGGTGGCCCTGCTGACCACCCACCTCGGACACGTCCAACCCGCCGACCTCAGCGGGCCAGCCCAAGCCATCGCCGGAGTCGTTGCCGGCGCCGGCATCGGGGTCATCGCCGCGCTGATGGGCGTCGCCGGCGGCGAGCTGCTCATCCCCACCATCGTGCTGCTCTACGGCATCGACATCAAGGTCGCCGGCAGCCTCTCCCTGGCCGTGTCACTGCCCACGATGCTGGTCGCGTTCGCCCGGTACAGCCGGGACAAGTCCTTCACCGTCCTGGCCGCGAACAAGACCTTCGTGCTCGCCATGGCAGCCGGCTCCATCGTCGGCACCGTGGTCGGCGGAGCGCTGCTGCGTGTCGTGCCCGCCGCGGTGCTCGTCCCGCTCCTGGCGTTGCTTCTGCCCCTGTCCGCACGGAAGATCTGGCAGCACGGGTAACCGCTCGCGAAAACCCGCCCCTCGTGCGGCGTCCTGGCATCAGCGCTGCGCAGGACGGGCTATCCAAGCGTCGGCAGCCAGGACCCGGAGTTCTGCTGGACCTTCCAGTGGGGGGAAGGTTTACGGTGTCGATGTGAGGGTCTCCGAGCTGGCGGATAGGACACGGTCCACCACCAAGACGATCCGGTTCTATGAAGCCGAGGGGGTCCTTCCTGAACCCCGCCGCCTGGCCAACGGGTACCTGGAGTACACCGACGACGACGTGTGCCGGGTTCGTGTCCTTGTCGCACTGCGGTCACTGGGCCTGGACCTTGCCGAGAGCGGGCGCCTGGCCCAGATGTGCTCGCAGGGACGATGCGAGGACATGGCCGACCAGGTCGAGGAGCGCGTTGCCGAGCGCCGGGCATCGGTGGCAGCCGCGATCGCGGAGCTGCAGCATGTCGACGCCGAGCTCGCCAACCTGCAGCGCATCCTCGCGACAGGTGCCCCGCAAACCTCGCTTTGCCTCAACCCAGTCGTCATCAACGAAGGAGTGGCGCCATGACCACCTACGAGATCAGTCCGAACTCTGCCGGGCTGGCCATCGAACTCGCCGACGTCGGTAAGCAGGAAGAGCAGCTGCTGGCCGCCTTTGCGCAGTGCCAGCAAGGCCAGTGCTCGTGCCCCACGGATGAGTACCAGAAGGTTGAGAGCATGGACCTCACCTCCGGGGAAGGCGACATCCTCATCCAGCTGCGACCGAAGGAAGGCACCTCCTTCGACATCAGCCAGCTCACCGCATGCCTGGACTACACCGTGGGTAATACCGCCGCCGTCGCCAACGCCGAGCCCGAACAGTAGAGCCGGCGGGTGAACCGACAAGCAGACCCGCAACAAGGGCTGAGATCGGGTCGACAAGGCCATGCGCCTCGACCAAAGCCTGAAACTGCCTCGAGATGTCCGCATGCCCTCAGCAGCTGACAGTGGACTTTCGCACTTTTGGGTGCGGCTCTGTCGGCCCCTTCGAACGCTCCGGTGAGCACCTGATCTGACGTTCCCCGCGTGGCGGCGTGACTCCAGCCATCCCATCTGTCACTTATAGCAGTGACAGAATGGAGCCGTTGTGAGAGCATCACGCAGTGAGCAAGGCAGACCAGCAC
>JBBQUB010000135.1:0-8150 GCA_038212865.1 Actinomycetales bacterium
CGGCGATGGTGACAACACTGATGAAAACCTCATCGGGCAGGGCGCTTGTATCCAGTGGCCGGCCCGACTCCGTGGCGATCAGAACGCTGGTGTCCAACAGCCCTCGCGACGTCGCGCTCATCGGATCGGGTCAAGATCGTCGGTGGTCTCCCCGGCCAGTTCGGCCAGGTCCTCGCGTAGACCAGCGTCGGCCTGATGGTGGGCCAGCAGGACGATCAGGTCACGTTTGGACATGGACGCCCTACGCGTCGAGCGAACCGGGATGATCTCGGCAACTGCTGTCCCGTTGACGGTGACCGTGACGTGGGCGCCTGCGGACACCTGACGTAACACCTCCGCCGTGTGATTTCTCAGGTCCCGTGAAGCAACTGTCGTCATGTGCGTAACCGTAGCACCAGTGCCACACGTAGCGTCAGGTGTTCGCTCACGAGCGCGGGATGAGCGCCAGGGCCTCGTCCTTGGACAGCACTTGTGCACGCTCGCTCCGCAGGTCGTCAAGGCCCTCGCGGATCTGTAGCGTTGTGGCACCCACAACTGATATGCTAAGTCTGATAACTACTCATCTGTGGTGGCTTAGGAGTGGTGAATGGCTTCGAGCAGGACTCCGGCCCCCGTATCCCGTTCCCTGCGCAAGCTCGGAGATGACATCAGCACCTGGCGCAAGCTGCGTCGCCTCACCGCGGCCGAGGTCGCCGACCGGGCCGGGATTGGCGTGAACACCGTGCTGCGGCTGGAGAACGGTGATGGCGCCACCCTGGAGAATGTCCTGCGCGTCGCGCGGGCGCTCGGCGTGCTCGAAGCTCTGACCGACGCCCTTGATCCCTACGCCACCGACGTGGGCCGGCTCCGCGCCGACGAGAGCCTGCCCGCGCGCGTCCGGCACCGGAGGACTCCGTGACCGACGTCCAGATGTATGTCGCCCACGATGGCGATGATGTGCTCGCAGGCACCCTTTACTCCCACCGGCGCCGCGGCGCCGAGTCCGCCACCGTCGCCTACACATCCGAGTACCTCGGCACTCCGGGTGCCTACTCACTCGACCCGGAGCTTCCCCTCCAGAGCGGCGCCCGGCAGACACGGGTGGGCAGGGGGCTGTTCGGTGCCATCACGGACTGCGCGCCGGACCGCTGGGGGCGCACCCTGGTCACCCGCCGCGAAGCCGCGCTCGCCCGCGTCGAGGGTCGGGCCACGCGAGTTCTCGGCGAGGTCGACTACCTGCTGAGCGCGCGGGACGACCTGCGTCAGGGTTCCTTGCGATTCCGTACGGCGGCCGGCCCGTTCCTTGCTACTGACGACACCGGTGTTCCCGCGCTGACCGACCTGCCCGCCCTGCTGGACCTGGCGGCACGCGCTGAAGGCGACAGCGCGGACCTGCCCGACCTGCAACGCCTCATCCAGGTGGGTAGCTCACTGGGCGGCGCCCGCCCGAAGGCCCACGTGCGGGGGAACAACGGCCGGATCGCGATCGCGAAGTTCCCCAGCGCCAACCATGACACGTGGAACGTCATGGCCTGGGAAAAGGTCGCCCTCGACCTGGCCGAGCGTGCGGGCATCAACGTGGCCCCGTCGCGGTTGCTCAGCCTCGCTGGCCGCCACGTCCTGGTCGTCGATCGGTTCGACCGCACCGCCGAGGGTCATCGGATCGGGTATGTCAGCGCCATGACCATGCTCGAAGCGTCCGACGGCGAGCCGCGAAGCTACCTCGAGATCGCCGAGGCCGTCGAGAACACCTCGGCGCATGCCACCGACGAGCTGCACCAGCTCTGGCGACGCATTGCGTTCTCAGTCTTGATCTCGAACACCGACGACCACCTGCGCAACCATGGGTTCCTTCACGAGCGCGGTGACGTGTGGCGTCTTGCCCCGGCGTTCGACCTCAACCCGAACCCGGCACCTGGCCCCAAGTACCTCAGCACCTCGATCGACGGCGGGGACGCCGCCGCCAGCCTGGCCGGGGCGCTCGCCGTGGCCGGGTATTTCCGGCTCTCCGAAAGTCAGGCCCGCGCGACACTGTGGGATGTGACGACTGCGGTGAACCGATGGCGCGACGTCGCTGGGTTTCACGGGCTTGCCCCGGCCGAGATCGCAGCCATGGAGCCGGCCTTCGCGGCCGCCGACGCAACCGGCTGAGTGCAATTGATATCGGTACAGTACGCCTTGATGCGCTAGAATCATGTACATGTCTACCCTTCCGCTAGCAGACGCCCGGGCGCACCTGTCCACGTTGATCGACGAGGCGACCACTACCCACGAGCGCTTCGAGATCACCCGCAACGGGCGCCGTGCGGCGGTGCTGCTGTCCGCTGATGACTACGACACGTTGCAGGGGACGATCGCGGTCCTCTCTGACCCGGAGCTCCTGACCGCCCACCGCCAAGGACAGGCCGCTATCGAGGCCGGCGACTACCTGGACGCCGATCAGCTCGCGCACGCGATGCGTGAGGCCGGACGCCTGCCCCGGTGATCCAGCGGTATCGGCTGCGCATCGCCCGTCCCGCCGCCAAGGCCCTGGCCGAGATACTGCCGGAGAAGGTGGCGGCCGCGGCATACGCGTTCATCACGGGGCCGTTGTTGGACAACCCCCATCGGGTGGGCAAGCCGCTCAACCCTCCGCTGGCGCCCGCCTGGACCGCGCGCCGGGGCACCTACCGGATCCTGTTCTTCGTGGACGACAAGGCGGGGGTCGTCGAGGTCACCGCGATCCGTCATCGCGCCGACGCCTATCGGACCTGACCGGCAGGACTCAGACAACACGGTCAGGCACGCAGCTACGTGGGTATGCCGACCCCTCGCGCGCCGCTGCGGTTGGCCGCCGGCCGGCCGCTGATCGTTGCCCGGCCGTATGGCGCCGCGCGCCGTCGCCTCGCCCCTCGCCAACCCGACCCGCGCCGGCCCGCTCAAGTACCTTTCACACCCGGCAGTTCCACGAAAATCGGCTATCGGAAGGGCAGGAAGTCGACCGCCAGCGTCATCTGCGACCAGTACTGGTCGCCGCCGGTCAGCGGCAGCCCGAGTCGTTCGGCGACGGCTATGCACAGACCGTCGCCGAGCGAGAGCGACCCCGGGCCGGGCGTTGCCTTGGCCGCGACGATGAGCTCAGCGGCCCGCTCCGAATCGGCGTCCGTGACCGACTCCACCGTGAGGCCAAGCGCCAGGAGGTCTGCGTGCAGCTGGGCGGGAGACAGCCGATGACCTCGCTCGACCGCCCGGTACAGCACCTCGACCATCGCGGGGACCGGGATGATCGCCACCGGCAGTATTTTGTCGATGGTCTCGAAGCCACGTTCGCGCAAGACCCAGGCAAGCACCGCCGATGCGTCCAGAGTGACGCGATGCTTCGATGGGCTCACAGGCCCAGCCGGTCGAGCAGCGCGGCGCCGGCTGCGGCGCTTTCGGTCTCGGTGCCGAGGTTCGGAGCACGCCGGGCGAAGGCCGCGTCGGAGACATGGTTGTCGTCGTCCCGCATGGCACGGACGTCGGTCGTGGTGTCCAACCCAGTCGCGTCAGGTGCCGCACCCCAAACCCGTTCGCGGATCGAATCTACGGTCTCGATCACCACGCGACCCTCACCCGCCGGACGAGCCACGACCTCAGCGCCCTCCGTGATGTTCGCAGCGCGACGCACCGCGGCCGGCAGGACAACGCGCCCCTTGGCTCCGACACGGAGCGGGGCGGACACGACGCTGGGCGGCGGGTTCATAGCATCAGGATCCTCTTGGCTGGCACGCGTGTCAATCAGGTGCCCCAAAAATTCGGGGAGTGGCACCCATGACGATTAGGTGCCACCACGATCACAGAAGCATCCCGGAACAGTGCATCCAGATCAATACGATCAGAAGTCATCGTTGCCTCCGCCATGAGACCAAAGACGCAGCTCGCTGTGACGCGCAGTGTGCACGAAGTCATTGTCCGTGGGTCAAGGGTTCAGTACGGGAACATGTGGTCCAGGACAAGCCGCGCCCGTTGATGAATGGTCGTCGCCATGTCGACTGCTTCGTCGACGTCATTGACTGTTGCACTGGGGTGCCGGTCGCTGCCGTACTCGGTGGCGTTTCGAGTTGTGCGCATCCAGCCGAAGCCTGAGAGGTCGAGTGCCGAGGCCAGCTGAGAGCCAACGGCTTCCGCCAGGAGGGCGTGCGCCCCCTCGCCACGGGGTTTCAAGCCCTGGTTCACCAGGATCGCCGTCAACGCCTTTCGGGCCGCGTCATAGGCGAGGACGAACGCGCCGGCAATGTCGGTCTCTCGCAGCAACTTCGCAGACCGAAGGTGGGCCTCGGCCTGAGTGAGGAGCTGGTCGGACTGTTCCCGGTTGGGCGCCACCCTGGTGACCTGGCCTCTGAGCAGCATCTGGTCGATCACAGTCGAGGAAAATCGCGGGCTCATCCTTGCCCAACCGTTGCGGTCGCCGTGATCAACAGGGCGACATGGGGCCGCGCCCTGACCGTCGCCACGAAGCCGTCGTCGTCGTGCTCCCACGCTCGGGAGTCGACGCGGGCGATGTTCACTTCAAGCCCGAGGCGTGCACTGGCATCCGCAGCGGCGGTGGTCATATCGCGCCGTGACGGCGACCCCACCAGCAGCACATCAAGGTCACGCGGCGCTGAACCAGCCTCACCGACATAACGTGCCGCCCAGGACCCATAGATGTACGCCTCGCGGACTCGCGCAACGTGGGAGAGGATCTCCGGGAGAACAACGAGGGGTCCGTAGCTCAACTCGAGGATCTGCACCATCGGCCGGTACATCGCATGCTCGGTGGCGGCGCGGACGAGCCGGGTTCGACCCACCTTCCGGCTCAAGGCCCACCCGGCGGTGGTGAGCCGAGTGACTTCCCCGTGGACCTGGCTGTGCGCGGCGCCGGTGAGCACCGAAAGCTCACTGAGCATGAACTCCCGGTCGGGCTGGAGCAGTAGTGCCGCGAGGATCTCGCCTTGCATGTTCGACCGGAGTATAGGCGCCAGCAACGGCACGGCAGGTTTCATATAAACAGACTATATCGTCGTGTTATCAGAATCCATGCAGATGTCCCCGTGGGTCGATCGAGATGGCTTGGATGGTCTGCGGGCCGCCTCCCGGCCGTCAATCCGATTGTTAACCTCACCCGCGGAAGCCTGCCATCGACCACCGACAGTGTCGTGGTTGGCGTCGACCACGGCAACGAGGGCAGCGCCAAGGCCACGTCGTGTCGTCCGGCAGGATTCCTGGCACTTCCCATCCCCCCGCTGCAGGAGGTGGGCCGTTTTCATCCTCCGTGCAGTCAGTGCCGCGGTCAACTGCAATAGCCCGCAAGGCGTTGAGCGGGAAAGGAGATAGGGCGTATGCCGCCGCGCGGCCAGCTCGCGTGGCAGCCGCGGTAACAGGTGTCAGCGCTCATAGACCTCTCGGCGGTGCGCAACGCGCAGCACCAGGACCAGCAAACGGTCGTCCCTGATGGTGTAGATGATCCGATAGTCACCCACGCGCGCACGCCAGCGCTCGTGATCGCCGCCGCGGAGCATCTTCGTCCCTGGCGGGCGAGGGTGCACGGCCAACAGCTCTATTGCGCCATGGACCCGCATCCGGGTCTTCTTCTTGATCTTGGCGATCGACTTTGCCGCGGAGGACGAGATCTCGACGGTGTAGATCACGCGAGCCCGAGGTCGGCCTTCACCTGTGCCCAGGGGATCGTCGGGGAGCCAGCCATGATCTCTGCCATCACCACATCCGAGGCGGCGAGGTCCTCGGCGTCCTCATCAGCTTCCATGAGTCGTTCGTACTCAGCGGTGCTCAGGACGACGGCCTGCCGGTGGCCTCGCTTGGTCAGGAACACCGGCTCGTGGGCAGCGGTCTCGACGAGCTCGCTGAACCGCTCCCGAGCCTGGCTCACGGGCATGTCTATGGCCATGCCTCAACTGTACGTTTACACTCTCGAAATGTACATGGGCTGTTCCCGTGTTGCGTCGACAAAACACCGGCGCGAAGCGATCCCTACCGGCACTGATGCCCGGCTCGCGCAGGGGAAGCAAGGACAGAACCTGGTATGCCGCTTCTTCCCGAAGTCTTGATCATGCGTTGAGCAGCTGGGACACCCGCCCTGGGGTCAGATCGAGCAGTGCCGCAGCATCTCGAACCGAGTAACCCTCACGGGCCAGTCCGGCCACCGCCTTCGATGTGTTGGCCATCAGGGCCTCCTCGAGCTCACGTGTTGGATCGGCTGAGCGTGCTCAGGGTTTGAGGGCTGCAGCCACGTCGCTGATTTTCTGGACAAGGCGAAGAGTGTTCGGGATTCCTTTGAAGCCGTCGTGCTCACCTTTACGGTGTACCGGCCAGCGTCGTCAGGTCCAGCTCTACATCGTGGCCGTCGATGGTGACGACCACCCGGGGATGTTCACCTGTAGCGCTGAGGTAGCTGGTCAGAGTGGAGAGCAACATGTCGTGACGCTTCTCGATCCGGCTGATCTCTGATTGCGCGATACCCATCTGAGTCGCAAGCTCGACCTGGGTGAGATCGGCTGCCTTGCGGATCGCAACCAAACTGGACGCGTAGGTTCGATCGGCGGTTGCCATCTTTTCGCGGATCTCATCGACACGCTCAGCCATGCCTGGCCTTGCCCGCAGCTTCTCAAGCTTCGCAGAGGCGGCCTCTGGACCCACGAAGGTGATCTCTTCAGCCATCGTTCTCTCCTTCAGTTGCTGTCCACTTCGAGATTGCGTCATCGGCCCGAGAGCCGACGCCGTCGTAGAACACGTCCCCCATCTGCGCCTTGTCGTTGGCGAACAACTCCATCGATATAGCCTTTGAAGCATATGTGTTCAAGCATATATTTCGGTTGACTCCAAAGTTTGGGCTCGGGTGGGTCCTGTCAGCGGGCAAGGCCCAGGCGCGCAGTCTCGTGGCTCAAGCTCTCGTCAACTGGAAACGCGAACGCCCCGAGTCAACTCAACTGACCAACCCGACAAAGCGGGTATGACGTGTGCTCACCTTGAGGTTGCGGCACCCGTGACAATCGATTATCACGCGGCAGGGAGGTGAACCGAGAACTAAGTTTCGTCAGCTCGCGTCCAGATAGCGGGCCAGCGCCTCGCGCACAAGCACGCTCGTGCGCACGCCGCGAGCCTTGGCCGTGGCCTTGAGGACGTCGGCCAAGGTCTCCGGGATCGCGACGTTCACGCGCGGTGAGCGTGGGCCGCGCGGCGCGGAGGGGTCAAGCCGTGGGCGTCCGCCGACGGCCCGCTCGACGGCGACCACGTCGACGCCCGCAGACTCAAGCAACGCGCGGCCCGCCGCGGCGGCCTCTGCGCCGTGCAGCGCCTTGCCGCCGGGGAAGTCCGGGTCGAACTCTCCGGCCTCCGCCCACTGCGCCAGGACGTCGGCCTCGGCCTTGGTGGGGATGCTCTGGTTACTGGTCATGGTTGTTGTCCTTCCTGGTAGCGAACGCTGATGCGGGTCGACTCTCGTAGGGCCATTGCGTGGAAGATGTGCACGTCGGAGGGCGGGGTGACAATGGCGATGACCTCCAACGTGCCTTGCCGGGACGGACCGATGAACAGAGTGGGCGAACGTTTTAAGCCGCCGCGCGGGGCCTGAAAGTCCGGGTAAATCGCGTGGGCATGGCTCATGGCGTAGAGCGCTTCCTCGCGCGGGATTCTGTGCTTGTCTGCACTGTTTGACCAGGTGACCGCCATTTGACTATTGTCGGACAAAATCTAGGTTTTGTCCACCTTAACCGACAAGGCGCAGCGGCGAGGAGATAGCGCGTATGGGGCCGCGCGGCCGGGTCCTTCTGCCGCGTTTGGCCGGAAGACGGCCCTCGAATGGGGGTTGCCGGGACCGTCTGCCGCGTTTGGCCGGAAGACGGCCCTCGGATGGCGGGTCGAGCGATGGCGGGTCGGGGCGAGACGCCGGATTCACACTGTCTTGGATCGGCTGAGCGTGCTCAGGGTTTGAGGGCTGCAGCCACGTCGCTGACTTTCTGGACAAGGCGAAGTGTGTTCGGGATTCGTGTGAAGCCGTAGTGCTCGTAGAACATCGCCGCTCGCTCGTGGAGTGCATCCACGACGACGACTCGCGCGGCGACGGTCTGGGTCGCGACGACGATCCGTTCGAGGGCATCGGCCAGCAGGATCCCTCCGCGGCCCTGTCCATGCAGGCTCTTGTCCAAGGCAAGGCG
>JBBQUB010000136.1:0-8137 GCA_038212865.1 Actinomycetales bacterium
CAAGGCGAACTCGATCCTGTTCAACTACAGCCTTTTCAATGGCAAGGACGGCAAGCAGATCGAGTCCAGCTTCGGCAAGCAGTCCGCAGCCATGGATCTCTCGTCGACCACGTTGCTGCCGGGTCTGAGCAAGGGGCTGAACGGCCAGCAGATCGGTTCGCGCCTGCTGGTCGCGATCCCACCGGTGGATGCCTTCGGGGCCGAAGGCAACAGCCAGGCAGGTTTCGGCCCGACCGACACGGTGGTCTTCTTCATCGACCTGGTATCGGCCAGCACACCGCTGAAGACCGCCACGGGTGCTGCGGTTCCGCCCAAGGCCGGGCTCCCGACCGTCACCGTTGATGGCACCAAGGCGGCCGTGATCAAGGTCCCCAAGACCGCCGCACCCACGACGCTGATCATCCAGCCGCTGATCAAGGGCTCCGGTCCGGTCGTCAAGGCCAAACAGACCATCAAGGTCCACTACACCGGAGTGTTGTGGAAGGACGGCAAGAAGTTTGATGCGTCCGGCGACCGCGGTGCGCCTGTGGACTTCCAGATCGGTGCCGGCCAGGTCATTCCCGGCTGGGACAAGGGCTTGGTCGGGCAGACTGTCGGCAGCCGCATCCTGTTGGTCGTGCCCCCGGCGGACGGCTACGGCGCCGAGGGCAAGGCTCCGGCGATCGGCGCCAAGGACACCTTGGTGTTCGTCGTCGACATCCTCGCCACCTCCTGAGCCTGCATCGCGAGCTATCCCCTACACCTCCAAGCGAAGGGCCTTCATCATGGGTTTTGACCCCAACACCACCAAGCCGGAGATCGACTTCCCCGGTGGCGCCGCCCCGACCGAGCTGGTCATCGAGGACCTCAAGGAAGGCGATGGCGTCGCGGCCAAGTCGGGTGACACCGTCAGCGCACACTACGTCGGCGTGGCGCACTCGACCGGCGAGGAGTTCGACGCCTCATGGGGACGCGGGGCACCGTTGGACTTCC
Organism: Actinomycetales bacterium; assembly: GCA_038212865.1. Classification (GTDB taxonomy): domain Bacteria; phylum Actinomycetota; class Actinomycetes; order Actinomycetales; family Dermatophilaceae; genus UBA4719. The sequence goes on from JBBQUB010000136.1 coordinate 973, forward strand.
GTCTGGGCGTCGGCCAGGTCATCAAGGGCTGGGATGAGGGCATCGCCGGCATGAAGGTCGGCGGCCGTCGCAAGCTGACGATCCCGGCGAGCCTGGCCTATGGCGACCGCGGCGCAGGTGGCGCCATCAAGCCCGGCGAGACACTCATCTTCGTCGTGGACCTGGTCGACGCTCACTGACCCCATTCGCCTTGCGCCGAAACCACTGTTTCGGGGTCCGATCCGGGCCACAACGGTGGTTTCGTCGCGGCAGGCGCTGCTCAGTCGTTGGTATGCCGACCGCTCACCTCAAAGGGTTCAGCAGCGTCGCCGCAAAGCGACCGGCCGCCGCAGCGGCAACGAACGAGGCCTGGTCTTGGTCAAGGCCACGACCCATGGTCGACAGCCGCACCGGGCTCGATGCCAGCACCTCAACCAGGCCGGTGGTGTCGATCTCCCGGAGCTGAAGTCGTCCGGCACTTGTCCGGCTGAGCTCCCGCGCCTGCTCGAGGACACGGTCACCGAACGGTCCGCCCAGCAACGGGACCGGCAGGTCCGCCGATGCCAAGGCCACCCTGCCGTATGACGTCAGGCTGTGGTGGGAGATGCCGCGGTGGCGTTCACGTTCGTCGGCCTCGGAGATGCGCAGCGAGGCGATGGCCCGCCCACCGAGTACGGCCGTCGCGTTGACCGCCTCTCCGGTTGATACGCCCGAGAAGCCCCATGGCGAGTCGGTCCCCAGGTTGCCGGGGCCCTGGGCGACGATTGCCACGTCTGCGTGCAGGACGTGAGCCGCGGCCAGCAGCCCGGTGTGGACGTTGACGGCTTCGAGGTCCCCTCCGAAGGCCTGACCCACGGTGATGGTGCCGGTGAGCCACCCGGACTTGGACAGGCCGGCGACGGTGCGGGAGAACGCCATCGGCAGGGCGCCACCGTCGGTCATCACATAGGCCACCCGGACCTCGGGGTGGCCTTCGCGCAGTCCCGCCAGGATCGCCGGCACGGCCGAGTGCAGGTCGGCCAGGATGACGGGCAGGCCGCCAATCCCGGTGGCGCCGCTGAGAATGTCGTGGTGTGGGCTCTCCTGCTCGTCGACTCCCAGAACCACCGTCTGAAGCGGCGTGTAGCGCGCCTTCACGATGTGGCCGGGGCCGGGCTCAGGGTCTGTCGGCAGCCGGTCGGGGATGGCCACCATCAGGGCCATGCCGCCGGTGCCCAGGCCCAGCTCGAGCGCGCTGACGTTCAGCAGTACCCGGTCGCCAGGAAAAGGCTCGCCAACCAGGTCGGTGTAGGCCAGGGCACGCAGTGTCTCGCCGTCCGGACCCCGCAGGACCGCGTCGCATTCCACGGCTCCGGGCCACCGTGCCCGAACCCTCTCGACGGTCGCCTCGCGCCACAGGATCACGCCACGAACAGTAGTGGTGGAGGTGCCTCACGCGGCGTTTCACCGTCCGGTAGCGTCCATCCCATGAGGACCCAGCCCAACGCGTCCGTCAAGACCGAGCGTCTGCTCAACCTGGTGATCTGCCTGCTCTACACGCGTCAACCGCTGTCCAAGGCCAAGATCCGCGATGCGGTCCCGCAGTACGGCATCACCGCCTCCGTCGAGGCCTTCGACCGGATGTTCGAGCGAGACAAGGACGAGCTGCGCGATCTGGGCATCCCGCTGGTGACCGAGCCGCTCGACCCCTTCTTCGACGACGAGCCCGGCTACCGCATCGATCGCCGCGAGTATGCCCTGCCCGAGATCTCTTTTGCGGCCGACGAGCTGGCGGTTCTCGGCCTGGCCAGCCGGGCATGGGCGCAGGCCAGCCTTGCCGGACCCGCGGCCCAGGCCCTCCGCAAGCTCGAGGCTGCCGGTGTGGAGCGCGACGACGCATCCCTGATCGGCATCGAGCCCCGTGTCCGGACCGCTGAACCCGCCTTCGAAGCGGTGAAGAACGCTGTGCTGGAACGTATTCCGGTCGCTTTCACCTACCGGACCTCCAGCTCTGGAGATGTGGCGACGCGTCACGTCCAGCCGTGGGGGATCGCCTCCTGGCATGGCCGCTGGTACCTCACCGGTTTCGACACGGACAGGGATGCACCACGGGTATTCCGACTCGGCAGGATCGAGGGCGAGGTCGCCACCGACGGTGAGGCGGCGTCATACGACGTGCCCGTGGGCCATCAGCCGAAGGCGATGATCCGCACCCTGGCGGTCGAGAGCGACCCCCAGCCCGCGGTCCTGCGGGTGCGTGTGGGCGCCGGCCACAGCCTGCGTCGCCGGGCCCGCGACGTCGCGGATGTCGATGGCGCCTGGTCGCAGGTCGACCTCGACTTCACCGACTCAGAAGCGTTTGCGGAGGAGCTCAGCAGCTTCGGGCCTGACGTGCTGGTCGAAAGCCCCGCCCAGCTCAAGGAGTCCGTGATCCGCCGGTTGACCGGCGCGCTGGGCCCCGTGCCCGGAAGCGACGGGGGCACGCCATGAGCGCCAAGCAGGCATCCGGGCGAGCCAGCCAGGTCCCCGAGTCGGCCACCAACCGGCTCTCGCGACTGCTGACGATGGTGCCCTGGCTGCTCAACCGCCAGGGTGTCGCGATCGAGGAGGCGGCGCGCGAGTTCGGGGTGACGCCGGCGCAGGTCGAGGCCGATCTGGCGTTGCTGTTCCTGTGCGGCACGCCTGGCGGCTACCACGGCGATCTGATCGAGGCGGACTGGGAGAGCGGGCGGGTGTTCCTGGGCAACGCCGACACGATCAAGAGGCCGTTGCGCCTCGGTGTCGACGAGGCCTTGGCCCTGATCGTGGGGCTGCGCGCCCTGGCCGCCGTCCCCGGGATCGGCGATCGTGACGCCGTCGTGCGGGCACTGGCCAAGCTCGAGGCGGCTACCGGGTCGGCGGCGGCGGGAAGCTCACGGATCCAGGTGGTGATCGACGAGGGCACCAGCAACGAGGCCCTGGCCCTGGCGCAGGAAGCCCTGAGCACCCATCGTCGGGTTCACCTGCGCTATCTGGTTCCAGGCCGTGATGAGTCCACCGAGCGCGACGTCGACCCGATGCGGGTGATCAACTTCGACGCGCAGTGGTACCTCGAGGGCTGGTGCCACCTGGCCGAGGACGTTCGGCTGTTTCGCGTGGACCGGATCGAGTCACTCACGGTCCTGGCGCAGGACGGCACGCCACCGGCCGGCGCCGAGCCGCGCGATCTGGACTCGGGGGTGTTCACCCCACACGCTGACGACCAGCTGGTCCGGGTCGCGTTGGGACCTGGCGCGGCGTGGGTCAGCGACTACTACCCGACCGAGAGTGTGGAGCCGACGGCGGCCGGGGGAGCGGTCATCACCTTGCGGACCGCTGACACCGCCTGGCTACGCCGTCTGATGTGGCGGCTGGGCTCGCAGGCCACGGTCCTGCAGCCCGCTGAGCTTGCGCTCAGCGTCCAGCAGGGCGCTCGCGCTGCCCTGGATGCGTATGCCGCCTCGGCGGCATCGGCCGCGTCGGCCGCGTCGATCAGCCCGGGCGGGTAGGGTCCAGCCTCATGTGGTGGCTGTTGATCTGGGTGTGCATCCTCGTCGTTGCGGGGATCTACCTCGGCATCCGGGGTTGGGGACTCTGGGGCCAGACCAAGGAACTCGGTTCCGAGCTGGCGATCGCCCAGCGACGCCTGAACGCAGTACAGACGCAGGTGGAGCTTCTCGGGGAGGAGGTCGGCCGCGCGGAAGAGCTGGCTGTCTTTTCCGCTCCGGCGACTGCGCGCCAACAGCGAGATCGGGCCAGAGCCGCGGCTCGCCGTGCCCGCCAGCAACGTCGGGCCGTTTCACCCCCGGCGTGGATGAAGCACGTAGACTGAACACATGGCGCACGAGCCGCACGGTCTTGCGCAGCCACCACGGAAGGCTTGAGTCCCATGATCCGCAACCTGCTGGACCACCCCGTCAACCTGCTGATCGTGGTGCTCGTCATTGCCGTCCTGGTCGGATGGAAGAGACTGCCGGACGTGTCACGTAGTCTCGGTCGCTCGATGCGGATCTTCAAGTCCGAGGTCGACGAGATGAAGGCGGACGGTAAGACCACGCAGAGCGCCGCGAGCAGCGACACGGTCAAGGGCGAGAGTGTCCCACCCTCGGCCGACTCGACCGCTAGCCAGGCTTCGGGTCCGAGCGAGCGCGAGACGCACAACCAGCCGCCAGCCTGAGCGGCACGCCATCAGCGACAAGCCTGCGGTCCACTGAGGATCCACTGACACATGGCAATACTGCGCCGTAAGCGCGACCCCGATGGGCGTATGTCGCTGGGTGACCACCTGCGCGAGCTGCGACGGCGATTCCTGATTGCCTTCGGGGCCATTGTGGTCGGCAGTGTGCTCGGGTGGATCCTTTATGAACCGCTGTTCGACAGAATCATGGCCCCGCTTCGCAAACTTGCGGCAGAGCGCGACGGCTTGGTCAACATCAACTTCGGGGGCATCACCCAGCCCTTCAACGTGCAGCTCCAGGTGGCGATGTTCGTCGGGGTCATCGTGGCTAGTCCGGTGTGGCTCTTCCAGGTGTGGGGCTTCATCGTCCCGGGGCTGACCAAACGCGAGAAGCGCACCAGCGTGGCCTTCATCGCGGCCGCGGCGCCTCTGTTCATCGGGGGGTGTCTGCTCGCCACCCAGGTGGTGCCCAAAGCGGTCGAGGTGCTTCTCGGGTTCACCCCGAAAGGAGCGGCCAACCTGCCGGACGCTGCCCTCTACCTGTCGTTCGTGACCAGGTTCATCCTGGCCTTCGGCTTGGCTTTCCTGCTTCCGGTGTTCCTCGTCGGTCTCAACGTGGCCCATGTTCTGCCTGCGCGCGTCATGCTGAAGGGATGGCGGATTTCGGTCATCCTCATCTTCGTCTTCTCGGCGATGATGACTCCGACTCCGGACGCCTGGACGATGCTCGCCCTCGCCATGCCGATGGTCCTGCTCTTCTATGCTGCCGTCGGGGTCGCGATGCTCTTGGACAGGCGCCGCGCGCGCCGTGAACCCGACTGGTCCACGCTCGGTGACGACGAGGCCAGCCCCCTGGGCGAGAAGGCGACTCCCCTCGACGAGAAGGCCAGCCCCTTGGCGGATGACGAAGCCAGCCCGCTGTAGCGTTCGGCCGTGACCAAGCGCATCGGGCTGATCATCAACCCCACGGCAGACAAGGGCCGGGGCGCCGCGATCGGTGCCGAAGTGGCAGTCCGCCTCACCGCCGATGGCCACGAGGTGATCGACCTCTCCGAAGAGACCGCGGGTTCCGCACGAGACCGCGCCATAGCCGGTGTGGCCTCGGGGCTGGACGTCCTTGCAGTCACCGGCGGTGACGGCACGGTCAACCTCGGAGTCAACCTCTGCGCCGGTACTGCGACGGTCCTGGCCATCGTCGCGGCCGGGACGGGGAACGACATCGCCCGTGCCCTCCACCTGCCGGTTCACGACGCGATGGGTGCTGCCTCGGTCATCGCCGGGGGCACGGTTCGCACCATTGACGCGGGTCGTTACACGGACACCCATGGCGTCTCGCACTGGTTCGCCGGCGTCCTGGGCGCTGGGTTCGACTCGGTGGTCAACGAGCGCGCCAACACCTGGGGGTGGCCACGCGGCCGGATGCGGTACAACCTGGCCATCGCGCGAGAGCTGCCCGTGTTCAAGCCGATTCCTTATGTCATCGAGGTCGACGGGGCGCGGCACAGCACCCAGGCGATGCTGGTCGCGGTGGGCAACGGTCCGTCATACGGCGGGGGCATGATGGTGTGCCCGGACGCCAGCTTCGAGGATGGGATGTTCGACGTTCTCGTCGTGCACCAGATATCGACGATCGAGTTCCTCAAGGTGTTCCCTAAGGTGTTCAGCGGCAAGCATGTTGGGCACCCTGCGGTGGAGATTCTGCGCGGCAAGGAGGTCCGCCTCGAGGCGTCGGGCATCATCAGCTATGCCGACGGTGAACGCTTCGCGCCGCTGCCCATGACCTGCCACAACGTGCCCGGCGCGCTGCATGTCCTTGTCCCAGGTCGCTGACGTAGCCTGATCGCCATGGCCACCTCAGCGCGCGCCGAACGGTCCGAGATCAAAGCGCAGCTCCAGATCGACGCGTTTGCCAAGGGCTTCGACTTCCCGCTGGACAACTTCCAGGTGAAGGCCTGCCAGGCGGTTGGCTCCGGTCAAGGGGTTCTGGTCGCTGCACCAACAGGCGCCGGCAAGACCATCGTGGGCGAGTTCGCGGTGTTCCTGGCACTGGCCACCGGGCGAAAGGCGTTCTACACCACCCCGATCAAGGCGTTGTCGAACCAGAAGTATGCCGACCTGGTCCGCCGCCACGGGGCCGACCAGGTCGGCCTGCTCACCGGCGACTCCTCGATCAACGGCGAGGCACCCGTGGTCGTGATGACCACCGAAGTGTTGCGCAACATGATGTATGCCGGGTCCGGCACCTTGCGCGGGCTCGGTTTCGTCGTGATGGATGAGGTGCATTACCTCGCCGATCGCTTTCGCGGGGCAGTCTGGGAGGAAGTAATCATCCACCTGCCCCAGGACGTTCAGGTGATCTCCCTGTCGGCAACGGTAAGCAACGCCGAGGAGTTCGGCGCCTGGCTCGGGCAGGTGCGCGGCAACACCGAGGTGATCGTTGAGGAGCACCGCCCGGTTCCGTTGTGGCAGCACATGATGGTCGGGCAGGGCCTCTACGACCTCTTCGCGGACGAGAACTCAGCCGGGACACCGGTCACCGACCCGAGCCGGGTCAACCCCGAGCTCCTGGCGAAGATCCGTGATGGCGACAGAGCAGTTCGCCGGGACGGCTTCGGACGCGCCCGCGATGGTGGCGGGGACGGACGCGGTCGAAGTGGTGGCGGAGGCGGGGGACGCGATCGCGGGCGGCGAACACATGGCGTTAGTCCGCGTGCGGGCGGCCCGGATCGTTCGAGTGGGACGGGGCCGGTGAGACAGGGCGGCCGGTTCGGGGGAGGCCCGAGCCGTTCCGAGGTTATCGAGCGCCTCGACCGAGATGGCCTCTTGCCGGCAATCACCTTTATCTTCAGTCGTATTGGCTGCACGTCGGCGGTGAGCCAGCTGCTCGCCAGCGGCATGCGGCTGATCCCTCAGGCGGAGGGCGACCGGATCCGCCGCACGGTCGAGGAGCGCATCCAGGGTCTGGCTGACGAGGACCACGCCGTGCTCGGCTACTGGGAGTTCGTCGAGGGT
>JBBQUB010000137.1:0-8122 GCA_038212865.1 Actinomycetales bacterium
CCATACCGGACATGCCGACGTCGACCGATCATCCGGGATATGTGGGTGATCCGTCCGCAACTGCCGAGTTCCGGATGTTCGCGGATCTGCCGAGTTCCGGATGGTCGTTGAGCTGCCGACGGGGGTGCGTCTCTCCGCCCACTGAGGGCTACGTGGGTGCGGCCTGTTTCACGGATGCCGCGATGCGGGAAGTGCCGATCGCGGCGCAGTGAGGCGGGTCAGAACGTCCGGGCGGCGGCAATGGGCGCCCTCGCAGCCGAGGTCGACATCCGCACCCGGATACTCACTGCAAGGCGCGATGTGTTCCGCTGGGGATGTCGTCGGCACGGTGCCTTTGCGCACTGGCAACGTCTGACTCCCGTCGGGACACGCCCGATGATTGCGCGGTTTCACACCGCAATCGTGGTAGCGTTTCGCGCAACACCTTGGAGAGAGGTAGCCCGATGACAGTGTTCAGTGCGTCACCGTTTGAGTCCACCGGCGAGGATCGGCTCAGGGCGTTCGCTCTTTCGAGCGAAATTTTGCACAACGGTCTTCGCCCGGGCGCATCCCGGGCCGCCAACCGCAGCCCGCTTGCGCTGGATTCGACGCCGGGGACGGACGTCTACCACGACGGCATGGAGAACCTTCACCGGATTCTCAAGCCTTCGGGCTGGAGGTTGGTTCGCGTTGATGCGCAGCCGCGCCTCGTTCACCCGGATGGCACCGTGTCGTTCACCATTTCTTCGGGCATCAACGTGGGTAAGGCGAACATGCGGACGCCGCGGACGAGGAAGAAGGGTCCGGCTACACGCAACAGCCTTGCTACCTCCGATCTCCCTCCCACGCTGTTCGATGAGGTCAACGAGGCCGCTTGTCTTGTCGAGGCCGCCAAGGGGGCGCCCTTCTACTTCCTTCTCTGCGAGCGGGCGACCCAGCACGGCAACGGACTCATCCTCGAGTTCTCGGAGCCGAAGGGCATGACCAAGGGCGGCAGTGTCAACCAGTGGGGCGACCGTATTGGCGTTCCGTTCCTGGAGCTCGAAGGCGACCTGTCGGCTTTTGATAGCCCGGACGACGACGACGCCATCGATGTACCCATCCTGCCCCGCTAGCGCCTCAAGATGACTTCTCACGATGTTTAATCCCTCCCGTCTGACACTGGCCCGACTTCGGCTCGGGCTCACCCGACCTAAGCTCGCCAACGCGAGCGGTGTCTCTCTGCGCTCCATCACTGACTACGAAAACGCCGTGCGTGAGCCGAGTGATGAGAGCCTGGTGAAACTGGCGGCTGCGCTGCGGGTACCACTCGCCTTCATGGATCGCGACGACATCGATCCAGTGCCGGTGAGAGCAGCGAGCTTCCGTAAGCTCAGCAAGGCCAGTGTCGCTCGGCGTAATGCGGTGCTCGCGTCGGCCGCGCTCACCCTGGAGTTTTTCGCGGAGGTCGAGGCGCACTTCCGGCTGCCCCAACCCAGCATCCCGACCCTCGACAAGTTCTCCCCGATGCAAGCCGCTGATCTTGTTCGCCATCAGTGGAACCTTGGGGAGCGGCCAGTCTCGAACATGTTGCATCTGTTGGAGTCCAAGGGGGTTCGCATCGCATCGCTGAACCATGACTACAGCGACATCGATGCCTTCTGCTTCTACCGAGACTCCATCCCGTATGTCTTCTTGAATACTGGTAAGTCAGCCGAGCGGCAGCGCTTCGACGCGGCTCACGAGTTGGGGCATTTGGTCCTGCACAGCGATGTTGACATGGAAATCAAGACGTCGAAGGATCGAGAGGCGCAGGCCAATGCCTTTGCTTCGAGCTTTCTAATGCCTTCCGGCTCGGTGCTCAACCAGTCGATGGCGGGGGCCGGTGTCGAGCGAATCTTGGCCGCTCGGTCGTTCTGGAAGGTTTCGGCCATGGCGATGACGCACCGGCTAAACGAACTGCACCTACTCAGCGACTGGCAGTACCGGGCGACGTGCATCGCCCTCTCAGAACGGGGCTACCGACGATCCGAGCCCGGTGGCATCGTGCCAGAGACTTCCCAACTACTCCGCAAGGTGATGTACGGGTCGGGCGCGCGCATCAAAGTGCGCGACGTGGCTGCCAAGCTGGACGTAGAACCATCTGAGGTGCGCGAATACGTACGCCATCTGGTGCCGCTGAGCGCCTAAGCGTGCCCGCTCTCGCGCCGTAAAGTTCCGGGCATGAGTCGGCCACTCAACCAAGTGTCAGCCCTGCTTACCCGAACTACGCGTGACCCCTTGGCGCCAGGGTACGGAGGAGCGTCGGATTGACTCGCCAGAGTCGCTGCTGCATTCGCAAGGGTACTCGGCTCACCGGTGTCCCTTAGCTGAAGGCTGGATCGGCTCGGAGGTGGCGCGCCCGAATATGACGACGCGACAGAAGCCGATAGATCGGCAAGGCTTAGGGTCATGAGCACTTCACGCCAAGACCCCGGTTACCCAGTCGACGAGTCGATCAAGGATGCAGTAGGCGTCCTGACAGCCTTCTGCGTCCCTGCTGACGTGGATGATGCCCTCATCGACCGAGCGCTCGAAAACGCACTGCAGAACACCGACCACACCGCACTCGTCTACAACATCGGGCTGATGATGCGCATCATGTGCGGCCTAGGAGCTCAAGCAAGGAGCGAGCAGCCCGCCGACTTCGCCCGCGCCATAGCCCAGGCCGCAATGTCGGCCATTGAGGACAACACGCAGTAGCACCCGTACTAAAGAGGACATGGCCTGAACATTGGCGCTACTCCGCGAACCGCGACCACGTACCGCCAGCAACGGATGGCAAGTTGTCAATGCCGCCTCCCGAGCCGTGCCAACTTAGTGTGTCGCGGGCTCGTGGCCGGTGGCGGTGAGGATGTCTCGAGCCGCGTCGGTGAGGGGGTCGGCCGCGGTGTCGGGGTGGCCGGCGATGGTGAAGGTGATCTGCTGGGTCGGTCGGAGCGCGCGCACGACCTTCTTGATGCTTAGGCCGGTCTGGTCTTGGAGCCGCCGTGAGGTGTGTCTGAGTCTTTGCGACATTCTGCGGGGGAAATACCCAACCAGGTCCGGGTCGTGGTCATGACTGGTTTCCTTGCTTTGATCGACGGTAGTCGATCCGGTTCTGCCGTGCGGCGGTCAGGCCGTCACGTCGTGCTTGGCGGATCGCCTGTCCGCGGCCCTGGTGTTCGTCCTCGGGGGTGACGTAGCCGATCCCGGCGTGCAGCCGGATGGTGTTGTAGCGGTGCCGGACCAGGGTCAACTCGGCCTCCAGGAGGGCCGGGTCGGTGATGGTCTCCAGGTGTGGATGCTCCCCCTTGATGTGCCCGAACAGGGACTCGATCCAAGGCTGGTCCGTGGGAGTGCCGGGCCTGCCGAAGCGTTGAGCGATGTACACCCCGGCGAGGAACTCGCGGGTGGAGTGGGAGCGCATCTGTGGGCCGTTGTCCGAGACGGTCAGCAGCAGCGGAACCTGTTTGCTGGTGGCGATCGCCTCGTCGATGGCGTCGGCCTGGCCGCTGCGCAGCGCGGCGACCAGCAGCTCGCTCTCTTCGCGGTCCCGGGCCTCGATGGCCTGCATCAGGCCCTGGGTTTGCAGGGCGTCCACGTTCTATGCGCACACCTTCAGCGGGCGGTCGTCGGCCGCGGGAACGAAGGCGACCTGGGTGTCGTGTGCTTCGAAGGTGACGCGCTGCTCGGAGATGAGGGTCAGTTCACCCTTCTGGTACGGGTCGCCCCATCCCTTCGGTGAAGTGCCAGGACCAAGCCAGGCGCCACAACGGTGTGCTCGACGTGCTGAAGACCATCGGCGCCGACGGCTTCGTAGTCGACAGCGAGGTACCCACCAGGGATCACCTCACCTCGATCCGGGCTTCGCAACGCCCGCTCTCGGCACCGTCTACCTGTCCGCGATACAGACCCGGCGGGCATCCAGCGAGAAGTGACGAAGACATATCGTCATTGAACCAGTCAGCGATCGGCACGCGGAGGGTCCAGTACGGGATGGACCGCCGGACATTTCATGGGCGTACTACACGCTTTCACCCGCCCGCCAATGGGCGGGCGGGGGCTCCGCGGCGGCGCCGGGCTCGGTTCGCCTAGAACGGCAGCGTGCTGCCGAGCCCCTCGATCAGCGTCTTGGAAAGTTCAGCGGCCTCGCCCGAGACGGTGACTCCGACTCCAGTCGCGACGGGAGCCAGCAGGCCCCTGAGCATGGTGATGCCGCGCTTGATCCGGCCCTGGTCTGGCTCGTCCTTGACCACTTCGCCGAGCACCGACTCGGCCGTAGCCTTGGCCTCGTGCTCGTCGTCCCCGGAGAGACCCAGCGCTGGGAGCGACGCAAGTAGGCCGGTGATCAACTGCGCGAGCTCTTCGTAGCCCGGAGCGATGTCTTGGTTCTGCGTCTGGTTCGCCGTCTGGTTGTCCCAGGCCAGCTGAGCGTTGTCGCCGTGAACCGTGACGACGGGACCGTGGTAGTTGTTCGTGATGGGGCCGGCGGGGAAAGTCACGCCGCTCGCGTCCGCCTCCAACGGGACCCGGACGGGGTTCTTGGCGAACTCCCTCTCGATCTCCCTGCTCATCTTGCGGATTGCCTGCTTGTTGATCTCGAAGCCCTTACCCACAGCGCTGTTCTCCCCTGGTCGATTGCGAGAAATGGTCTCACGCGAGACCGACAGTCTTGGGTCCCCGCCGCCGGTGGGTCACGCGGTGCCCGGTAGTGGCCTCGGCGTGACAGCACCAGGATGAAAGCAGGCAGCCATGGAGGCTTCAGCGATACTCCCGCTCGTCCCGCGCGGAATGCCGCTGCGGGTCCGACAGGACTGCGAGGATGGCGCCCATGGCTCCCTCACCGGAGGGCGCCGGAAGGGGAACTGTGATGGCCGACAAGAAGAACATTCACACGGTGCCGACCCAGGATGGGTGGGCCAACCGCCGCGAGGGTGGAAAGCGCGCCTCGAGTACGCACGACACCAAGGCCGAGGCGCAGGCGGCCGGTCGCGCAGCGGCGAAGAAGGATGGCGTCGAGCACCTGATTCACAAGAAGGACGGCACGATCGGAGACCGCAACTCCTACGGCAACGACCCTCACCCTCCGAAGGGCTGAGCGACAGATCGATCGGGCCGGGCCTGAAGGCCACGATGAGCAAGTTGCCCACCTCGTTCGTCGCCCCGGCACCGGCCCGTCCGATGCGGGATCCACTTGCGGTGATCGATCGAGGCTCGCTGGCGGGCGACAGGGTCGTCGCACGGTGACCGATGGCCGTTCGGCTTGTGGGATTGAACCGCGCCCTATGGTTCGCGGCCGACCAATGCCGCGACAACGCCACGGGCGCACCCTCGAGGGCCATGCCGACGACGTGCCCGACCGCAAGGCGCACCCCGGCCTGCTCCACCACCGTGACGGCTTCGGCATCAAAGCCGGATGCGTCCTGGCCGCACTGCACGTGTACCCGCACCGTTGACTCGCGATGCTCCACCAGCGTGTCGCCGTCCCAGAGCTGGACCGCCGCTTGCTGCTGTTCGCCACGCAGCGAGCGCACGAAGCAGTCGATCGCCGCAGGGTCAGCCGTCTGCCGCGATATCGAACTCAAGATCCCAACCCGCCACAAGACCGTACGCTAGCGGGTACGTCCGGAGTTCTCACGAGTTGCCTTGACGACGCGCATCAGGCCGTCGCTTCCCCGTTGGTACTGGATCTCCACCACATCATCCAGCCCGACCGCACGGAAGAGTCGGATCAACGTGCCGGCGTTGACGAAGTAGAGCCAGTTCTTGCTTGCCCAGTCGGACGACACCCAGACCCCGTCGAAGCGGTGCGGAGCGCTCTTCGTCGCCGACAGCGACCAGACCCAACTGTGAATTAGTTGGTTGGAGAACTCGGTCAAGCTGAGGTCGACCGGCTGAGGGTTCTCCAGGTCGAAGTGCTCCCAGAACTCGTGACGGTTCCAGATGTCGATCGGCCCTCGCACGAGGTTGTGCCTCTGCACCGTGACGCGTTCCGCCGATATCTTGCGGGCCTCGTTGAGACGCCGAAGGGCGTAGCCAGCGTTCATCAGGTCACGCTCCACGAGAAACGACGTGCGTTCGGTCCACCGCCGCTGAGTGGTACGCCGTTCAATGCTTTGTGCGACCCGCAGCAGTTCCTCTTTCCAGGGGACGGAGTCGCTGATCAAGTCATCCCTGCCTCAGTGCGGGCGACAGCGTCATGTCGCAGTGCTTGTCGGGAGGAGACTATCGACTTGCACTGTCGTGTGACGGGATCTGCCGCGATCGGCGAGAGTTGAGCGACAGTTTGGTTGCGGAGGGGACGCGGGGTGGGCGAATCCCTCACGGCTGACCCGAAACCACCTTGGTTGTGCAAGGTCCGGCTGTCCCCGCTCGTGCAACTTCAGCTGCATCTCGACAGCATGCGCGCCGGTCACGTATCTGTGCCCGTTGGCATGATCGAAACATGATCCAGCTCGGCACGACCACGTGGCCCACCGACCCCTTCGAGCGCACCGGCCGGGACGAGGCTGTGCCGTCCGGGCTCGAGGGACAGCAGGCGATAGCACAGTTGATCCACAGCGGCGCCCCGATCCCTCGTCTCTTCGACATGGAGAACGTGGCTCGCATCGGGCAGGACGCGAGGATCTACCAAAGCACCGGACAGGCCTCCTACCGCTACACAGATGCCCGCTTCGAGCCGTCAGACCCGCTCAGGATCGTCTACTCACGCCACGACCTGTGGACTCGGCCGAACACGATCCTCACGATCACGGAGGTTGAACTTGGCGCAGTCCCGGAGAGTGACCTGGGAGCATTCGCCACCGAGGGCCTAAGACGCGCTCGCCAGGCCTTGGCCGCCGCGATCACCGTGCTCGACGAACGGATCGCCTACCGCTTTATCGCCTTCCAGATCTTCGTCGCCACCCCAGGCGGGGTGGCGATCATCGACTCAAGTGACGCCGTCCGTTGTCACGATCAGGCCGTCACTCGCCGCGAGACCGTCGCGGCCGCCCTCGATGGCTTGAGTCAGATGTGCGCACCGGATGACGCGACCTCAGCCGCCCTGTCGTGCTACCTGGCTGCGCTTGAGCACACCCTCACGCCACCCGGCCTCATGCTCCTGATCGGTGCACTCGAGGTCGCCTGCCTCGGGGTCGAGAAGCACGGAACCGGCTTCAACAAGAAGGGACTCTGCGACGAGTTGGACCGCCTCGGGATACCCAACGATCGTGACGAAATCGGTCGGCTCATCTCCGGGACGCGCGGCACGGTCGTCCACCAGGGCTTTCAGCCTCACCACCAACTGAAAGAGGCCTGGTATTTGACCGAGCGGCTGCTCCGCGCTGTCCTTCAGGCCAGGCTCTGCACTGACCATGCGTGGCCAGCTGAACCGCCGCTGGAGCCGGACGGCATCCCGTACATCGTGGTGAAACACCACGATGCTGAGGCGAAGCCAACAGCGGCGCACAAACCGCCCACACCAGGACTCGACTGACCGGCCTGCTTTTCGCCGGTCCTGACGCCACTTCGCGTGGCCTCAGCGGATCGAGTCCGATCGTGCAAGATGTGCCCGCACAAATGGTGTCGTCCTCTTTGCATCTCGACACCTGCACTCAATCTTTGATACAGCGAAGTTGATCGAGCATCAATCGGAACCTGTTGAGTCCGCGCCGTTGCGTCTTCGTCTGCCGCTTCGAGCGAGGAGCGCAGCGCCGAGGTGCCGGTCGGTTGTCGGCGGTCAGTGGCAGTGTGGGTACGTGAGCGAAACTCTTGATCAGCAGTGGTGTGATCTTGTGCTGGAGTACATCGAGTTCGATTGGTTCGGGATGGAGCCTGACGCTCCTGCCGCCACTCAACTCATGGCCGAGTGCGTCGGTGTCGTGTCCAAGTTGGTTGTGGATCCCCAAGGCTGCCGCCTTGTTGTCACGGGCGACTTTGTCCGCTCAGTTAAGGACCGCCTGCCAGACGGGCCTTACGGCGATTCGTACGGCTTGGATCGGAACACCGGGATGGTGGCCGGTAAGGGCTCGTAAATCAAAGACACGCATAGTTCAGGGTTGAGCGGCTGGGCTCACGCTGTAGTTCCACTCGGGGTGGAAGTCGTGCCTTGTGAGGTGCTGTTTCTCTAGTACCCGCATCTGGGCGTCGGTGATCTTGATGC
>JBBQUB010000138.1:0-8118 GCA_038212865.1 Actinomycetales bacterium
GGGTGATCGCGCGTCCTTCTGCGACCCACTTGGCGCGACCCCCATCGAGCAGGCGCACATCTTCATGACCGAACAAGGTGAAGACCCACAGTGCGTATGCTGCCCACCAGTTGCTCTTGTCGCCGTAGATGACCACGGTGGTGTCGCGGCCGATACCGCGCTCGCCGAGGACCCGGGCGAAGCGCTCGCCGTCGACGTAGTCCCGTGTCACCTGGTCGTTGAGATCGGTGTGCCAGTCGACCTTGACCGCCCCGGGGATGTGGCCGGTTTCATACAGCAGCACGTCCTCGTCGGATTCGATGACCACCAGGTCGTGGCTGCGGTCAGGCCCGTCGGGTGGATCTGCCAAGCGCCCGGCGAGCCATTGCGTCGAGACCAGTCGCTCGGGGTGGGCGTAGTCCGAGAACGTGTTGTTGTTGTCGGTGGCGACGGCCATGAGGGGCACCTTCCTGAGGTCGATCTAGGTGGTGGATCTGGGTGTTGGGTCTGGGGTCGTGGGTCTGGGGTCGCGAAACGCCCCTCTGGCCATGCTCGTACTCGCTCTGCACTGTCAACGACACCGTTCGCCTCCGGCATTCCAACAAGCGCGTGTCCTTAGGCCAGGGGTTTAGGGTGCCGACCAGTGCGTTGGGCGCGCGAGCGTGGGCGGCAGCTTGGTGCCACGATCGCCCCTCGCCGCATTCAGCTGGGACTGGGTGAGAAAGATGCTTCCCGTGAGGTCGGCACCCCGCAGGTCGGCATCTCGCAGGTCCGCACCGGTGAGGTCAGCCACTCTCAGGTCGGCGCCGCTGAGGTCGGCCGCGACCAGACAGGCCCCTCGCAAGTTCGCTCCTCTGAGGTCGACCCCTCTGAGATCAGCCGCCATCAGGTCAGCGCCCCTGTGGTCCTTGCGCTTGGGCCGGACCTGGGTTCGCACGAGCTCACTCGCGCGGTTCAGCAGGACATTGACTTTTCCCCGGTGAGCTTGGACATCCAGCTCCAAGAGAACGTCGGGGCTGTGGTGAGTGAGGCGTTCGGACTCCTCGAGCGCGACCCTGAGCTCAGCGTGCAGGGGGCGGGTTGGTTGCATCGCCAGCGCTTCAGTCAGGTACCAGAGCAGCTCGTGCAGTTGCCGCATGATGGGAAACACCTCGAACATCTGTCTTGCCGTATGCGGCGCCGCTAGCCAGTCCTGTCCGCCGTAGGTGACCTGGGAGATCTTCTGCCCCGCGCCGAAGCAGTCGTACACCGTGCAGCCGGCGAAGCCCTCTGCCCTGAGGCGTTCGTGAATGCCGCACCGGAAGTCGGACCGCAGGTTGGGGCAGGGCTCACCGGCGTTCTTGTCGATCGCGAAGTCCGAGGATGCCGAAAAGACGGGGACAACACAGCACAGCCCGAAGCAGCGCTCGCAGTCAGCCAGCAGGTTGAGGCGACGGCTATCGGGCACAGGATCTGCGGGTTCGCGTCCTTGGGGCAATGTGTGTGGCGTCTCTTGTCGGCGTAGGAGCATCGCCCCTTTGGGGTGCTCCTCGTCAGGCCTACTTTCGCCGTCTGGAGTCAGCCCGTCAAACTCGAAATGGGGAGGGGGAGGCCAGAGCGCACCCGTGGATCAGTACTGATGCAGGGCCTCCACCAGCTCTATCGGGTCGGCCTCGCTCGCCGACTTGTCGGGCCGATGGCGGACCACCCGGGCAAAACGCAGTGCCAGCCCGCCCGGATATCGCGGAGAGGTCTGCACACCGTCCAATGCGATCTCCACCACGACCTCGGGGCGCAGCTCGACCATGTATCCGTCGGTGGGTCCGACGGCATGCAGGGGGAGCTCGGCGCTCTGCCAACGCAGCATCTCGTCGGTGAGTCCTTTGAAGGTCTTTCCGAGCATGACGAAGCCATCCTCCGGGCCGAATCGTCCGTGTGGGTCCCGTGCGCCGAGATGAATGTTGCTCAGCCATCCGCTGCGCCGGCCGTTGCCGCGCTCGACAGCCAGGATGACCAGGTCGAGGGTGTGAACCGGCTTGACCTTGACCCAGCCGCCCCCGCGCCGCCCCATGTCGTAGGTCGTGTGGTCGCTCTTGACCACCACACCCTCATGCCCCCGTGCCACGGCGTCGGCGGCGAAGGCCGCAGCCGCAGCGACCTGGTCGGGGTCGGTGACGTCTTTGACCTGGATTCGAGGCGTCAGATGGCCAAGGGGCACAACCCCCTCGAGGACGATGCGTCGGGCACGAGAGGTCTGGTCGATGAGGTCCACGCCATCCAGGTGCAGGACGTCGAAGAGGTATGCCGTCAGCGGAGTCCGCGCGCGGGTCACCTCAGGATCGACCCGGCTGGCGGCACGAGATCCGGTCTCCTGAAACGGTTTTGGCCGACCGTCCGGGTGCAGTGCGATCAGCTCACCGTCGAGAATGGCGTTCGCCATCGGCAGCGACCGGAACAGCTCGACGACCTCGGGAACGCGATCAGTGATGTCATCCAGCGACCGGGTCAGGACGCGAATATCTTTGCCCTGCTTATGGATCTGAGCACGGATGCCGTCCAGCTTCCACTCCACGGCGGCCGGTCCGGTCTTGGCAAGGGCCTCGGCGACGCTCTTGGCTGAGCTGGCCAGCATTGGGCTGACGCCCCGGCCAACCGTCAGGCGGAAGAGATCTAGCGCCCCCGGGCCGTCCACCAGCAGCGCCTGCGCAACCCCCGGGAGGTCCCCTTGTGCGGCCACCGCACGGCGTACGTCCTCAAGAGCGACTCCGCCGGCCTGGGCTAACGCGGTCATGACCACAGACTCCAGCGCACCCTGGCGCAACCCGCCCCTGAGCAGCCCCAGGACGAAGTCTCGTTCGTCGGCGCCCAGTCTGCGGACCAGGCCCAGGAACAGGTCTGCACGCTCGCGCGATGAGCCGGCGCCGGACAGGTCGCTGGCGCGCTGCATGACGTTGTCGACCTCGGAAAGCGTCACCATCCCGGCACCCTGCGGCGGTGACAGGTCGGACCACGGTGACCCCTCCGGCCCCCAGGACAGCTCGATCCCGGTGCGACGCTGTCGCAGCGCGCCAGACAGGTAGCGCGTCACCAAACCGATCTGGTCCGGCGCAGCTGCCCCGCTGGCCACCACGAGGGCGCAACGGCGCAGCAAGTCGGCGATCAACGACACCTTGGCGTTTCGTGAGCTCGTCGAAGAAACCTGCTTGGAGGTGGATACGACATCGGCCAACAACATGATCCAATGTTGGCAGGCAGGCCCGAGCGCCAACAGGAGGCACCACGTGGAGATCTTCGGCAAGGACGACCCGCCCGCGCACGGCAGCACAGAGGTGGCCAAGGTCGGTGAGAGTGCGGCGGACGCCGGCGCCGCCACGCGGATGATCGAACGCCTGATGGATGTCGGAATCGACGGCAGGGGGCCGTTCGACTCGGCACAGAAAGTTGCCGACCTCGCCATGGCAGAGAATCGCGGGGCTGAGCCAGCCATCGACGCCATGGTCCGGTCACACCTGAAGCTGGCCGCAGCCGGTGGATTCGCCACGAGTTTGGGTGGCTTCATTACCTTGCCGATCGCGTTACCTGCCAACGTCGTTGGATTCTATCTGGTGGCGACGCGGCTGGTGGCCGGCATTGCTTCAATCCGCGGCTATGACATCCGCCAGGCCGAGGTGCGCTCGGCCGTGTTGCTCGCCCTGGTCGGCGCCGACGCGGACGACCTGCTCAAGAAGGCTGGTTACCTCAGCACGGGTCGGCTGGCCAATCTGGCTGCCCAGCGACTTCCCGGCCCAGCGCTGATGGCGGTGAACAAGGGCGTGGGGTTTCGCCTGCTCAGCCAGGTCGGCAAGAGATCTCTGGCCCGTTTCGGCAAGGCCGTACCGCTGGTGGGTGGCGTCGTCGGCGCTGGTGTGGACGCGTTCCTGCTCAAGCGGCTCGCCGACCACGCGCGTCAGGAGTTCCCGCCAAGCCCCGGACCACTCTCCTGACGCGAGGCTGGAGTCTGGCAGCGCCCCACGGCTTCTGTGCCGCTGGCGTTTTGCACAGGGATAAGGCCCGTCGTCACACCGTCCACAGAGACCTGAAAGCGTATGTCGCGGCGGCCTGCCGGGCTCCAGAGTCGAGCCATGACGACAACCATTCACCTGAGCGGACCCGCCGATGTGCTGGCCGTTTTGCCCTATCAACTCGGCTTTCACCCCCAAGACAGCCTCGTGGTCGTGAGCCTGCACGGCACGCGGATGGGGCTGGTCCAGCGCATTGACCTACCGCCGCCGGTGCACGTTGACGACGCAGTCGCCGCGATGATGGCGCCATTGCGGCAGGACAACCCCAAGTCCGTGCTGCTCATCGGGTTCGAGGAAGGCGCAAGTGAGAGCCGCCCCATGCTCGACGAGATGGCGCGTGCCTGTCGGAGCGAGGGCGTCAACGTGACCGACCGCATCGTCGTGCGGGGCGGGCGTTGGTTCGCCCCGTACTGTCACCGGAGCTGTTGCCCACCCGAAGGTCTGCCCCTTCCGGCGCCAAGCGAGGTTCCCGCGATCGCGGAGTTCGTCGGGCGCGAGATCTGCCCTCTGCCCGATCGCTCGTCACTTGCCGATCGGCTGGAGTCGAGCCGACCCTTGACACGCGGGGCGCTGTCAGCGGTAGCCGACGAGTGGCTGGCGCTTCGCATGGAGGCCACGGACGAAGGTGGTGCCGAGCTCGATGAAAGTCGGGTGACCGAGCTTGACGTCTGGAGGAGAGTTCTGTGCGCAGCGGACGACGCCGAGCCGATCAAGGCTCTGCCCTCCCACGATCTGGCCAGGCTCGCCGTATCTCTGACCGATGTCGACCTGCGCGACGCGCTGATCGCGTGGCTCTGCCCCGGAACTCTGGCCCAGGAGCTGATCGACCCGATGCTGTTCGCTCAGATGAGCGCGGCGTTGGCGCAGCCGCCGTGGCTCGACAGGAACGTCACGGACATCGATGAGGTCATCGCTTTGCAGCGGATTGAGCGGAGGCTGTGCGAGCTCTGCGCCGCTCTGCCGGACGTGTGGGCGGTCTCGGCCCTGACCGTGCTGGCGACCTTTACCTGGTGGCGCGGCGATGGCGCCCTGACCCGCATCGCGCTCGATCGGGCGCTTCGGGTCGACCCACGCTATCGCCTGGCTCAGCTGCTCGAGCGGATGGTGGACCTTGCCATCCGGCCCGAGAGAGCTTCGGCATGACCACCGGCCGGCCGAGGCCGTTGTTCACGAGATGGACAAAGGATGACGGTCGACGCTCAGATTCCGTATAGTTCAGATCAGGTCACGAGTTCCAGCATCAAGCCCCGGCTTGCTGGGCGGCAACCCTCCTCCGCGGTGGGGTGCCCCGGGTGATGACCCGGCTGACTCGGACCAGAGTCGGCAAGCGCGGGCCTTGACCACGATGGTGGGGCCCAGATCTTCCGGGAGATGTCCGTGACCCTCACTTCAAGGCATCACCGAGTTCGAGCGTCCGATCCCTTCGCCCAACCCCAGTCCAAGTCCCAGCGCCAGAACGAGTCGGCAGCCTGGCCAACGGGAGCTTGGCGCCCCGGAACGCCGCAAGGCTCCCGACAGGCAGTGGAGATCGGCAGCCTCCGACTCGAGGCCGGAGGAGCGCTCCCGCAGGTGCGCGTCGCCTACGAGACATGGGGAACGCTCAACGCGGCGCGCGACAATGCTGTCCTGGTCGAGCACGCCTTGACCGGTGACAGTCATGTCTCGGGCCTAGCCGGGAAGGGCCATCCGACGGCGGGGTGGTGGCACGGACTGATCGGCCCGGGTCGCCCGTTGGACACGGATCGGTGGTTCGTCATTGCCAGCAATGTCCTCGGCGGCTGTCAGGGGACGACCGGTCCTTCCTCCACAGCACCCGACGGGCGTTCGTGGGGGAGCAGGTTTCCCTTTGTGACGATCCGCGACCAGGTCGCCGCTGAAGCCGCTCTGGCCGACCAGCTCGGGATCCCCACGTGGGCCGCCGTGCTCGGGGGGTCGATGGGTGGCATGCGCGCGCTCGAGTGGGCCGTGACCTATCCAGAGCGTGTCCGCCGCTGCATCGTGGTGGCCTGCTCGGCCTACGCTTCTGCCGAGCAGATCGCTTGGTGCCAACCGCAGTTGTTGGCCATCCGTCATGACCCGAACTTCCGCGGCGGTGACTACTACGACCAACAGCAGGGCCCCGACCTCGGACTGGGGCTGGCTCGCAGGATCGCGCATGTGACTTACCGCAGTGAGCTCGAGCTCGACGGGCGTTTTGGTCGTCAGAGTCAGGGTGACGAGCGGCCGCTCGGTGGTGGTGGGCGCTACGCCGTTGAGAGCTACCTTGACAGCCACGCCGAGAAGTTGGCGGCCCGGTTCGACGCTAACTCCTACGTCGTACTCACCGAGTCGATGAACTCGCACGACGTGGGTCGCGGGCGCGGTGGTGTGCAGGCCGCCTTGGAACGTGTGAAGGCCGATTTGGTGGTCGTGGCCGTTGACTCCGATCGGCTATATCCGGTCAGGTTGTCCCACGAGATCGCTGAGGCCAGGGCCTGCTCAGATCCCGCCCACATCATCAGCTCGCCGCACGGGCACGACGGTTTCCTCATCGAGATCGGCCAGGTTGGCCAGATCATTGGTGAAACGTTGTCCCGCCCCCACGGGCACTGACGACGACGCCGCCGCCAAAATCAGATAGCGTCGCTATGCGCGGCAGTGTCGCCGCGGCGTAGTAACCAAGGAGGTTCTGGTGGCGGTTGTTGTGGGTTATGTGCCGACGAAGGAAGGCCGAGCCGCATTGCGCCGGGCATCCGAGGAGTCACTGTTGCGTCGCACCAGGTTGATCGTCATCAACTCCAGCCGTGGCGGCAAGGATTTCGATGCGACCGAAGCCCGCCGGTTCGAAGCTGAGCTGCTGGCCATTGAGGCCCAGCTCGACGAAGCGGGTGTCGAGCATGAGGTCCGCCATCTGGTCCGAGGCAATGAACCCGCCGAGGACCTGATCGAGGTGGCCCATGACGTCAATGCGGACTTCATCGTGATCGGTCTGCGCAGACGCACCCCTGTCGGCAAGCTGATCCTCGGGTCCAACGCGCAGCGCATCCTGCTCGACGCCTCCTGCCCTGTGCTAGCGGTCAAAGCCAGCCTCGAGGACTAGGACCCGCCTCATTCGAGCCAGACGACCGACCCGACCATGAAGGCGCCGCGCCCCACTATTGTCCCTGAGCGGGACCACCGCGGCGCGAACATGTCATCGGACGTTTTATAATGGTGATCAGCACGACCGGAAGGCCCCGCCAGACCGGTCACTGCACACTCCTCCAATCAATCAATTGTCACCGGTGACGCGCCCGCGCCGGCGACTGGTCCACGTTGTTACAACAGCTTCGCGACGAAAGGTAGTCGGTGTCGACTGTGTCGAACGTTTCATCCCCTCCAACTGAAGTCCCGCCCACGAAGATGCCTGCGGAGTTCACCCACCCTGCGCTTCGGGAGCTGGTCCATGTCGGCCGAGCGAAGGGTTCGGTGAACAGCGAACAGCTGCGGATTGCGCTGGTGCAGGCCGAGATCACACCCAAGCGGATGAAGGTCGTGCTGCGTTCGCTAACCCGGCAGGGGATCCATGTGACCCTCGATACGGCGACCGCACACCGTGCAGTGGCCGCGACCAAAGCGCGGCCATTGGCGACCACGCCAGCGACCAAGAAGAAGCCGACCGAAAAGGCAGTAGCGAAGAAGACGGCAGCGAACGAAACCGTAAAGCCCATCCGGGTGAAGGCGGCCACGATCAAGGCGGCCACGGTCAGCGCGACGAAAGCCAAGGTGGCCGGCGCCCTCAAGACCGTCGCAGTGAAGACGGCTGCAGTGAAGACGGCTGCAGTGAAGACGGCCACGCCCAAGGCCGGTGCCGCCAAGGCCAAGTCCGCCGCGGGCAAGTCGGCGACCGCCAAGACCGCCGCAGCTAAGTCGGCGACCGCCAAGACCGCCGCAGCCAAGACGGCGACCGCCAAGACCGCCGCAGCCAAGACGGCGACCGCCAAGTCCGCCGCAGCAGGCAAGACGGCGACCGCCAAGTCCGCCGCAGCAGGCAAGACGGCGACCGCCAAGTCCGCCACAGCTAAGTCGGCGACCGCCAAGTCCGCCGCAGCTAAGTCGGCGACCGCCAAGTCCGCCGCAG
>JBBQUB010000139.1:0-8094 GCA_038212865.1 Actinomycetales bacterium
CTCGGCGCGGACCGCGAACTGGGTCCTACCGTAGTCGCTGCCACCCACCGGCTCGTTGATCAGCCGCGCCGCCTGCCCTTGGCCCTGTTCTTCCTCACGACCGCTTGCCTGAGCTTCCGGTCCCCAAGGACGACGCGCAGCACCGTCGTCGGGGGATCAACAACGCCGCCGCCAAAGGTTTCGATGACTTCTTGCACAGCACCCAGCCCGCGCAGGACGGCCTGGTCGGCACTCAGCTCCTCGGCGACCCGCGCTCCCCTGATGGCGAGCAGGGACCCGCGCGGCAGCAGCAGCGGCAGACACCACGTCGCCAGCTCGCGCAGCGGTGCCACAGCACGGGCGGTCACCACTGGTGCGCTCAAGGTGCCCCAGAACTCTTCAGCCCGTCCGCGATGCACGCTGACGTTCGTCAGCTCCAGATCGGCAACGGCCATCGATAGCCAGTTGGTCCGCCGCAACATCGGCTCGACGAGGTGAAGGTCCAGATCAGGACGGGCAATCGCCAGGGCCAGCCCGGGTAGTCCCGCTCCCGAGCCGACGTCGATGACCATCGCGCCAACGGGGATCGCCGGGTGGATGACCGCGCAGTTGAGCACGTGCCGCTCCCACAGGCGCGGCACCTCCCGCGGTCCGATCAGACCATGGGAGACCCCGCTGTCGGTCAGGATCGCGGTGAACCGCTCGGCCAGGGCCAGCCGGCCGCCAAAGACCTGGGTGGCACCGGCTGGGGCTGGCGGCGCGACTCGCTTCTCGTCCTGGCGGGCCGGCCGGTCCTGCTCCGTCGAAACAGGCTCCGCTGCAGGGACTTCCGTCACGGACCCCAAGGCGACCCGGTCCACCGGCCGCCGGCCGTCGCCGCCCAGGCCGTGCCCGTCAGTCACGTGGCTCGTCGATCATGGCCGGCCATGCCGCCCTGTTTCACGTGAAACACGGCGGTTCGCACGCCGGGTCACGCGGGCAGGATCACCACGAAACGATGCGGGTCGACACCCTCGGACTCCGAGCCGAGTCCGGACGCCAGGACCTGGTCGTGCACGACCTTGCGCTCGAATGCGGTCATTGGCTGCATTGCCGCCTTGTCGCCGCTGGACTTGACGGTGGCGATGACGACCTGGGCTAGGGCCACGACCGCGGCGCGGCGTTCGGCCCGGTGACCGGCGACGTCGAGCATGAGCCGGCTTCGCTCGCCGGTCGAGGACTGGACGGCAAGGCGGGTCAGCTCCTGCAACGCCTCCAGGACCTTGCCTTCGGTCCCCACCAACCGGCGCGACACGCGCCCCTCCTCGGAGTCCACAATGGCCACCGCTGCCCTGTCGCCGTCGATGTCCACGTCGATGTCGCCGTCCAGATCAGCGATGTCGAGGAGCTGCTCAAGGAAGTCGGCCGCGACCTCACCCTCGCGCACCAGCGCCGCCGCCCGCGTGGTCCGCTGTGGCTCGCCCTCAACCGTGGCGTCTCCTGCGCCGACCTGAGCCGCATCCTTGACCGGGGTCTGTGCCTCTGGGGACTCCACCGCTGGTGCGTCCACCGCTGGGGGCTCCCCAGGTGAGGAAGGGTCCTGCTCGACGACTGCCGAAACGTCCTGCTTGCTCATTATCTCTCCTGATCGTGCTGTATGCCGGACCGGGTCGGTCCATGGATGGTGAGGCACTCGGCCCTCATGAGGGTCCCGAAAATGCCATCGTCGCAGGTCAGAGGCCCAAATTTCCGTCGTCTGTCTTTGCCGGCGGCTTCACGCGAGGCGACTTGCCATTGCCCGCGGCCGGTGCCTTCACACCAGGTGCCTTCACACCAGGCGGCTTCATCCCAGGCGACCTGCCATTGCCCGCGGCCGGCGGCTTCACGCCAGGCGACTTACCGTTCGCCCCCGCCGGCGGCTTCACGCCAGGCGACTTCACACCAGGCGACTTACCGTTCGCACCTTCCGGCCGCTGCACGCCAGGTGCTTCGCCATTGGCTGTAGCCGGCGGTATGGGGCTTGGTGAGCCGTCACCCTGACCGGCGGGCTTGGCCCGGTTCTTGCGCTTGGGTTGCTGGCGCTGACCCGACTTGGGCTTGGTGTCGGTGATCGGGCTGTCCTGGACGTCATCGGGCTCAGCGTCATGGCCCAGCCCCGGGATGGTGAACTTCTTGTGCTCCTTGCCGCTCTTGATCCGGCGTGCCTCAAGAGCCTTCTCGGCGGGCGAGCCGGGAGCCGGCATCCGGCGGATCGTATAGAACTGTTGTCCCATCGACCAGAGGTTCGTGGTCGTCCAGTAGAGCAGGACGCCGATCGGGAAGTTGATACCGGAGAAGGCGAAGAACACCGGCATCAGATAGAGCAGAACCTTCTGCTGCTTGGCAAACGGGTTGTCCAGCGCGTTGGCCGGCATGTTCTTCATCATCAGCTGACGCTGGGTGGTGAACGTCGTGGCCGACATCAAGACGATCAGCACCACGGTGACGATCCGGGTGTTGAGGGGCAGCAGACTCTCGTTAGCCCCTAGGAAGTAGGAGGAGAGCGGAGCGCCAAAGACCGTGGACCCCTCAGCCGAGCCAGCCAGCGCCTTGGTCATGGGGCCGATCGGCTCCGAGATGCCGTTCGCGATCTTGGGAAGGGCCTGGAGCAGGCGGAAGAGGGCGAAGAAAACCGGCGACTGCAACAAGATCGGCAGACAGGACGAGAACGGGTTGGTGCCCGTGCGCTTGTAGAGCCCCATCGTCTCCTGGGTCATCGCCTGACGGGACTCAGGATCGGACTTGCCCTTGTACTTCTTCTGGATCTTCTGCATCTCGGGCTGGATGAGCTGCATCCGCCGAGAAGCGTGAATCTGCTTGACGAACAACGGGATCAGGACGATCCGGATGACGATGACCAAGCCCACGATCGACAGTGACCAGGTGATCCCGGAGTCCTCCGGCAGGCCGATGAACGAGAAGGCTGTGTGGAAGTTGACCATCAGCCAGGCAATGACCCACTCGAGTGGGGCGAGCACGGTATCTAACATCGGGTCCTCTGGCGGGGGTGAACGCTGCGTTCACCGGTGGGGGAGGCGGGTTCCACCGTTATGCCGGTCGGTCGCCATCATGGTCAAGTCTGGGGGGTGGGACGGCCGGACGGGTGCACGGGATCCGGGTGCGGAACGTGGTCGACCCCGCCGGGGTTCCATGGATGGCAACGCAGCAGGCGGCGAGCGGCCAGCCAGGACCCGCGCACGAGCCCGAACCGCTCCAGCGCGGTCAGCGCGTATGCCGAGCAGGAGGGGTAGAACCGGCAGGTTGCCGGCCGCATCGGCGACACGACCAGCTGATAGGCCTTGATCAGGGCGATCGCCGGGCTGGCGACCACAGCGCGAAGGGAAGGAAGGTTGCGCACGAAGGGACGCGACATACGACTCAGTGTCCCTTCTGGGGGGTAACCCGGCGCAACGCGGTCGCCAGCAGCCGGTCCAGGTCCTGGGCCAGAAGCGCGTGAGGAGAACCCGGAAGATCAGCGTTGGCCCGGACGACCACGTCCACGCCAGCAGGTAACTGGCCGATCCGGGCGCTCATCAGAGCCCGAAGGACCCGCTTGGTCCGGTTGCGAACCACGGCATTGCCCACAGCCTTGGAGACGACAAAACCGACCCGCGGCGGTTGACCCGCGCGCGCGTCGGTCGAGTTGGCATGCACCACCATAAGACGGCTGCCCGAACGAGATCCACCTGCTCTGCGTGCCCCGCGAAAGACTGCGGCAAAATCGGCGCCGCTTCGCAGACGATGTCGCCCTGGCAGCACGCGTCGAGCTCAGGCGGACAGTTCGGAGCGACCCTTATGGCGACGCGCGGCCAGGATGGCGCGACCGGCGCGGGTGCGCATGCGGAGGCGGAAGCCATGGGTCTTGGACCGCCGACGGTTGTTCGGCTGGAAGGTGCGCTTGCTCACGAGGTTCTCCGTTACTGCACAGCCATACGGCGGTCTGCGCTGAAGGTGGTGCGGGTACAGGGTGGGACAGGTCCGCGCTTCGTTGAGATGCAAAAGATTCGATGATCGGCCGCAATCGAAGGCCCGCGACCACCAATATCGACAGTGGGGTGACACGGGCAGGCGAAAACGGCCGTCAACGCAGGCCTCGTTCAAGGTACGGGAGTCAGTGGGGCAGGGTCAAACTCGTGGACTTGCCCCAGTGTCAGCCGATTTGCCGAATCGGTAACACATAGGGCCAAACCGTCCTATGCTGGTCCGGCTCGGCCAGCCCTGTCAGGCGACACGCCGAACGAGACCTGCTTTTCTCTGGATCGGCGATAGGTTCAAGGACTAGTCCGGGTTGCCGTGAGGGCGGATTGCTGGGTAGCGTTCACCGCTCGCCCCGTCGGCCACACTCTTATGCACAGTCTGTGGATAACCTTGTGGATGGAGGGCGTACGATGCTCGGGTGCCAACCGGACCCAGGGCGACCGGACCCAGGGCAAACGGAGTTTGGGGTGTACCACTCGTGACCGAAGCACACGTTGATTTCGGCCATGTCTGGCACACCACGCTCACCGCACTGGACGCCGACGGGCTGCCCCCGACCCAACGTGCCTTCCTGCATCAGGCCAAGTTCGTCGGCCTGCTGGACCAGACCGCGCTGTTGGCCGTGCCGGATGAGTTCACCAAGGACATCATCGAGACGCGGGTGCGCCAACAGGTGGTGAAGGCCCTGTCCAGCCAGCTTGGCAAGGAGATCCGGCTAGCGGTCACCGTGGACCCCGCGCTGCGTCCTGAGAGCGAGAATGAGCCCGAGGTGGCCACTGATCTGGCCAGCCTGACCGAGCTTGAAGCCGATGAGTCTCCCGATCTTGGCTCGCCGTTCAGCACCTTTCGCGACACCACCCCGGTTGGCCAGACCGGCCGGCCCCGGATCGCCGACCGCGAAGCCACCGAGGTCCAGGCCGCGCGCCTCAACCCCAAATATACTTTTGACACCTTCGTCATCGGCGCCAGCAACCGCTTCGCCCACGCGGCTGCGGTCGCGGTCGCTGAGGCGCCGGCCAAGGCGTACAACCCGTTGTTCGTCTATGGGCAGTCCGGACTGGGTAAGACCCACCTCCTGCATGCCATCGGCCACTACGCGCGCAATCTCTATCCCAACGTGCGGGTGCGCTATGTGAACTCCGAGGAGTTCACCAACGACTTCATCAACAGCATCCGGGACGACAAGGCCTCGGCGTTCCAGAGCAGATATCGGAACGTGGATGTTCTGCTGATCGACGACATCCAGTTCCTCCAGGGCAAGGTGCAGACCCAGGAGGAGTTCTTCCATACCTTCAACACCTTGCACAACGCCAACAAGCAGGTCGTGATCACCTCCGACCTGCCACCCAAACAGCTCAGTGGCTTCGAGGAGCGGATGCGCAGCCGCTTCGAATGGGGTCTGCTCACCGACGTTCAGCCCCCTGACCTCGAGACCCGGATCGCCATCCTTCGCAAGAAGGCCATCCAGGAAAAGATGAACACCCCCCACGATGTGCTGGAGTTCATCGCCAGCAAGATCTCGACGAACATCCGCGAGCTCGAGGGTGCGCTCATCCGGGTGACCGCGTTCGCCAGCCTCAACAGGACGCCGGTCGACCTCAACCTGGCTGAGATCGTGCTCAAGGACAGCTTCCCCTATGACCAGGGCGGCCAGATCACCTCCGCAACGATCATGGCCCAGACGGCGGCATACTTCGGCCTCACGATCGAGGACCTCTGCAGCGCCTCTCGCTCACGCGTTCTGGTGACGGCGAGACAGATCGCGATGTACCTCTGCCGCGAGCTCACCGACCTGTCCCTGCCCAAGATCGGGCAGCAGTTCGGCGGCCGCGACCACACCACCGTGATGCACGCGGACCGCAAGATCCGTCATCTGATGTCCGAGCGCCGCGCGATCTACAACCAGGTCACCGAGCTGACCAACCGGATCCGCAACACATCCCGCTGACGACGAACGTCCGGCGGGCAGTCATGATTCGCCGACCAACGTCGTCCCCTACTCGTCCACAGGTTGGGGATAACTCTGTGGAAGGCTGCCCTTTGCCCCCCGCAACCGGGCTGTGGACGAGTAGGGGACAACCTGTGTATGACGGCCCCCGAGTTGAGGGTAACCACGTGCTTTCCGGACCCACCCTGTGGAGAGGTGGAGCCCGTCCACAGCTGGGCCGAGTTGTCCACCTAGGGTGTCCACCCGTCATACACAGAGCCTTGGGCAGCGCCACCTGCGACAACGGGCTTTGTCCACAGAATCCACAGGCCCTACGACAACGATGAGACCAGTAACAATGGATCGCGCCCCGAGTACCTGGGGAAGGAGTAACTTCTGATCAGCCGCGGTGTAAGGACCACAGGTTCACACCAGGGCAGATGTTGGCGGGGGGTGCTCGTGGCATTAGGGTCAGGGCGCACCGCTTGTCTGCGGATTGCTTGTTTTCGCTGTCATGACACATGTTCCTCGAAGGGCGGGTCTACCGGTGAAGTTTCGGGTCGAGCGCGATGTTCTCGCCGAGGCTGTGACGTGGGTTGCCCGCGGCCTGCCCAACCGTCCGCCGGTCCCGGTGCTGGCTGGTGTCCTGATCGAGGCCAGTGATGAGGGAACCCTGACGCTGTCGGCCTTTGACTACGAGGTATCGGCCAAGATCACCGTTGCCGCCGAGGTTGCCGAGCCCGGTACGGTCCTGGTGCTGGGGCGACTGCTCGCCGACATCTCGCGCAACCTCCCGGATCGCCCCATTGATGTGCGGACCGACGGCAACAAGGTCCAGGTCACCTGTGGCTCCAGCCGGTTCAGTCTGCTGCTGATGCCCGCTGACGACTATCCGACATTGCCGTCCTCCCCGGCCATCAGCGGCACCATCGCCGGCGACGTCTTCACCCAGGCCGTAGCCCAGGTGGCGATCGCTGCCGACCGGGGTGACACGCTACCGATCCTGACCGGAGTCCGGGTCGAGATCGATGGTGAGAAGATCACCCTCCTGGCCACCGACCGCTACCGCCTGGCGATGCGCGAGCTGAACTGGAACCCGGAAAACACCGACGCCAGCCACGTTGCGCTGGTGCCATCACGGACGTTGTCGGACACGGCAAAGGCGTTGGGGGCCTCGGGTTCGATCGAGATACACCTCGGTGCCGCAGACAACGGCATGTCCGGCCTGATCGGCTTTGAGGCTGGGCAGCGTCGTGCCACGACCCGGCTGCTCGACGGCGAGTACCCCAAGGTCACTTCGATCTTCCCCTCCAGCGCCGACACCGAGTCGGTCATCGAGACGGTTGCCCTGGTCGAAGCGGTCAAGCGAGTGGCGTTGGTCGCCGAGCGAAACGCCCCCGTCCGGCTGCGCTTCACCGAGGGCCAGGTCGTCATCGAGGCCGGCTCGGGCGATGACGCCCAGGCCAGCGAGGCTGTCGAGGCCGTGCTGACGGGGCCGGAGATCGAGATTGCCTTCAACCCGCAGTTCCTGCTGGATGGGCTCGGGGCTGTGGGGACGGCATACAGCCGGCTGTCCTTCACCCAGAGCAGCCGCCCCGCTGTTCTCTCGGGCCAGGACAAGATCGACGGAGACGCTGACACGTCCTACCGTTATGTCCTGATGCCCGTTCGCTTCGCCAACTGAACCGAGCAGAGCCGGGCTGTCGAACAGACTGAGACCAACAACTGAGCCCAACTGCAGAGCCCACCAACAGAGAGAGGTATTAGCCATGCACCTCGGACTCATCGGCCTGGGCAAGATGGGTGGCAACATGCGCGAGCGGATTCGCGGCGCAGGCCACCAGGTCATCGGATACGACCGCAACCCCGACCTCAGTGACGCCAACAGTCTCGAAGACCTGGTGGCAGCGCTGCCCGCGCCTCGCGTCGTATGGGTGATGTTGCCCGCGGGTCCTGCGACGGACGAGACCATCACGGCCTTGGGCGGCCTCCTCTCCGAGGGCGACCTGGTCGTGGACGGCGGCAACACCAAGTTCACCGACGACATCGCGCACGCTCAGGAGTTGCGGGCCAAAGGGGTCGGGTTCGTTGACTGCGGTGTGAGCGGCGGCGTGTGGGGAGCGGACAACGGCTACGGCTTGATGTGTGGCGGCGACGCCCAGCACGTGGCCATGGCCATGCCGATCTTTGAC
>JBBQUB010000140.1:0-8094 GCA_038212865.1 Actinomycetales bacterium
TCCCTTTGTAGTCCGCGCAGATCGGAAAGCCATGTGCTGGCTCTGTACGTGGGCTGTGAATCCGGGGCGAGCAGCTTGCCCACACCGCCGGTCTCGCCAAGAAATGCCAGAAGGTGGCCGAAACGACAGACGCTGTATGCGTGTTGGTCCCCTGATTGGACGCCCGGTCGCGCTATGAATGGGGGAGACCCCGCCAAGTATGAGTTGGCGGGGCCCCACTGTGTCGCGGGTGTGACGTTCCCAGACTGGCCGGCCAGTGCGGCAGGGTCCCCTCGCCCCGCCACGGGCGAAGCCAGCGGGTCGGGCCGCCGGTGATAGGACCTCGTTTACTGTCCGTCGACGCTGCCCGTTACCGGGTGCGTACTTACGTGTTTACGCCCTCTCGGGAGGATTTCGCAAGGGGTCACGGCCACAGTTTCGGATGCCGAACTCGAGCGCCAGCCACCACGTCAATGTGCTTCGGGTCGCCGCAGGGCGGGCCACCCGGCGTCAGCGCGGGGGCATCCGCAGGGCTCCGTCGAGCCGGATGACCTCACCATTGAGCATCCCGTTGTCGATGATGTGCGCGACCAGCGAGGCGTACTCACTGGGTTGGCCCAGACGCGATGGGTGTGGCACCTGGGCCTCGAGGGCTTCGGTCACCTCGTCCGGAAGACCGGCGAGCATCGGCGTGGCGAAGGTCCCGGGGGCAACGGTGACGACCCGGATGTGCTTGTCCGCGAGGTCACGTGCAGCCGAGAGAGTGAGGCTGACGATGCCACCCTTGGACGCGGCATAGGCGGCCTGTCCGATCTGCCCGTCGTAGGCGGCGATGGACGCGGTCATGACGATGATCCCGCGGTCACCGTCAACCGGCTCGTTGCCGAGCATGGCCGTGGCGGCGAGGCGCAAGACGTTGAACGTCCCGATCAGGTTGATATCAATGACGTTTCGGAAGGACTCAAGATCGAGCGGCCCCTGCCTGCCGACGACGCGGCCGGGTGTGCCAACCCCTGCGCAGTTGACGACGACGCTCAGGACGCCGAGTTCCGCGGACGCGGCGATCGCGGCTTGAACCTGAGTCTCGTCGCGGACGTCGGCAGGGAAGAATCGGACCCGCTTCCCGAGCTCCCCTGCGAGAGCTGGGCCGCGTGACGATGGCAGGTCCACGATGACCACGGCGGCGCCGCCCTCGTGCAACCGCCGGGTCGTGGCCTCGCCGAGTCCGGAAGCGCCGCCGGTGACGAGCGCCACAGTGGAAGCGTTGATCTGCAAGGGGTTCTCCTTGGAAGAGGGTCAGTCGCGGAGCAGGTGCCGGGCGATGACGAGCCGTTGGATCTGGTTGGTGCCTTCGAAGATCTGGGTAACCTTCGCCTCGCGCAGATAGCGCTCGACGGGAAAGTCCCGCGTGTAACCGTAACCACCCAGCACCTGGACAGCGTCGGTCGTGACCTTCATAGCGGCGTCGGTGCAGATGAGCTTGGCCACCGCCGCCTGTCGGGTGAACGGCCGCCCCGCGTCCTTGAGTCGCGCCGCGTGCAGATAGGTCGCCCGCCCTGAGGTCACCGCAGCCTCCATGTCAGCGAGCAGGAACGACAGCCCCTGGAACTCGCTGATGGGCTTCCCGAACTGCTCGCGCTCCTTGCTGTATGCCGTGGCTACATCCAGCGCTGCCTGCGCCAAACCCGTTGCGGCTGCTGCGATTCCGAGGCGACCGGAGTCGAGGGCGTGTAGGGCGATCGACATACCCAGTCCCGGTTCGCCGATGAGGCGGGCTGAGTCGACCAGAGCTCCGTCGAAGGTGACCTGGCGCACGGTATCGCAGGCGAGGCCCATCTTGCGCTCGATCGCGCCGAAAGAGATGCCCTTGGTGTCACCGGGTATGACGAAACAGGACAGGCCCCTGCTCGGGTGGTCGTCGGTGCGGACGAAGGCGGTGTAGA
This sequence comes from Actinomycetales bacterium, assembly GCA_038212865.1. Lineage (GTDB taxonomy): Bacteria > Actinomycetota > Actinomycetes > Actinomycetales > Dermatophilaceae > UBA4719. The sequence goes on from JBBQUB010000140.1 coordinate 1,923, forward strand.
AGTCGGCGTGGCCCGCGTGCGAGATCCAGGCCTTAGTGCCCTTCACGCTGTACTGCGTACCGTCCTTGGTCGGTGTTGCCCTGGTGGAGATGGCAGAGACGTCGCTGCCCGCTTGTGGCTCGGAAAGGCAGTAGGCGCCGAGGGTTTGGCCACTGAGCATGGCCGGGAGAAGGTCCGCCCGTTGCCGGTCGCTGCCGTACTCGGCCACCGGGAAACAGGTCAAGGAGTGTACGGAGACGCCCACTGCCACACTCATCCAGGCTGAGGCGATCTCCTCGATGACCTGGAGATAGACCTCGTACGGCTGTCCGCCGCCGCCGAGATCCTCGGCATACGGCAGGGAGAGCAGGCCGGAACGACCCAACAGGGCAAAGGTGTCGCGCGGGAACTCGGCGGCTTCCTCGGCAGCATCGACCTTGGGGGCCAGCTGGTCGGCGCAGATCTCGCGGGTCAGGTCGATGAGGTCCTGGGACTCTTCGGTGGGCATCACGCGTTCCGCTGGCATGATCAGACGATAAGGCTCCACGCGGCACACCCTTGACCAGACTTCGCCGAAGGGATCACCTATGGACACCACTGTCGACCAGCCGGACCCCAAGGGTCGAGGTGACCTCGCTGGCCTGGTCATCGTCGTCGCGGGGGCGACCGGCGCCGCTGGACCAGCGCTGGTCCAGCGCCTCGCCGGTGCGGGGGCCACCGTGGTCGCCGCCGGCTCCAACCGTGAGCGGATCGACGCACTCGTTGCCGATGTCACAACCCGGCTGCCGTCCGGCCGGGTCCAGGCCTCAGTCGTGGACCTGCTCGATGAGCCAGCCACCCGTGACTGGTCCGCCGCGGTCCAGAGCGAGCACGGGCGGGTCGACGGGCTGGTGCATCTCGTGGGTGGTTGGCGAGGTGGCGCCGGAATCGTCGACACCGACCTGGCCGACTGGGACTGGTTGAACGACAGGCTGATTCGTACGTTGCAGCACACGTCTCGAGCGTTTCACGACGCCATCAAGTCCAGCCCCCGGGGACGGCTCGTCCTCATCTCGACGGTGCAGACGAGTGCGCCGTCCGCCACCGACGCCGCCTATGCCGCAGCCAAGGCCGCCGCCGAGACGTGGACCCTCGCGGTTGCGGACTCGTTCAGGGACAGCCAGGCAGCGGCCGTGATCCTGCAGATCAAGGCACTGCTCACGCCAGCCATGCGCGAGGCCAAGCCCGACGCGGCTTTCACCGGGTATACGCCGGTGGAGGAGCTGGCCGACACCATCCACGACCTGTGGCTCGCTCCTGCCGCCGAGCTGAACGGCAAGCGGGTGACCGAACCCGATTCGATGGTGAAAGGCCAGTAATCGACGCAAACCGGCCTGTGGCAGATCGATTTGTGGCCTTTCACGGCGGGTCAGTCGCTGTCACGCCGGATAGACGCGCACCTCGGTCCCCTTCGCCCGTTGCTCAGAGCTGCTGACCACGAGGTCCTTGCCGCCGACGGTCACCCTTCCGGCGCCGTCCTTGGCCGTGTCCAGCCGTCCTGTGTCGGCCATTCGTCGTACCGTGTCGTCGGACCCGCCGAGCAGCTCAGCGGCCTCATCGATTCGTATTCACGGCATGGATCGAACCCTCTTTCCGTAAATGCGTACTTGAACAGGAGGATGTTGATGTTCACACACGCCGTTGGTGCCGCCGCTGTGTCGAGCACCTCGATCTGGCAGAGCATGTTTGGCTTCGAGATCCCCGCGACCGAGAAGATCCTGCGGACCCTCGGGGTCTATCTCGGCCTGGCGGTCATCATGCGACTGGCCGGCAAGCGAGAGCTGGCCCAGCTCAACTCGTTCGACCTGATCGTCATGCTGCTGTTGAGCAATGTGGTGCAGAACGCCGTGATCGGGCCGGACAACTCCCTGACCGGAGGACTGCTGGGGGCGGTTGTACTGGTGAGTTTCAACGCCGTCTTGGAGCGGATCACGACGGCCACCAAGCGCACCACGATGATCTTCGAAGGCACTCCGAGCGACCTTGTCGTCGATGGGCAGATCCGGGAGAAGAAGGTCCGTCGGCTCGGACTGCGCGACGCGGAGGTCGTCACCGCGCTGCGCCATCAGGGCGCCAACAATGTCGGCGAGGTGCGCCGGGCGACCCTGGAACCGGGCGGCACCATCTCGGTGGAGCTGACCCGCGAGGCTGAGAACGCGACCTACGGCGAGCTGCGCCAGGCCGTCCTGGACCTGCAACGGCATCTGGACGAACGGCTGTCAGCCCTCGAGCGGGGTGATCGTGGGGCGCTTGGCGGAGATGGTGTCACCGGATGACTGCCCGCGCAGCCGGCGCTGCACCCAAGGTCCGACATACTCCCGCGCCCACTGCGCATTTGCGCGAGCCGCATCAGCTCGGGAGATCGAGGCAGCGGCGGGCAAGGGAATGGACCAGCTGGCATCCTCGGTGGTGAATCCCATTGTGCTGAAAGCGTTCAGCGCCACCCGACGGTGACCCTCCGGCGTCAGGTGGATCCGGTCCGGGGCCCATAACCGCCAGTCGCGCAATGCGCCCATGCCCCACAGATCGATGACATGAGCGTCGTGGCGACGCGCGATCGACCAGATGTGCGCGGTGTACGTCGCGGCCCGCCCCCGCGTCGCCTTGACCAGCGGGGCACCACGGGGGTCGCTGGGGGTTGCCATCAGGACGTCGGCCCCACTGGCGCGCAGCCGCACAACGGCGTCCTCGAGCCGGGCGGCCAGCGCGTCGACGTCGGCCCTGGGCCGCAGGATGTCGTTCCCGCCCCCGACGATGCTGACCAGGTCCGGGTCGAGAGACAGGGCGGCGTCGACCTGCGATCCCACGATGTCGTCCAGGAGCCGGCCGCGTACCGCCAGGTTGGCGTAACCGAAGGTGCGGTTCTCCTCGCTGGCCATCCGCGCGAGGTGGGCGGCGAGGCGGTCTGCCCAGCCGACATACCTGTCTGCGCTTTCGGGGTCGGCGTCGTTCAGGCCTTCGGTGAAGGAGTCCCCGATCGCCACGTAGCGCGTGAAGGCTCGCAGCGCGTGATCTCGGGAGGGAGCCGCACGGGTCGTGATGTCGTCGCTCACGGATGTCTCCTCGTCACGGCAGGCTCCAGTCGATGGGGTCGGCACCTTGTTGGCGCAGCAGGTCGTTGGCGCGGCTGAAGGGCCGTGATCCGAAGAACCCGCCGCGGGCCGACAGCGGTGATGGGTGGGCGCTCTTGAGGCAGGGAACGTGACCGAGGGCAGGCTCGAGGGCCTGCGCGTCGCGCCCCCACAGGATGGCTACGAGAGGTCCGCCTCGGGTGGCAAGTGCTGAAATCGCTTGTGCTGTAACGGTTTCCCAGCCTTTGTCTCGGTGGCTGCCGGCGGCTCCGGGCCGCACGGTCAGCACCCGGTTGAGCAGCATCACGCCGCGCTCGACCCACGGGGACAGGTCTCCGTTGCTGGGTCGCGGCAGCCCGAGGTCGCTCTGGAGCTCCTGGTAGATGTTCTGCAGGCTGCGCGGGATCGGGTGCACGTCAGCAGCGACTGAGAACGAGAGCCCGACGGCGTGACCTGGGCTCGGATAAGGGTCCTGGCCGACGATGAGAACCCGCACCGCCTCGAAGGGCTGGGCGAACGCTCGCAGGACCTGCTCACCCGCGGGCAGGTATCCGCGGCCGGATGCCTGCTCCGCACGCAGGAAGGCTCCCATCGCGGTCACCTGCGCGGCAACAGGAGCTAGCCCCGTCGCCCATGATGGATGGACCAGTTCGGTCACGGCGCGAGCAGTTGACGTGGGCATGATCGTCAATCTAACCGAGTAGGAGGCACCCATAGACTCCCGGAGTGCACGGATTCGACACAGACACCGAGGCTTTGGGCGAGGCGATCCTGAAGTACGCGGAGGAACGCATGCGCCTCCACCCGGTGCCGCTGGATGGGCCCAGGACGCTCGAGGAGCTCCAAGCGGCTGCCGGTGACACCATCACAGCCGACGGTATGGGCGGCCTGGCCGCCCTGAAGCTGTTCGCCGACGAGCTCGCACCGGCGTGCCTTTCGAACGACCACCCGCGCTACCTGTCCTTTATCCCCTGCGCGCCCACCGAGGCCGCGGCGATGTTCGACCTGGTCGTTGGCGCATCGGGCATCTATGCCGGATCCTGGCTCGAGGGCGCCGGAGCCGTCCATGCCGAGAACGTCACTCTGCGCTGGATCGCCGACCTTGCGGGGCTGCCTCCCGAAGCCGGCGGCGCGTTTGTCCCCGGTGGCACGATCGGCAATCTCTCGGCGTTGGTGACCGCGCGCTCGGCGGCGCGGGCACGGCATACCGGTTCGGGCTTGCACCGGCCCCGGCCCACTAAGGTGGCGGCGCAGCTGGAGGCCCACTCGTCAATCACGACCGCTTGCGAGGTGATGGATGCCGAGTTCGTCGGCGTCCGAAGCGATGCGCGCGGGCGACTCACCGGTGACAACCTGCGTGGGGTTCTGGAGGCTGAGGGCGCTGAGACCTTCTTTGCCGTGGTCGCCACGGCGGGCACCACGAACTTCGGGATCGTCGACGATCTCGAATCCGTGGCGCAGGTCTGCGCCGAGCTCGGGATCTGGTTCCACGTCGACGGGGCGTATGGCGGCGCGGGGCTGGCCGCGCCAACGGTTCGGCACCTCTATGCCGGGGTCGAGCACGCCGACTCCTTCATCGTCGACCCGCACAAGTGGCTCTTCGCGCCCTTCGACTGCTGTGCACTGCTGTATCGCGAGCCCGCGCTGGCCCGAGCAGCCCACACCCAGAAGGCGTCGTACCTCGACGTTCTCACCGGTGGTCCCGACTGGAACCCCAGCGACTACTCGATCGGTTTGACCCGCCGGGCTCGTGGCCTGCCGCTGTGGTTCTCGTTGGCCACGCACGGGACCGCGGCTTACACCGCGGCCATCGAGCGCACGCTGGAGGTGACGCGGTTCGCCGAGGCTGAGGTCGCAGGGCGCCCCTATCTCGAGGCGCTGCGCGAGGCTGACCTGTCCGTCCTGGTCTTCCGGCGACTCGGTTGGGAGGCCGAGGACTACCACGCCTGGAGCGCCGAGATGATGCGGGAGGAGCTCGCTTTCGTCGTGCCGAGCTCGCACCACGGTGAGACGGTCGCGCGGTTTGCGATCGTCAACCCCACGACGTCAGAGGAGGACATCACGACGATCCTGGACACTATGGCCTGAAGCTCGGCCCTCCGATGGGACCTGTGGGACCGCTGTGTCAGGGGTGACGCAGTGCCGAGCGAGTCGCACCCGAGGGAATGACACCGATGTCATTTGGCGGGCTACGATAGGCGGGCAAGCTAGTTGACCCGGAGGGCCTCATGGACGCAGCACTACAGATCGTCATCACCCCATCGGGTGAGCTGACCGACCGGGACCGCGACATCATCGCCTTTGAGCGCCAGTGGTGGAAGTACGCCGGTGCCAAGGAACAGGCGATCCGTGAGCTGTTCGACATGAGCGCAACGCGCTACTACCAAGTGCTCAACGCCCTGATCGACAACCAGATCGCCCTCGAAGCCGACCCGATGCTGATCAAACGTCTGCGCCGCCTTCGTTCGACCCGTCAGCGCGCGCGCTCGGCTCGGCGGCTGGGCATCCAGGTCTGAGCTCACCACCGACCGCCTGCGGCAGCGCTCGAGGGCCCTGATGGGGCTCAACCGTGCCGCCGCGGTTTACTCCGGAGAGCGATGGGGCGCGGCAGGGCAGGGATGCGGGCCGCGTAGCCCATCAAGGGAGCCTGCGAGCAGGGCAAGCGGCCTCCATGCCTTCCTCGCCACCCCAGAGCCGGCCATCATTTGCACTCGAGGGGGTCGAGTGCTAATCATGGTGTTAGCACTCTCACCATGAGAGTGATAATCCCGACCGTTTGGTGAGGGCCGGAGAACGCGTGCGAACGGCGTACGCCGGATCTGGTCCGTCCGTCGCGGGCGCCACCGGTCACACATCCGTTTCGCGTGGGAGGTACCACCCGAATGGCCAAAATCATCGCATTCGATGAGGAGGCTCGCCGCGGTCTCGAGCGGGGAATGAACATCCTCGCCGACGCCGTCAAGGTGACCCTCGGTCCGAAGGGCCGCAATGTCGTGCTCGAGAAGAAGTGGGGAGCCCCCACCATCACCAACGATGGTGTGAGCATCGCCAAGGAGATCGAGCTCGAGGACCCGTTCGAGAAG
>JBBQUB010000141.1:0-8005 GCA_038212865.1 Actinomycetales bacterium
GCCCACCAAGATCGTCAAGGAATGCGGTTCTATATCGGAGGTGTGCGCTCATGAGCGTTAGCGATGTCGTGATCCTGGTAGGCGCCCTGGCTGTGACCGGGCTGATGGGCTGGTACTTCTTCGGGCCGAAGAAGTCGCGCATGACCGAGCTGGTCGATGGTGTCCAGGTCGTCGAGGTGACCGTCAAGGGTGGCTACAGCCCGGATGTCATCCGGGTCACAGCCGGCGTGCCCGTGCGGATGCTGTTTGACCGGCAGGAGTCCGGCGACTGCTCGTCACGGGTGGTCTTCCCCGACTTCCACGTCAATCAGGAGTTGCCCGCGTATGCGACCACGGCTGTGGAGTTCCTCCCGCAGGAACCCGGCGACTACGAGTTCGCCTGTGGGATGAACATGATCCGTGGCCGGCTGCAGGTCGTCAGTGAGCGTTCAGGGGCGGTGGGCGCGGCCACTCGCTCCGCGGTGGCAGTGGCTGAGCCGCCAGAGGGTGCAGATCACCTCCATGAGCCGGTTGCTGCGGGCCCGGCGGACGACGTGGGGCCCCAGCTCACCGCCGAGCAGCCGGATGCCGTTCAGACCATCCGGGTCACTGTGAAGAGCGGCTACAGCCCGGATGTGGTCAAGGTCGCCCCGGGGGTTCCTGTTCGGATGCTGTTTGATCGGCAGGAGAAGTCCGGTTGCTCCTCACGGGTCGTCATTCCTGCCTTCGGCGTCAACAAGAACCTGCCCGCATTCAAGTCCACAGCTGTGGACTTCCTGGCCGAGGAACCTGGCGAGTACGAGTTCAGCTGCGGGATGGGCATGCTCCATGGCCGGATCCTGGTCGGGGATGCGTCGGCGCCCACGGTGCCGAACCAGGTTGGCGCGGCGGCTGTCGCGCAGTCCAGTCAGCCTGCAGGCGACCACGCCTCCGGCCACAGCGTGGTCGCCGACGCCGGTGCCGGCGAAGACTCCGCGGCTGGCGAGGAGGGTGAGCGGAGGCTGGAGATCGCGGACCTCACGCGTCGGGTGATCTTCGGTGCGGTGCTGACCGCCCCGGTCCTGTTCGCGGTGATGCTCACAGAGATCTTCGGGGTGACCTGGATGCCGGCGCCGCTGATGAACCGGTGGTTCCAGCTGGCGCTGATCGCACCGGTGATGTTCTACACCGGATGGCCGATCCACCGCACCGGGTGGCTGGCCTTGAGCCACCGCACCGCGGACATGAACTCCCTGATCACCCTGGGCACCATCGCTGCCTTCGGATACAGCCTGGTCGTGACGGTCGCACCGGGCGTACTGCCCCCAGGCGTCCGGCAGGTCTACTACGAGGCTGTCGGGGTCATCATCACCTTGATCCTGATGGGCCGCCTGCTGGAGACCAAGGCCAAGGCCGGCACCGGGGAGGCGATCCGGACTCTGATCGGGCTCCAGCCCCGCACCGCCCGGGTCATCCGTGATGACGTGGAGCTCGAGCTGCCCATCGAGGAGGTTGTCCTGGGCGACCTGGTGGTCGTTCGGCCCGGTGAGAAGCTCCCCGTTGACGGCGAGGTGCGCGAGGGCCGGTCGGCCGTGGATGAGTCGATGGTGACCGGCGAGCCGATCCCGGCGACCAAGGTGGCCGGTGATGTCGTCATCGGGGCGACGATCAACCAGACCGGGTCCTTCCGGTACGTGGCCACCAAGGTGGGCGCGGACACCATGCTCGCCCAGATCATCAACCTGGTCCGGGCGGCGCAGGGGTCCAAGGCGCCGATCCAGCGCCTGGCGGACAAGGTCTCCGGTTACTTCGTCCCGGCCGTGATCGCGATCGCAATATGGACCTATGTGGTGTGGGCGCTGGTCGGCCCGCCGCCCACGTTCATCTTCGCGCTCGTCGCTGCCGTCTCGGTGCTGATCATCGCCTGCCCCTGCGCTCTGGGCCTGGCCACTCCGTTGTCGATCACGGTGGGCACCGGCAAGGGTGCCACCGCGGGGATCTTGATCCGCTCCGCGGAGGCTCTGGAGACGGCCCACAAGCTGGACACAGTCATCTTGGACAAGACCGGAACGCTGACCATGGGTGCCCCCGCGCTGACCGATGTCCTGGCCGTCGAGGGGTTCGCCGAGGACGAGATCCTGGCTCTGGTCGCCTCAGTCGAGCGTTCTTCGGAGCACCCACTGGCCGCGGCCATCGTCAAGGGCGCCCAGGCCCGAGGTCTTGACCTGGCCGAGCCTACGGAGTTCGACTCGGTGACCGGTCAGGGCGTGCGCGCCCGGCTGGGCGGGCGCGACATCCTGGTTGGCAACGATCGTCTCCTGGCTGGGGCTGGGATCGACCCGACCTCTCTGAGCGCCTGGCAGGAGGCGCTGGCGAGCTACGGCAGAACGCCGATACTGGTCGCCGTCGATGGTCGCCCCGCAGGGGTGATCGGGGTCGCGGACACCCTCAAGGAGGGCTCGGCCGCGGCGGTCGCGGCCTTGAAGAGCAGGGGTATCGAGGTCGTGATGATGACCGGTGACAACCGTGTCACCGCCGCCGCGATCGCCCGCCAGGTCGGGATCGGCCGGGTACTCGCCGAGGTGATGCCCGAGAACAAGTCCCGCGAGGTCCAGCGGCTGCAGCGGGAGGGTCGTGTCGTTGCCATGGTCGGGGACGGCATCAACGACGCACCAGCCCTGGCCCAGGCCGACGTCGGCATGGCCATCGGCACCGGCACCGACGTGGCAATCGAGGCCTCAGACATCACCTTGATCTCCGGTGCCCTCTCAGGGCTGGTCACGGCCATCGACCTCTCCCGGGCCACGATGGGCAACATCCGCCAGAACCTGGTCTTTGCCTTTCTCTACAACGGGATCGGTATCCCGATCGCCGCCGGAGTGCTCTACCCGGTGCTCGGCGTGACGCTCAGCCCGATGATCGCAGCCGCCGCGATGGCCCTGTCGTCGCTGTCTGTGGTGACCAACGCCAACCGTCTCCGCGGGTTCAAGGCCCCGGACCTACCCCACGACGTCCTCGTCCCCGCCACCGACCCGGTGGTCGAGATCGGACGCGATCAACAGAAGGAGAAGCCCATGCAAGGACAAACCCCCACGGTGACCGACCCGGTGTGCGGCATGGCGGTCGAACCGGCCACGGCAACCAGCATCGAGTACGAAGGTCATACGTACTACTTCTGCTGCAAGGGCTGCGCCAAATCCTTCACCAAGGACCCCGGCGCCTACCTCAAGGCCGGCAGCGCCAGCTAAGACCCGCGTATCCGCGTCCCCTCCCCCGCCGGGTGCTGCCGGCGGGGAGGGGGCGCCCATACGGCAAGTCTGCAAAAGGGAGCAGCGATGGCTGGTGCCAGCGATACCAGGCGCGGCCATCTCAACCGGTTGCGGCGCATCGAAGGCCAGGTGCGCGGGATCGCCAGGATGGTCGAGGAAGGCCAGAACTGCATCGACGTCCTGACACAGGTCTCGGCGGCCTGCCGTGCGCTGCAGTCCGTGGCCCTGGCTCTCCTGGACGAGCACACCAGCCACTGTCTGCTCGACGGCGCGCGAGCCGACGGCGTCGAGCGGGAGGCCAAGCGCAAAGAAGCATCAGCCGCGATCGCGCGACTCGTTCGCAGCTGATCGGTGCAGATCGTCTTGTTGAAATTGAATCTCTAGCTGAAAGGGGTACTCGATGACCACCAATCGTGTTGCCGTCAATGGTTATGGGGTGATCGGCAAGCGCGTGGCCGATGCGGTAAGGGCTATGCCGGACATGGAGCTAGTCGGGGTCGCCGACGTCGCCACCGACTGGCGGGTCCGCACCGCGATCGGGCATGAGATCCCGGTGTTTGCGGCCACCGAGGAGGCAGAAGCGGCGATGCGCGCCGCCGAGGTCCCGCTGGCTGGGAGGCTGGAGGACCTGCTCGGCCAGGTCGACGCGGTCGTGGACACCACGCCGAAAGGGGTCGCGGCCACCAACCTCGACAGGTACCGCGCGGCGGGGGTCAAGGCCGTGCTGCAGGGCGGGGAGGCACACGCGACCACCGGCCATTCCTTTGTCGCCCAGGCGAACTACTCCACGGCCGTGGGCCGGGATACCACCAGGGTGGTCTCGTGTAACACCACGAGCATCGTCCGGGTGCTCGGGGCGCTGCAGGACGCCGGTCTGCTCGCCCGAGGCCGTGGTGTCCTGATTCGGCGCGCCACCGACCCGGGGGAGTCCCATCTCGGCGGGGTGATGAACACGGTCGTGCCCGAGCCGTCTATCCCCTCCCATCAGGGCCCCGATGCCCGCACGGTCCTGCCGGACCTGGATGTGGTCACGATGGCCGCGAAGGCGGCGCACACCCAGTCCCACAGCCACTACTGGGCCTTGCAGCTGACTCGCACGGCCAGCCGTGAGGAGGTGCTGGATGCGCTGCGGGCCGCTCCGCGGATCGCGTTCATCCGGATGGCCGATGGCCTGGTCGCGCTGAACACGACCGTCGAGCTGATGCGTGATCTCGGTCGCCCTCGTGGTGACATGTGGGAGGTCGCACTCTGGGAGGACGTCCTGACGGTCGAGGGCGACGAGGCCTACCTGACCTATCAGGTCTACAACGAAGCCATCGTCGTGCCCGAGTCCATCGATGCCATCCGGGCCCTGACCGGCAGCGTCACCGACGGCGCAACCTCGATCGCCATAACCGACGAGGCCCTGGGGGTCCGCCAGGAGTTCCTTCCCGCCCCGGCCGCGGTGCGAGGCTAGGTCCTGGCCCACTAGTGGCAACGTCGTCGTCGGCCAGTCACGCGGGAGACGCGATGGCCGGTCCCCGACATTTGCGGGACCGGCCACGAAGCAGTGAAGGGAAGTCGAACATGAAGAGTCAAACCACAGTCTTGCAGGTCGGCGGGTTGAACTGGGCGACGTCGGCCGCCGTCGTGGATCAGGCACTGCGGCGTCGCCCCGGGGTGCTCGCCGTTGAGGCGAACGCCGTGTCGCAGACCGCGAACGTCACCTACGACCCGGACCGGACCGACGTCGCCCAGCTCTCCGGCTGGGTTCGCGACTGTGGCTACCACTGCGCCGGGGCGTCCGTGCCTGAGCACCTGTGCGATCCGATGGCTGAGCCGGCAGCCGCGGCGCCCGCCGTGGCAGGCGCGGGACATGCAGCCCATACGGAAGATGAGGCGCACCCGGGTCACGGCGACCACGAGGCGACAGGTCGTTCGCCGCAAGACGTCATGGGTCACGGCGGGGGTCACGGCGGCATGTCGATGGAGGGCATGGTCGCCGACATGCGCAACCGGTTCCTGCTCGCTGTGGTGCTCTCGGTGCCGATCCTGTTGTGGTCGCCGATCGGGCGCGAGGTCCTTGGCTTCACGGTCCCGGCGCCCTTCGGGCTGCGCGACGACGTCTTCTCCCTCATCCTGTCCGTGCCGGTGATCTTCTACTCGGCGTGGATCTTCTTCGACGGCGCCTACCGGGCGCTGCGGGCCAGGACCTTGGACATGATGGTCCTGGTGGCCGTCGGGGTGGGCACCGGCTGGTTGTACAGCCTGGGGGTCACCCTCACCGGTGGTGGCGAGGTCTTCTATGAGGCCGCCACAGTCCTGACGTCGTTCGTGCTCCTTGGCCACTGGTTCGAGATGCGGGCCCGGGGCGGGGCGAACGACGCGGTCCGGGCGTTGCTCGAACTGGCTCCGGCCAAGGCCGTGGTGCTGCGCGACGGCGAGGCCGTCGAGGTGCCGACCGCCGAAGTCCAGGTCGGTGACCTTCTCCTGGTCCGCCCGGGTTCGAAGATCCCGGTCGACGCGGTTGTTGAGGAGGGCGAGTCCGAGGTCGACGAGTCGATGGTCACCGGGGAGAGCCTGCCGGTGACCAAGGAAGCGGGCTCGGAGGTGATCGGCGCCTCTATCAACACCACCGGCACCATGCGGGTCCGGGCGACGAAGGTCGGGGCGGACACAGCCCTGGCGCAGATCGTGGTCCTGGTCCAGGAGGCGCAGAACTCCAAGGCGCCCGGCCAGCGCCTGGCCGACCGGGCGGCGTTCTGGCTGGTCCTGGTCGCGTTGATCGGTGGCACCGCGACATTCCTGGTGTGGTTGGCGTCTGGTGCGAGCGTGCAGACCGCGATGCTGTTCGCGATCACGGTCGTGGTCATCACCTGCCCGGACGCGTTGGGCCTGGCCACCCCGACGGCGATCATGGTCGGCACCGGCCTGGGCGCTCAGCGCGGGGTGCTGTTCAAGAACGCGACCGCCCTGGAGACCTCGGCACATATCGACCCCGTGGTGATGGATAAGACGGGCACCCTGACCAAGGGCGAGCCCGAGGTCACCGACGTGATCGCCGAGGTCATGCCCGAGGAAGAGATGCTGGCTACGGCGGCCGCCATTGAACGCGAGTCCGAGCACCCGCTGGCCCGGGCCATCGCGGACCACGCGACGGGGCGTGGGCTGCCGAAACTGACGGTCACCGACTTCCGCAACGTTCCCGGCCAGGGGGCCAGTGCGCAGGTCCAAGGCCATCGTGTCCTGGTCGGCAACCCCCGTCTCATGACGGCCGAGAACGTCGACCTCGGCGCCCTGGCAGGGCGCCGCGACCAGCTGGCCGCCTCCGGCCGAACCGCGGTGCTTGTCGCCGTGGACGGCAACGCCGTGGGCGTGATCGCCCTGGCTGACGCGGCCCGGGAGACCGCGGCTGCGGCGGTGTCCGCCCTGCACGAGTCCGGGATTCAGGTGGTCATGCTCACCGGGGACAACGAGGCAACCGCCCGGCGGATCGCCGACCAGCTCGGTATCGACACCGTGATCGCCGAGGTCGCGCCTGAGGACAAGGCCGCGAAGGTCGCCGAGCTACAACAAGCCGGCAAGCGGGTGGCGATGGTCGGTGACGGCGTCAACGATGCCCCGGCCCTGGCCACAGCCGACCTCGGTATCGCCATCGGGGCCGGAACCGACGTCGCCATCGAGACCGCGGACGTGGTGCTTATGCGCTCGGACCCGCTGGACGTCTCCGTCGCGCTGCGGATCGGCAAGGGGACCTTGCGCAAGATGCGGCAGAACCTGGGCTGGGCGGTGGGGTACAACGCGATCGCGCTGCCGATAGCGGCCGGTGTCTTCGCACCCGCGTTCGGGCTGGTGCTGCGCCCGGAGATAGCGGCCCTGTCGATGTCCGGGTCGTCCCTGATCGTCGCCGTCAACGCGTTGCTGCTCAAGCGGCTGAAGCTGCCGGCAACCGCACCCACCACTCCGGCGGGGGCAGGGCCGGTGAAGGAGCCGGCCCCTGTCGGGCACGGCTGAGAGACCCAATGCCATGAGCTCCGCCATCGCCGCACCCAGCGTCTCGGCCGCAAGCGCGGCGGGGGGAGCTGCGGCGCCCCAAGCCGCTGCGGATGTTGTGGGTCACCGCGGCCTGGGAGCGTGCTTTGTCGCCATTGAGTTGGGTCTGCGCGACGCGCCGGTCCTGTGGGTTCGCGGCCTTGTGCGCCATCGTGGCCGGGGTGGCTCTGCTGGCGGTAGCGGGCGTCCAGCACCGCCCAGTCCCGTCGGGCGTGCGTGCGCGGGCTCTGATCAGCGTCCTGGGCCTGGTCAATGTCACGGTCGGCTTCGGGGCAATGTTCGCCGGGGTGGCCGGCTTGGCCACCGGCACGGCTGCGGTGCTAGCAAACGCCCAGCCGTTGCTGATCCTGCTGCCCGCGTGGTGGCTCTACGGCGAGGTCGTCTCCCGCCGCACGGCCGGCGCGCTGGTGGTCGGCTTCGCTGGTCTCGTGCTGGTCGCGGTACCAGGGGGCGGCGGCAGCGGGGCGATGTTGTCGTTGCTGGCGGCATTGGCCATCACGGGTGGCACACTGTTGGCCCGGCGGGTGCGCGGGCTCGACGTGATCGTGGCAAGCGGATGGCACTTCGTGATCGGTGGCGCAGCCCTGGCCGTGCTGGCCACAGTGGTAGAGGGTTCGCTGGTCCTCGCCTGGACGCCCCGATTCGTCGCCGTACTGGCCTTCGTGTCCCTGGTAGGTAGCGCTGCGGCGTTTGTCGCCTGGTTCACCGAAACGCTACGTTCACGGCTGGACGTCTTAAGCGCGTGG
>JBBQUB010000142.1:0-7921 GCA_038212865.1 Actinomycetales bacterium
GTCGACTGGCTCCGGTTGGCGGCCGCGAGTAGATCATCTTCGGCCGACCACATGGAGGGCTCGTCACCTGGTTTGCAGGCTCGGTCAAGAGCATGGTCACGCTCATCCTCAAGGCGAGCAGCGTGCTCGAGGATGACCGGCACGCTCGGTAGGAAGATGGACGCCGTCTCACCTCGGCGCCGGGCGCGGACGAACCGGCCGACCGCCTGGGCGAAGTAGAGCGGCGTGGACGTTGACGTGGCATAGACACCGACGCACAGCCGCGGGACGTCGACGCCTTCGGAGACCATGCGGACGGCGACCATCCAGCGCTGGTTGCCTTCGGCGAACTGCTCGATCCGCCCTGACGAGCCGGTGTAGTCCGAGAGCACGACGATGGGGCGTTCACCCGAGATGCCATGCAGGATCTTGGCGTAGGCCCGGGCCTGGGTCTGGTCCGACGCGATCACCAGGCCACCGGCATCCGGCACACCCCGCCGCACCTCGGTCAACCGTTTGTCCGCTGCCGCCAGAACCGAGGGGATCCACTCGCCCTTGGCATCCAGGGCGGTACGCCACGCCTGTGCGCCGGCGTCCTTGGTCATCGGCTCGCCGAGCCTGGCCGAGATCTCGTCGCCGGCCTTGGTGCGCCAACGCATCGCACCGCCATAGGCGAGGAACAGCACAGGTCGGACGATGCCGTCACGCAAGGCCTCGGCATAGCCGTAGGTGTAGTCCGCCTCGCTGCGACGGATGAGGTCCGCACCCATCTCGTAGCGAACGAAGGGGATCGGGCTGGTGTCGGAGCGAAAAGGCGTGCCGGTCAAGGCAAGTCGACGAGTAGCGGGCTCGAAGGCCTCACGAATCGCGTCACCCCATGAGAGGTTGTCGCCACCGTGGTGGATCTCGTCCAGGATGACGAGGGTGGGCGCGGCCTCGGTGCGCGCACGATGCAGCAACGGCTTGCTGGCCACCTGGGCATAGGTGACGGCCACGCCGTCATACTCCGCGCCGTGGCGCCCCGCCGCGTTGGTGAACCGGGGGTCGATCCGGATACCGACCCTCGATGCCGCGTCAGCCCACTGGGTCTTCAGATGCTCGGTAGGCGCGACCACGGTGACCCGGCTGATGACCCCCCGGCTGATCAGCTCGGCCGCGATGCGCAGTGCGTAGGTGGTCTTGCCCGCTCCCGGGGTCGCCACGGCGAGGAAGTCACGTGAAGTCGAACGCAAGTAGCGCCCGAGCGCATCGGCCTGCCAAACCCGGAGCTTTGATGCGGTCCCCCATGCGGCCCGCTCTGGGAATGCCGGTGAGAGATGGGAGGCGGCCGCGGTGCTCATGTGCCACCAATGCTAACGAGATTCGTCGCCCGACATGCCGCGGTCCCGATGCCTCCCACGGCGCCCTGATGTGTTATCAGGTGTCGCAGCGAAGGTCGCCGCGGCCTATTTCTTGTCGCCGCGGGGGTCGCGCAGACCCTCGTAGATCTCCTGGCAGGTAGGGCACACCGGGAACTTCTTGGGATCGCGTCCGGGGACCCAGACCTTGCCACAGAGTGCGACCACCGGCGCCCCGGACATCGCGCTCTCCATGATCTTGTTCTTGCGGACGTAGTGCGAGAAGCGCTCGTGGTCGCCGGGCTCGACCTCTTCCTCGACGCGCTCGCGCTCGATTACCGCTGTGTGCACCGGAGAGGCGGCGGGTTGGCGCTGGGGCGCCAGCGGGTCGTTCGGGTCGTCGAGCCCGCTCACAGCTATCCGGGGGTCGCTCATGGGGCCAAGTCTAACCAAGGCCCGGATGCCGGATGCCTCAGTTCATCGTCGGGTCTTCGGGAAAGCTCGCGACGAAGGCGAGATGGCCGCGTTGTCGACGCAGCACCGTGGACCACAGTGTCTCGGGCTCGGAGGTGAAGGCGTCGCGCGCCTCGGACTCCACGACATACCAGCCTCCGTCGTGAACCTCATGCTCGAGCTGACCGCCGGACCAGCCCGCATAGCCGGCGAAGATCCGAAGCCCAGCCACCTCGGGCACCACCACGAGCGGGGGGATGTCGAGGTCAACCAGTCCGATCCCGCCGAAGAGCAGCCGCACACCCATCGGTTCCTGGTGATCACCGGGAACGGTCACCAGACCCAGCGCCGAGTCGAGGGCGACGGGGCCGCCCTGGAAGACCGCGGGCGGATCGGTGACGTAGTCGTGCCACGGGGGCAGCACCGACGAGACAGGAGCGGCCAGGGGACGGTTGAGGACGACGCCCTGCGCACCCTCCTGGTCGTGGTGCAGCACGAGCACGACGCTGCGCCGGAAGACGTCGCCACCGGTCTGTGGTGTCGCGACGAGCAGCTTGCCCGTGGAGTAGTCGATGCTCACCCCGGCATTCTCGCTCAGACCTCGTTGAATCCAAGCTCAAGCGCCAAACGGCGGACCCGACCGGCGGTGTGCCGATCGGGTCCTCGACGTTCGTCGGGTGTCAGTTGCGGGCGCCGCGGTATCCGCGCGGGCCGTCGTTACTACGACGCGGGCCGCCACCTTGACCGCCCCGACCGCCTCCACCGAAGCGGCGGTGGCCCCGCTGCTCACCCTCGAGCAGACGACGCGCCTGGCTCTCGGGGATCGCCACACCAGTGGGCTGGCGGGCACCCGTCGCAGTGAGCAACTCGTCGCCAGGAACAGCTCGCGTTGCCACCACGTCCAGGCCAGCTTCGCGTGCCATCCGCTCCATGCCTCGCCTCTGGTGCGGCAGGGCCAAGGTGACGACACTGCCTTTCTTGCCGGCCCGAGCGGTACGGCCCGCACGGTGGAGGTAGTCCTTGTGGTCGGCCGGTGGATCGGCCTGCAGGACGACCTCGACGTCGTCAACGTCGATGCCGCGTGCTGCGACGTCGGTCGCGACCAGAACGGGCAGGCTGCCCTCACGGAACGCTGCGAGCACGCGGTTGCGAGCCCCTTGGGCCAGGCCGCCGTGCAGCGCGGCAGCGAAGACTCCCTGCTCACGCAGCTGCTCGGCCACGCGGTCAGCACCGAGCTTGGTCCGAACAAAGACCAGGGTGCGTCCCTCGCAGTTGGCGACCTCAGCGGTGATGGACTTCTTGTGCTTCGGGTCAATCAGCAGGATGTGGTGATCCATCGTGGTGACGCTGGCAGTCGCGTCATCAGTGGAGTGGGTGACGGCGTCCTTGAGGTAGCGGGCGACCACCGCATCGACACCACGGTCAAGGGTGGCCGAGAAGAGCAGTCGCTGGCCGCCCTCGGGGAGGCCGTCCAGGATCTCGGTGATCTCGGGCAGGAAACCCATGTCGGCCATGTGGTCGGCCTCGTCGAGGATCATGATCGAGATGTCGGTGAGCTGAACAGCTCCGCGCTCCATCAGATCCTTGAGCCGGCCCGGAGTGGCGATCAACAGGTCGACGCCGCGGTCGAGGGCCATCAGCTGCGGTGGGTAAGGCATACCGCCGGCGACCAGCTTGTGCCGCAGACCCATGACGTGCACGAAGGGCTCCAGTGCGTCGCTGATCTGCATCGCCAGCTCGCGGGTCGGGGTCAGGATCAGGGCTCGCGGGCGACGGGCCAGGGCCCGGTCGCCGGCAGCAAGCCGGGTCAACGTCGGCAGGCCGAAGGCGAACGTCTTGCCTGAGCCGGTCTGGCCGCGGCCGAGCACGTCGCGCCCAGTGAGGGCGTCCGGGATGGTCGCCGTCTGGATCGGGAACGGGGTGGTGATCCCATCGCGGGCCAAGCGCTCGACCAGAGCGTTCGGCAGACCAAGGGACGCGAACCCGTTGTCCTCGGCGATGACCACAGGAGTCGTGTCGATGACCCGCGCCGGAGTGTGCTTCTCGTAGGTGCGGGCAGGACGATCGGTGCGCTTGCCATAGTTCTCGTCGCGTTTGAAGTCAGAGCGAGGGGCACCCGGTTCACGCTTCTCGTAGGTGCGAGGCGGACGATCGTCACGGTTGCCATAGGTGCGAGGCGCACGGTCGTCGCGGTCGCCATAGGTGCGGGGCGCACGGTCGTCGCGGGCGCCGGACGAACGGGCCGGGCGATCGTCACGGTTGCCATAGCTGCGAGGCGCACGGTCGTCGCGGTCGCCGGACGAACGGGCCGGACGATCGTCACGGTTGCCATTGGTGCGGGGCGCGCGGTCGTCAAAACTACGAGGCTGCTGCTGTCCGCGGTGAGCCTTCTTGGGGCTGCCCGCCTTCGCGTCAGACTTCTTGGCGGTGGACCAACGGGCCTTCTTGGGCGCGCCGGAATTAATGTGCTTGTTCACTTAGATATCCACTTCGGTACTCGAGGTAGGGACGCCTCGGGCTACCGGTCCAACGGCAACAATGAGAACGAACCTCAGGCGCGATGGTTGTGACTGCGCCCGGCGGGCCGGAGATAACGGTCGCTATCCGGCGGGCCCGATGATTCTCAACTGCTTGTGTCTGTGACGCTTGCTCGCGCCGTAGCCATCGGGTATAGGGAAACTTTATCAGTGATGGCGGCGATCCCAGACCAGGTAGGCGAGCCCGCCGAGCAGGATGCCAACGAGGTCGGCCATGACATCCAGCACGTCACCCTCGCGGTGGGGCAGCAGCGCGTGTTGGATCAGCTCGCTGATCGGTGCATGTGCGGCGAGTATGCCGAGTGCCCACCTGGCGCGGATCCCCACCATCAGCGCCCCAAGAGCCGGCGCGGCGAAGATCAACGCGTGGATCACCTTGTCAAGCCCCTTGACACCCGGGCCGCCGGCGACGTCCGGGGCATACAGCGCAATCAGCTGGACGGCCAGGACAACCCCAAAAGCCCAACGCCACAAGTGCCTTGGCAGGTGCGGTTTTGGCTTGCCGTCGCGCTTGCGGGGTGCGCTCGTCGATCGTGTCGTCATAGCGGTGGCCTCAGAGGTCCGCGACCAGCAGGTAGCGCTCGTCGCTGATCGCCTTGCCCCACAAGGCCGGGTCGGTCAATGGCAGGACCTCGATCCGTTGGACCAGCGACTCCAGCGCGGCAACAAGGTCGGCGGCCCGCACTCCCCCGGCCCACGGCATGATGGAAACGTCGTTGTAGTCCTCGTCGCCCACCGACCACCAACGACCCTCGACCAGCAGGAACCGGCCACCGGCCCGCAGCAGCGAACGCCAGTGGGCAAGGACGCCCTGCGGGTCGGGTAGCGTCCAGAGGATGTGTCTAGCCAGGATCACGTCAACGCTGGCCGGCTCGATCGGCGGCAGTGAGACGTCGCCCTGTTTGATGGTCGCCAGCCCCGCGAACTCCACCGTCTTGGCCCTCGCCCGCTCGACCATGTTGCCCGCGAGGTCGACTCCCACGACGCAGTGCCCGAGCCCAGCCACGAGTGCCGTGAGCGAACCGGTGCCACAGGCAAGATCGGCGATGTCGCTCGGCTCCTCGGGGAGCCAACGCTCGAGCAGCAACCGCCACGCCTCGCGGGTGGTCGGGTCGCCCAGGCCGTGGTCGGGCTCGGCGTCGTAGGCCGCGGCGTAGTCGTTCCAATAGCGGGCGATCTCATCGCTCACGTCGCTGCTCCCATGGACACAGCCTGCCATCGACCCACGCCCTGGGGAATTGCGCCCGGATACTGTCCGTTGCAAGGTCCATGAGCCTTCAAGAGCTGACCGAAGCCACATTCGAGACGACCATCGCCGAGGGGGGCATCGTTCTGGTCGACTTCTGGGCCGCATGGTGTGGCCCATGTCGCCAGTTCGCCCCGGTCTTCGAAGCGGCTGCGGACGCCAACCCGGACATCGTCTTCGGCAAGGTGGACACCGAGGCCGAGCAGTATCTCGCCCAGTCGGCGAGCATCACGTCGATCCCCACCCTGATGGCCTTTCGCGATGGCATCCTCGTCTTCGCCCAGCCAGGGGCCCTCCCGGCTGCCGGCCTGAGCTCGGTGATCGAGGGAGTCCGTGGCCTGGACATGGAAGCCATCAAGGCCGAGGTGGCCAAGGAGGAAGCTGCGCGTCCGGCTGAGGTCTGACCACCTGGCTGCGTTCACGGTGAACCATCCCGGCCCTGCCCCACGTGTAGTAAGCAGGAGGATTTGTGACCAGCAGCCAGGTGGATCTCATGAGGCAGCTCCATGACGAGCACGCTGCTGCCCTGTGGGGCTACTGCGTTCGGCTGACCAACGGCGACCGGGCCCGCGCACAGGACATCGTCCAGGAGACCCTGCTCCGAGCCTGGCGCAACCCCAAGATCCTCGACCAGGCCCAAGGCTCGGCACGGGCATGGCTGTTCACGGTCGCACGCCACCTGGTCATCGACGAGTGGCGCACCCGCCGCGCTCAGCTCGAGGTGCCCACTGCGGATCCACCAGAGCGGGCAACCCTCGCCGACGAGACCGACCAGCTGCTGCAGTCCTGGGTCGTCGCGGACGCCCTGAGCCGAATCTCCGAGGATCACCGCCAGATCCTGGTGGAGTGCTATTACCGGGGGCGCTCGGTAGCGGAGGTCGCCCGACGGCTCGACATCCCGGAAGGCACCGTCAAGTCACGCACGCACTACGGGCTGCGGGCCCTTCGGCTGGCATTGGAAGAGATGGGAGTGGGGGCATGAGCACCGACGAGTTCACCCTGTATGACGCGGCGTACGTCCTGGGCGCACTGTCCCCCGTCGAGCGACGCGAGTTCGAGGAGCACCTCAAGGACTGTGCCGCTTGCTCGACCGCCGTGAGTGAGCTAGCGGGTCTGCCGGGCCTGATGTCCAAGGTGCCCGTGGAACAGCTCACGGCCGAGGTCGAGGCACCGCCGGAGACGTTGCTGCCCTCGTTGGCCCGGGCGGTCCGCCGCGAGCGCGGACGCCGTCGCTTGGCAGTCGGCGCAGCAGGTATCGCGGCGGCGGCCCTGATCGCCGTGGGCGCAGCAGTTCTCGCCGGTCCGCCGGATTCCCCCGCCGGACCACCGGTTGCGTCACCTCCCTCATCCACCTCCGGCAGCGCAAATCTGGCGCTCACGGCTGTGGTGCCATCGCCGGTCAGTGCGAGCGCCCGGTTGGTGGAGATGGCCTGGGGCACCCGCATCGACCTGACCTGCTCGTACAACACCAAGGGCTACTCCTCGGCCGCCGGAGCCTCCTACTCGCTGATCGTGATCGACCGCAGCGGCGTCGCCCAGCAGGTCGCGACCTGGAAGGCCCTACCCGACCGCAAGATCACCCTCATGGGTGCGACCTCGCTGGCCCGACAGAACATCGCGGTCGTGGAGATCAGGACCATGTCCGGGCGAGCGTTGCTCCGTCTCTCGACCTGAGGCACGCCAATCTGAGGCGCACCAACCCGATGTGTGGCCGTTCAGACGACCACCATCCTCGGGCCTCTGGAAGTGCTCTGACCTTGGAAGTGCTCAAGCCTCAGTAGCCGTAGCCGCCCATGTGGCCACCGGTGACGGCCACACCAGAGGGCGAGACGGCATACCAGCTCCCAAAAGTCTTGACCCCCTGGCCCAGGATCGCCTGACGCCTGCCCCGGCGGGTCAGCGGTGAGCAGGCGGACGGTGGACCTGCGAGAGGTGAACCTGCGAGCGGTGGACGTGGAACCCCACATACCGACCTCGCAGCGGACTACCGGTGATCACGTATGCCGTACTCCGCCGGTTCATCCGCGCGGCGCCTGCCAGATGTGGTGGATCGAGACGCCGGCGTGTCATGCGGGGCTCCGTTCCCCATGGGGAAAGGCTTGCTGACGGTGAGGCCTACTCGACGAGATGGGCGAACGCGACAATGTTGTCGACGTAGTGGCCACTCTTGGGATCAAACGAGCCGCCGCAGGTGATCAGGCGCAGCTCGGCCCGGTTGCGGCTGCCGTAGACCAGCGCAGTCGGGAACTTGTCCTTGCGAAAGCGTTCAATCCGGTCGACGGTGAATGTCGCGGTCGATCCGTCCTTCCGAGCAACGTTGACTTTTGCTCCGGTTCGTAGAGCCCCGAGGCGGTAGAAGATCGCTGGGC